>NZ_CP042435.1:1338000-1672500 GCF_007971225.1 Panacibacter ginsenosidivorans | reverse complement strand
TAGCTGAGCCGAGCCTTCGGGCAAAGCGTAGTGGTGAAAGTTCTTCCAAGAAAAGCGAGCATAGCGGCCAGTACCGCAAACCGACACAGGTAGACGGGATGAGTATTCTAAGGCGCTCGGGTGAGCCGTGGAAAAGGAACTAGGCAAATTGACGCTGTAACTTCGGGATAAAGCGTACCACAGTGATGTGGTCTCAGTAAATTGGTTCAACCAACTGTTTAACAAAAACACAGGGCCCTGCAAAATCGAAAGATGACGTATAGAGCCTGATACCTGCCCGGTGCTGGAAGGTTAAGGAAGGATGTTCGGCGCAAGCCAAAGCTTCTGACTGAAGCCCCAGTAAACGGCGGCCGTAACTATAACGGTCCTAAGGTAGCGAAATTCCTTGTCGGGTAAGTTCCGACCTGCACGAATGGTCTAATGAGTTGAACACTGTCTCTTCCACGAGCCCGGTGAAATTGTAGTATCGGTGAAGATGCCGGTTACCCGCCACGGGACGGAAAGACCCCGTGAACCTTCACTACAACTTTGCATTGATTTTGAGCAACAAATGTGTAGGATAGTTGGGAGACTTTGAAGCAGTGTCGCCAGGCATTGTGGAGTCAACGTTGAAATACCAACCTTTTGTTGCTTAGAACCTAACCCCTTGCGGGGGACATTGCATGGTGGGTAGTTTGACTGGGGTGGTCGCCTCCTAAAAAGTAACGGAGGCTCGCAAAGGTACCCTCAGTACGGTTGGTAATCGTACATAGAGCGTATTAGTATAAGGGTGCTTGACTGTGAGGCAAACACGCCGAGCAGGAGCGAAAGCTGGCTAAAGTGATCCGGTGATTCTGCATGGAAGGGTCATCGCTCAAAGGATAAAAGGTACTCCGGGGATAACAGGCTGATCTTACCCAAGAGCTCATATCGACGGTAAGGTTTGGCACCTCGATGTCGGTTCGTCACATCCTGGGGCTGGAGAAGGTCCCAAGGGTTCGGCTGTTCGCCGATTAAAGTGGCACGTGAACTGGGTTCAGAACGTCGCAAGACAGTTCGGTCCCTATCTGTGGTGGGCGCAAGTAAATTGAGTGGACATGCTCTTAGTACGAGAGGACCGGAGCGTACGTACCGCTGGTGTATCTGTTGTGGTGCCAACTGCAATGCAGAGTAGCTATGTACGGCCAGGATAAACGCTGAAAGCATCTAAGCGTGAAACCTTCCACAAGATGAGTTTACTTTTAAGGGTCGTCAAAGACTATGACGTTGATAGGCTACAGGTGTAAATGTGGTAACACGTTAGCCGAGTAGTACTAATTGCCCGTAAGCTTTAATTTTATTTTTGATACCTGATTAGAAAGCAATCCCAATATGTAAATTATTATACCGTAAAAACCGGTAACCTCTTTATGGTGGTTATTCCGGGGGTGTTCACCTCTTCCCATTCCGAACAGAGTAGTTAAGTCCCCCATGGCCGATGGTACTGCACAACAATGTGGGAGAGTAGGTAGCCGCCATTCTTATTGAGCCTCGTAGTTTTCTACGGGGCTTTTTTATTTTTTCCCATTAGGTCAGGGTTCCTTTAAGAAACAAAATCACCTTCATCCGTAATAATAAGTCTTTCTGTGAAACAATGCATCTTCCTGTTAAGTAAAAGCATTTTACTGAATAGTAATTGACTCTTTCACTGAAACAAAGGCATGTTGCGGTAAAACAAAGGCATCTTGCAGTAAAGCAAAAGGTCCTTACAATAAAACAATTTCAGCTTACAATGAAACAATGATATGTTGCTGTAAAACAATTGCATCTTACTATTGAGCAATGTGCTCTTACCTTGATGCAAAAGCTCCCTGCACTAAAGCGAAAGCATTTTTCCTTAATAACAATGACATATTTCTAAGCTGCAAAGCACTAAAATAAAAAAGACTGAATATTTCAGTCTTTTTTATTTTATCTGCTCAGTAAAGATTAGAATGTACAAGAGTGCGACGCAACGGACGCTAAATAGTAATGGTAGGCCTGGCTAAAAAAAATCTAGATAATATTCATTGCGAGTGAGAATTGTGTGCAAACGCCTGGCAATGCTAACCAGAAAAAAGGCCTTGCACCTGGCATTACAAGCATTGTAATTATAAGGGCAAGCCATAAAAAGAAATATATCCAATATTTTCCTGCTGATCTTTTAGCTTCCATGTATTTGAAATTTTGGTAAAAATAATACTTGATTAATTACAGCGTAATTTCTTTGGTGTATTTTTTTGAACTAAGTCTTACTAAACTTCTCTCTATAAGCTTTAATTGCCTCTTCAATAATCTGCATAGCTTGTGCTTTGTCGCCAAATTCTTCTACACTAACGGATTTATTCTCGAGTGTTTTATACTCTTCAAAGAAATGCCTTAACTCATTAAAGAAATGTTTTGGTAATTCTTCAATATTATTCCAATGGTTTACACCCGGGTCGTTAGCTGCAACTGCGATAATCTTATCATCTGCATCTCCACCATCGATCATCTGCATTACGCCTATTACTTTTGCTTCTACAATGCACAATGGCCTTATACCCTGGCTTGAAATAACTAATATATCCAAAGGATCTTTATCATCGCCATAAGTTTGCGGAATAAAACCGTAGTTGGTAGGGTAGTGGAAAGAAGAATAGATAACCCTGTCTAATCTCAAGAGCCCTGTTGGCTTATCTATTTCATATTTAGATCTTGAACCCTGGGAAATTTCAATTACTGCATTTACTGTTCTTGGAGATTGCTCGCCATAATGAACACCATGCCATGGATGTAAAACCGTCATCATAATGTTGGGTAGTGTTTTTGGTTTTTAAATGTTTTTTCTTTTCATGCAGAAGCTTTGGTTAGAGAGCAACTATTTTATAAAAAATATTGCATTTAAAACAGAACGCAAATGTACGGTCAAAATTTTATTAAGGCCGAGAAAGCTATGAGGCAAATCATTGTTTGAAAAATATTATAGCCATTTTACCAGGTAAATACCTGCGAAAACACCTACAATTCCAAGTATTACGCTTGTTCCGATGTATAAAAAAGGCGTAGAGTAATTACCAGCCTTTAGCAGGAATACATTTTCGTAAGCAAATGTTGAGAATGTTGTAAAACCTCCGCAGAAACCGGTGGTTAGTGCTATTCGCCATTCCGGTGTAAGTATATTATGTTTCTCGCTAATTGAATAAAACAAGCCTATTAAAAAGCAACCGAATAAATTAACGATGAATGTACCAATAGGAAATATACCTGGATATAATCTTAGTAACCATGTTTGCATTCCATACCTGGCCACACCTCCAAAACCACTTCCAGCAAAAACAATGATCATTGCTTTAAGAGAACTATTCATGTAGTTTAAAAATTATAGGTTACCGTCAAAAGTATATTTAAAATCGACGAGCCAACTTTCTTTGTGTAAGATGACTTTTACTTTTCGCCCAATCTTATCATAGGAGTTCTGGAAGTTTATAATATGTGTTGTATCATTTAAAACGGCATCTTCAAAAATGGTAATTGAAGCATCGTGGTATTCTTTTTTCTCCTCTTCGGATTTTGTGGTGTAACTATTTTTTTGCTTAAGCAATAAGTCGTTGTTGCGGGGATCCTGCACCATGTAAAAAGAAGCCTTATCAAAATCTCCTTTGAGTGTGGCATCAATAAATTCGCGACCAGCATCTAATGCATTTTCGGCTTTAACGTAATTAGTACCGTTGCCGCAGCTGCTTAACACGAATACAAAAAGAAAAGCAATGCAGTATTTTATGCGTAGCATATTTGAATAAGTTATGAGTCAAAATTACGGTTAGCTGATAAAATGTTTTTATAAAAGTTGATAAAGCTTACTACAGTACAAGTGAGTGACACAAGGGACGATGCCATGAAAGACAAATGGCCGCCAATAATAAAAATAAAAAAGGCAGCAAACGCTGCCTTTTAATAAACTTTATTGCTGATTAATGCCGGTGATAAGAAGGCTCTCCATCTCTTTCCTTTTCTTTTTCATACGCCTTGATAATAGCCTTTACAAGTTTATGACGTACCACATCTTCTTCATCAAGTTCTATATGCGCTATGCCATCTATGTTTTGCAATATACGTGAGGCTTTTTCCAAACCGCTACGTTGGTTGCGGGGCAAATCGATCTGAGTTGGGTCACCAGTGATGATTGCTTTTGCATTGGCACCAATACGTGTTAAAAACATTTTTAATTGCAGGTCGTTTGCATTTTGTGCTTCATCAAGTATAATAAATGCATTATCCAATGTACGTCCGCGCATGTATGCAAGTGGTGCAATTTCTATGGTACGTGTGCTCATGTAATAACCCAGTTTATCGGCCGGTATCATATCATCGAGCGCATCATACAATGGGCGTAGATAAGGATCAATTTTTTCTTTAAGATCACCAGGCAAAAAACCAAGGCTCTCACCAGCTTCTACTGCAGGCCTTGTAAGAATGATCTTTTTGATGATCTTGTTTTTCAGCGCTCTTACCGCAAGTGCAACAGCAGTATAGGTTTTACCTGTACCGGCAGGACCAATGGCGAATACGATATCATTTTTGTCGCTTGCAGTAACCATACGTTTCTGGTTGGCAGTTCTTGCACGAACTGTTTTGCCGTTAGGTCCAAAAACCAGTATGTCGTTAGGATTACGCTCTTTAAAATTATCAATCGTTTCGGCATCGTCGCCGCCAAGTATTTGCTCAAAGTAATTTTCGCTCAGGTCGCCATTACGTTCCATGTATTGAATGATAAGATCAATTTTTTCACGGGCCGTTTCGATTTGCTCGGGAGCGCCACTCAATTTTATCTGCGTACCACGCGAAAGAATTTTCAGTAAAGGAAACTTTCTTTTAAGGAGGTCAAGCTTTCTGTTGTTTACACCAAAGAACTCAATTGGGTTTACAGATTCGAGGTTAATAATTGTTTCAGTCAATGGTTTTTCAATTTAAGTTTTTCAAATTTTTTTCGACGCACTGCTTACTTTCTGTCATTTCAAATTTAATTTATTATCATTGAATCTCAAGTGTTATTATTATACACACAATGTGGATATAAAGTTCGTTTATTTACCTGTAAATATTTGTGAAGATTATATGAAGATTAGTGTTACCAAACATTAGTACATGCATTAAACTTGTGTTGCGTCGCACACTTGTACTTCCTGAACAATAAAAGCTGTTATTCGTAAATCGCTATTTAAAGAACCTAACACTTGCGCTTCTTATTCTGCCACGCTCTATTGTAATTGATGTTTTCAAACGCAGTCATACATGGATTTACGTTTTCTTTCAAATATATTCGCACCATGATTAATTCAATCACAGATTTTAAAAATGTATTCTTTATAGGTATTGCAGGCACGGGAATGAGCGCCATAGCTCAATATCTTGCCGGGGCTGGTTACAACGTAAGTGGTAGCGACCGCTATTTTCAACCTGGTGAAAAAAATGATACGAAAGAAAAACTGGAAGCAGAAGGAATACGATGTTTTTTACAAGATGGATCTGGCATAACAGAAGCAACAGAACTGGTTGTGGTATCTACTGCAATAGAAGATACAGTCTTAGAAGTGCAGAAAGCAAAGCAACTGAACATACCTATTATTAAACGTTCCGCATTACTGGCATTAATAGCAAAGAGTAAAAAAACAATTGCTGTAGGGGGTACATCGGGTAAAAGCACAACAACCGGTATGTTATTTCAAATACTGGAGTATGCGGGATTGCAACCTTCAATTATAAGTGGTGCAGGATTGGTGCATATAATAAAAGAAGGAAAGATCGGGAATGCAAAAAAAGACGATGGAGACTGGCTGGTAATTGAAGCAGATGAAAGTGATGGCTCAATAATAGCATATGAACCAGAAATAGGGCTGTTGCTAAACATAGATAAAGATCACAAAGAGATTGATGAACTGATGAAAGTATTTGAGGTATTTAGGAATAATACAGAGGGACTATTCATAGTTAATCAATCGCATGGTTTAGCAAAGCGATTATCAAAAGACAGTAAGCATGATTTTTCTATTGATGAAAATTCAGGTGCAGGCTTCATCGCAAAAAACTTTAAGCAAGAGGGACTACGCATTTCTTTTACAATAAATGATGTGCCATTTTCTTTGAACCAGGTTGGCAAGCACAGCATGGAAAATGCTTTGGCTGCGACAACTGTAGCTAATCAAATTGGTGTTGACCTTTCTGTTTGTGCAGCAGCCTTACATCAATATGAAGGTATTTACCGGAGACACCAGGTATTCGGTAACAAGCATGGTGTTTGGCTTATTGATGATTATGCGCATAACCCTGCTAAATGCGCTGCATCTATACAGGCATGTCAATATATTGCGCCAAAAGTTATTGCTTGGTTTCAGCCACATGGCTATGCACCTACAAGATTCCTGCACAAAGATTTTGTTGAAGAGATTGCAACCGTATTAAGACCTGCAGATGAGATATGGATGAGTGAAATTTTTTATGCAGGAGGCACTGCTACAAAAGATATTTCTGCCCGCGATCTTATTAATGATCTTAAGTCGATGAACAAAGCTGCATTCTTTGCAGACAACAGAAATACTTTTTTGGAGGAAGTCCGTTCTCATTTTACAGATGATTGTGTACTACTGTTGATGGGAGCGAGAGATCCTTCTCTTGAACAATTTGCAAAAAAGGTATGGGCTGAACTATAATAAAATAAAAGCCGCCGATAAATAACGGCGGCTTTTCAATAAACAATATGGGGGCTTACTTTATTATCTTGATGATCTGTGAGCCATCTGTATTTTCTAATCTTACAAAATAAGTTCCTTGTTTTAAAGCTGTAGCGTTTAATTCTCTCTGTGAAATACCTTCATCAACAGAAATAACGTTTCTTAAAATAGTACGTCCCTGCATGTCAGTGACTGTTACATTAAAAGTGGTTTTTACTTTACTGTTAATGTTCAAAACGATCCTGTCTTTTACAGGATTGGGATACACGGCAATGTCTGTAAGTTTATTATTCGAAGAAATCAAAATCGGGCTGTAAGTAAATTTCCCATCTGCATCCACGATCTTAAGCCTGTAGTAGTTGGTACCATTTAATGGTTTTATATCTGCAAACTGGTAGTTGTTTTGCGTTTGTTTATTCGCTGCCAATACTTTGCCAATAGCTGCGAAAGATGTATTATTTATACCTCTCTGAACTTCGAAATATGAAGTATTAATTTCCTGGGCTGTAGACCATGATAGAAGGTTGGAATTGCCATTTTTAGCAAGTGTGAAACGAATAAGATTAAGTGGCAATATAATTTCTGAACATGCAGTATCAACTGTTGCTGGATTTACCCAGGAAACTCTGGAGAAAGTAGCAACAGGTTCTGTAAGCGGAGAAAGTGTAGTAGAAGTAATTGTTGAAGACGTAAAAGTATAATCTGCAACCGTAAAAGATGCAGCATTATCAGTGCAGTTTTGAAGGCTGGTATCCAAATTGGAAACACTTATATAATTTGTACCTGCAGAAGCATCCCACCCACTAAGCGTGTATTCTGTTCCCATAGGCTTGCTTAAAAAATTAAACGTTGATCCTGTTGTTGTTTTCAAATTCTTGGCAGCCAATAAGCCTCCTGTTGTGTTATCAAGTCTTAAAACATTTATCTCGTTAGGAGAGCCACTTACAACTGTTGCAAGAATAAAGTTGCCTGAAGATAATTGAACAAGATCATTTACATCAACACCGCCTGAACCTGCAATAGACTTTGACCATTTTATATTACCCTTTTTATCAAGTTTAAAAGCCAGTGCGTCAGTACTTCTTGATGCAGCTATAGTGAGTTCTTTATTCTTTGATTCACTAATATCCATTCTGAATGCTGTAAGGTCTTCGTTGATGAGCTTTGTCCAAGTTGGAACACCAAGTGAATCTACTTTCATTACAAAAGAATTGGTGCCAGCCGTACCGATAATTGCAAAACCTTTTGCTGTTGTACTTAATACTTGAGTTTCGTAAGTATCATAGCCGGTAAGCTGATACACTTTATTTAACAAAATGGTTCCGTTTTTTGCTATTTGGGTTGTCCAGCAATAAGACGCACCACCAGAACCTGCATCTGACTTTCCGGCCACAAAAACATTTCCCATGTTATCTTCAGAAACACTATAAGCAGAAGTAAGTGCCTGACCCTTTAAAAATTTTTGCCAAAGCAATGTGCCACTGCTATTCAGCTTTAATACAAAAGCTGCCGTACTTGAAGCGCCATCAGCATATGAACCAACTAAAACAAAGCCCCCATCTTTAGATTGAATAAGAGCGTAAGGAATGGGTGTATTTGCAATAGTTAAGCCAAATGACCACTGAGTTGTGGAAGTTTTATCCATCTTGATAAAGAAAATGTTATTGGTGCTACCGGCATTGTAAAGCCCGCAAAAAATAAATCCACTATCTGCAGTTTGTTTTACGATGTAAGGCGCACCTCCGCTCCAGGCAAGCGGTAACTTTTTTAAGGAAATGTTGTTTTGATAAAAGGTCTGGGCATTAATAACTGTAACAGCAAAGATTAGCAGCAGCAATACGTAGATTTTTTTCATTGCAAAAATTTTAAAAGGATCAAAAGTTTTTTTAGGAAAGATAAGTACTATAATAATTAAAAATAATTTTTATTGGAAAATTCGGTGTACTAATAAGACATTGGTAATTGAATGTGTAGAACTTATGCTACAATTATACATCCTTGGATATTAGACACTGCAAATGAAAACAATCGTCAACATTAAATATTGGTTTGAATGTACAAGAGTGCGACGCAACAGGCGATGCCATAGAAGACAAGTGCCGGGCTCAAAAAGTTTTGGCAACACACTACAGTAAAATACCCTTCAGGAAGATAAACGCAACACTAAAATAAATAACAAGACCGGTAACATCTACAAGTGTTGCAACGAATGGTGCCGAAGAAGCTGCAGGGTCCGCTCCTAATTTTTTTAAAATGATGGGCAACATGGAACCACTTAATGTTCCCCAAAGCACTACTCCTATTAAAGAGAAGCCAACTGAAAAGCCCACCAGCAGCCAGTGTGGGCCATAGAGATCCTGTATTACGCCATGCTGCATCAGGAAGTGCCACAGACATATGCGCAGGAATCCTATGCTGCCTAAAATACTGCCAAGTGTAAGACCACTTAATAATTCGCGGCGCAAAACACGCCACCAATCTGAAAGCGATACTTCACCTACAGCCATTGCCTGTATAATTAATGTAGATGCCTGCGAGCCACTGTTACCGCCACTGCTCATGATAAGTGGTACAAAAATGGAAAGCACAATTGCTTTTGCAAGCTCATCGCTGAAGTATGCCATGGCTGTTGCTGTAAGCATTTCACCAATGAACAAAACGATGAGCCAGCCTACACGTTTTTTTATGAGTTTAAAAAAAGGTGTTTCAAGATAAGGTTCTTCCAATGCTTCCGTACCACCCATCTTCTGCATGTCTTCGCTAAACTCTTCGTTAGCTACCCACAACATATCATCTATGGTTACAATACCTAGCAGGATGTTATTGTCATCTGTAACCGGCAAAGCCACACGGTTATTCATTTTAAATACCTGGCTTGCATGCTCCTGGTCATCGTTTACATTTAATGCCACTACCCGCCCATCAAGCAGTTCGCCCATTTTTTTATCCGTTGCAGCAATAATAATGTCGCGTAATTTCACGTCATCAACCAGTTCGCCTTTTTCGTTAATGATATAGATCACATCAACGGTCTCACTGCTCTTGGCAACTTTTCTTATTACAGATAACGCCTCATCTACTGTGTTGTGTTCATACACATAAACATAATCAGGTGTCATCAATCGTCCTACACTATCTTCCGGGTAACCTAAAAGCGACAGCGTTATTTTTCTTTCTTCCGGGTCAATCAATTTTATAAGATCACGAATTACTTCTTTGGGTAATTCTTCCAAAAAATCTGTGCGGTCATCGGCGGGTAATTCATTTAAAAGTTCTGCAGTTTTAAAGGGGGGCAGTTCTTTTACTATACGTCGTTGTTCTGTAATATCAAGTATCTTAAACACACTGGCAGCTCGGTGTATAGCCATGTTGGCAATTATCTGTGCTTCATAATCCGGATATTCATTAATGAGTTCTGCCACATCGCTGATGTTCTGGTCATTCAAAAACTCAGCAATGGCCAGTTTATCGCCGCGTTGTATCAGTTGTTCAAACTGCTCGGCCAAAGGCAATTCTTCTATTTCAAAACTCATACGTGCAAATTAACAAATGATGTTGTGAAACAGGTTTTGTATAACTATTAATTTTTTATGTACCCGGCAAAACCTTTCTGTTAAACTTTCGTTGCGTCGCATTCTTGTACAAATGGTGCTTGTTTCATCAGATAAAACAAGATAAACGAAATTATTACAGCCTGTAAAATTTCTTAGTTTCGCAAAGCATCATTATCTTTCGCTGTATGATGTCACCTTATTTAGTTGTTGCACCTTCTGATAAAAGAGGGCGTGGTGTTTTTACTTCTAAAAGCATTCCTTCCAATACCATTATTGAGATATCTCCTGTGCTGGTGATAAGTGCTTCAGAGCGCGCCATTATAGAAAAAACAAAATTGTTCAGCTACATTTTTGAGTGGGGTAAAACAAGAAAGCAGGGATGTTTTGCATTAGGATATGTATCGTTGTATAATCATGCTTATCAATCTAACTGCGAGTATGAAATGGATTTTGAACACAGGCTTGTAACGATACGCACAGTACGCAAAATTAAAAAAGGTGAAGAGTTATTTATTAATTACAACGCACACCCTAATGATAATACGGCAGTGTGGTTTGATGCAACATAATTTATGGCGCAAAGACGGAGTAACAGAGAAAGCATCTATATGATATTTCTCTGCGTCTTTGTATTTCTGTTGTTAAACATTACCAATATTGATAGCCAAGTAATCTTGCTAATTCCACTTTAGCTAAACATAACTGGTACTCATATTGTAATCTTGTAAATTCTGCACGCTGCCTGTTGGTGCTTGCATTGGTAATTTCAAGATTAGTACCCACACCGTTTTGGTAACGGCTGGTAGCAAGGTCTTCAGCAGCTTTTGCCTGGCCTATTTGGCCGGCAGTGTTCTTAATTCTTTCCATGTTGCTGTTAAGATCTGTAAGGGCCTGTTGAATATCTTTTTTGAAAGCATTATCAAGTGTTGCTACTGATAATTCATTTTGTTTTACGATTGTCTCTGCAAGCTTTGTTTGCCGTTTTGTTTTGCCACCATCATAAATGGGTATTTTTAATGTTGCACCTGCCGCATAGTTGAATCTTATTTCATTAACATTGGGCACATAGCCATTCTTTAAACCGGCATTGGCGCCAAGGCTTACGGAAGGTTTATCATTTGATTTAATTACTGCAAGATCTGATTGCGCCTGTTGTATCTTGTCTTTTGCCAATACATATTCCAGGTTGTTTGTTTGTGCATCATTCATGGCAGACAGCGCATCTTTTAGTGTTACATCAAAATCGAATGCGGTTCCTGTGGCAGTTATATTACCTGTAGTGTAAGACAATAGGTTAAGTTGTTTCTGCAGGCTGTTTTGCAGATCAACTTTCCTGTTTTCTTCTGCATCAATACTAGATTGTACGTTCAAAAGATCTATACGTATTGCATCTCCGTTTCTTAGTTTACTATCAATGATCCTTTTGTTCTCATTTAAGTAAGCCAATACGCTATCCTCTATTTGTATGGCTCTTTGAAAATAAATAATATTATAATAAATGATAGCAACCTGGTTTGCCAGCTGGCTTTTTGCGTAATCAACATTATGCTGTGCATATTTAAGATCTGTTTTTGCTTTTTCTACATTGGCTTTTATTCTGCCGAAATCAAACAACAAATAATTAGCTCCTGCATTTGCATTAACATTATGTACCGGTGCAAACTGGAAATCTTTTACTTCACCATTTATTGGAAATGGTAATGTTATTTTAGGCTGCACAAAGTTGTAGCTTATGGTTCCTTCAACAGTTGGCATATTGGTTTGAGCAATCTCCAGTTTTTCCTGTGCAGTGCTTATTCCATTCTCTGCTTCTTTAATTTTTGGAAAATAACTGAATGACTGATTAATGAGTGTTTTGAGCTGGTTGTTTGTTTGTACCTGTGCATGTAGTGCGGCAGCAGATATTGTCAATAAGGTTATGAAGAAAATCTTTTTCATATTTATTTTGGTTGATCTTTTATTTATTTAAAGTTCATGGAAAAAATTATACTGTTGAACTGTTGCTTAATGATGTGAACGTATAAGTGTGCGACGCAACGAAAGCTAAATATATGTACTGCTGGTTGGCTCATAAATAAATTAATGTGCTTCTGCAACAGCTGCTTTTGCCGCTGCAAGATCTAGTGGTGATTTTTTCTTTACTCTTAAAAATGCTACCAATGGAATAACAGCTATAAAAAAAACAGTTATCAATCTGAAAGTATCTAAATAAGAAAGATAGTATGCCTGTTTGTCTGCAGCTGCATTGATGATGGTGTATGCTTTTGTAACAGCACTTGCAGAGTCGCTTCCACCTGCTATGAAACCATGTGTTAATGTAGCAACGCGACCGGAGAGCTGAGCACTGCCTTCTGCAAGATTCGATATCATATCAGTTTTATGCTGTGCATAATGCTGTGCAACGTAATTGTTGGCAATGGCTATACCAAAAGCGCCACCTAATTGTCTTGTCATGTTGTTTAATGAAATGCCTGCCGCATAGTCTTTTGGTTGCAAGCCGGCAACGGCCTGGTTAATGAGCGGTAATTGAACAAGGCTTAAGCAAAGAGCACGTAATGCCAGCGGAAAAAAGAAATCCCAGCGGTTTACATCAGGGCTAACTTTTGCACTGTACCAGCAATAAGCTGCAAAGAAAATAAAGCCTGTTACTACAAATGGAATTGGAGAATACCCCTTACTCATTGTTTTTCCAATGATGGGCATCATGATGACAGTGATCATTGTAGGCGCAAGTAATGTTAAACCAGTTTCGTAAGGGGTATAACCTAAAACGCGTTGCGCTAAAACAGGAAAGACAAAGACAGATGTATATAATCCGAAGCCCACTACAAAAGTGAATATGGTTGTAAATGCAAGGTTGCGGTTATTGAGTACACGTAGGTTTACCGCAGGTTTTTTGATTGATAATTCATACCATATAAAACTTACCAAACCAACGAAAGCAAGTATGGCGCAGATTCTTATAGTGTTGCTGCTGAACCAGTCTTCTGCTTCCCCTCTTTCGAGTACATATTGTAAACATCCAATTCCTACGATCAATAGAAGTATTCCATTGTAATCAATGTGCATTCCTTTTTTGTGTTTGCCTTCCCCTTCTTTTTTGTCAATGAATGAAAAGGCAAGCATAGTTGCTATAATGCCAATAGGAATATTTATCATAAAGATCAAGGGCCATTGGTAATTATCCATAATATACCCGCCAAGCGTTGGCCCTAATGTTGGCCCGAGCACAAGGCCCATACCAAACAAACCAGATGCTACAGGTCTGTCTTCTGGTTTAAAGGCATCAAATAAAATAGCCTGAGATGTGGATAATAAAGCACCACCACCCACACCTTGTATAAACCGCCACATAACAAGTTCTATCAATGTTGTTGAGTCTCCACACATGTAAGAAGCAATGGTGAAGATGATCATGGAAGCGATGTAATAATTCTTTCTTCCAAAATATTCTGCCAGAAAACCTGTAAGCGGTATGATGATTACATTGGCAATGGCATAAGCCGTAATAACCCAGCTTATATCTTCGATGCTTACACCAAGGCTGCCACTCATATCAGTAAGCGCTACATTTACAATGGAGGTATCAATTAACTCCATAATGGCAGCGGATACCGTTGTAATAACGATAATAAATTTAGCTAAACCTTTCGCGGCCATGACGCTTTATTTTGTATTAATAGTAATCTCTGCACTGAGGCCTGCCCTCAATATTTCTTTGTATTTGGTAATGTCATTAATGGCGATCTTTACCGGTACGCGCTGCGTAACCTTTACAAAGTTGCCACTTGCATTATCAGGAGGAAGTAAAGAAAATTTTGCACCTGTTGCATCGCTAAGGCTTTCGATTGTGCCGGTTAGCTTTAAATCAGTATATGCATCTAAAGCAATTTCAACCGGCATACCGGGATGAAATTTTTTGATCTGTGTTTCTTTGAAGTTTGCAACGATCCAATATGTGCTGTCATTTACAATAGAGAATAATGGTGTTCCGGCCTGAACATATTGACCTGCCGTTACATTTTTCTTTCCAAGTTTGCCAGATTGTGGCGCATATACTTTAGAGTAGGATATCTTTAATTTTTGTTGCTCTATAGCTGCCCGCTTTATCTCTAATGCAGCTTGTGCTTTTTGTATAGATGCACTTAAGACGGATAATCTGCTATCTGCCGCGGTAAGATCACTTCCGCTGTTGTTAACCTGCTGGTTGGCTACTTCCATTGCATAACGGCTGTCATCTAACTGTTTTTTGGTAATAGCCTGGTCTGCAAAAAGTTTTTGATTACGCTCATAATCTTCTTTGGCCTGTTGTTGTTTTACTTCGTTTAAAGTAATATTCCCTTTATTCACTCTTAGTGAAACCTGTGCATTGTTCAATGCAGCTTTTGCATTAAGTATATCGGCTTCTGCCGCTTTATAATCAGCCTGCATTTGTAATAATTGTACCTGTAACTCATCATCATCAATTGTTGCTACAAGCTGACCTGTTTTTACAGAGTCATAATCCTGTACGGTAATTTCTTTTATATAGCCTGAGATGCGTGGTAATACTGGTGCAATCTGTGTTTCTACCTGTGCATTGTCTGTTGTTTCATGCGCCATCGCAAAAGAGATTTTTGAATAAGCAATTATGCCCCCGGTAATCAGCACAACTGCCAGTACAATAATGCGAATAATTGATCCTTTTTTTTTCTGTGATAATTCCTGTTGTTCCATAATTTCTAAGTATTGTGTAGTGGTTAGTTTTTCAATAAGTATGTGTGTAAAAGATCTTTTAAATGATCGATAAGTCTTTTTTTGAATTTCGGATCCTCATAAGGAATATAGTCTGGATTTTTGTCTAATAGTTTATTGCACATTTTCTTTGATAACAAAACCTGGTTGAATGTTCCGAAGAGCGATGCAATTAAAAGTGGCGGATCTATTTTTCTAAACACTCCTTTTCTTATACCTGTTTCAATAATATTTTTAATAGCGACCGCATTGGGTGATACTATATTTATAATGCTGTCCTGAAGACTCTCCCGCTGATGAAGCAGTAATTCTTGGTGAATAACGCGGTGAAAAAGTCTGTTGTTAAACATCTTGTTTACATAGCTTTCTATTATACGGTCAAGTTTTTCTATTTCAGTTAATGAATTATCTTTTGATAATTCCTCTATAATTCCCTTCAGATAAGCAGCCTTGTGCTGAACCATTGCTTCAAACAATTTTTCTTTCGATCCAAAATAATAATTCACCATGGCTACATTTACTTCTGCTCTGGCTGCAAGGTCTCTTATAGAGGTACCTTCAAAACCTTTCTCTGCAAAAAGCTCCACCGCATGGTTAATAATATGTTCTTTTTTGTCTGTCATAATTAATCGGTTTCAAGAATCCGCTGTAAAGTTTAAACAAATGTTTAAATTAAACAAACGTTTAATTAACTTTTTTTAAAAAATTTAATTTGTATGACAATTGAGTGAATAATGAATAGTACGAAGCCAGGCTTTATATTAGTATGGCATCGCCTCTTGCGTCGCACTCTTGTACTATTTTTTCCCTGATGAGCAGGAAGAATTATTATATGTGGATATCATTTGTCACTCAGTTAAAAAACTGTATTAAGTGTTCCATAAAGAATAAAGCGCCGCAATGTGCGACGCAACAGAGCCTCATTAATGATCCACAGGTGGGTAAATAGCAAAAAAAAGCAGGCTGTAAAGCCTGCTCTTAATGAGTGAGATACTTTTAGCTTATATGTGAGACTGTATCTTTTTTTCGATGATTGACCTTGGCACTGCACCAATCTGTTTGTCTACAACCTTTCCACCTTTAATGAAAAGTATTGCGGGTATAGAAGTAATGCCATAGTTAATACTTACGTTGGGGTTATGGTCAACATTAAGCTTACCAATATTAACCTTTCCATTATATTCTTTGGATAGTTCTTCAATTACAGGACCAATCGCACGGCAGGGACCACACCACTCAGCCCAGAAATCTATCACGGTTAATTTATCACTGTCCAAAACCGAAGTCTGGAAATTTGCATCTGTGAATTCTAAAGCCATAATTTTATTTTTTATGATTAATGATTTACTGTTTGTAAAGTGCAAATTTAAATCCAAAACAAATAACAGGTTTATTTGACATGCACTTTTAGTGTTTAGACGAACAAGTGGTGGAAAACTGACAGTGGGGCAGTAAAAATCAGGACAACAGGTTCTGCCTTGCTAAAAACTCTAATTTATCATTGGCATCAAGAAGTTTATGAGTTAATTCATAGTTCTCTTTTCGTAATTTATAAACTTCATACGCTTTATCTACAAAAATTCTTATATCATTTTCATTCCATGGTTTGGTAAGATATTTGTAAACTTGTCCACGGTTAATAGCATCAATAACCGCATTTATGTCTGTGTAGCCAGTAATAAGAATGCGAATAGGGGAGGGAAAGGATTCAAGAATTGATTCAAAAAACTCGATGCCTGACATACCTGGCATACGCTGATCACTAAGGATAACATGTATTTCGATTTTTTCCAGAATCTTTCTTCCTTCTTCTGCTGATTCTGCGGTAAATACGCAGAACTCTCTTCTGAAAGAGGCTTTGAAGGAAAGAAGATTGTGTGGTTCATCATCTATATATAATACATTAATCATATTGGAGGGGTAAATATTTTACGATATTTATGCAAATTAAAGTAACCATTGCTATTTTATATACTATCTAACGATAAATTTGTTCATATTTTGTGTATAATTGCGATTATTTTAAATTTTATTTTGTTGTAGCCAAAAACTGAGCACACCTTCAATCGATGGAAACTGAATTGAGAATAAGAGCATTCCGGGCAACAGATGATTTTGAGACCTGTCTTAAGTTTTATGAAGGACATAAGAAGGTATTGGAAAATCACGGCATATACAAAGTAACCTCCTCTACTGCAGAATGGATACAAAGCAGTTCAGTTTTCCTGATTGTTGTGGAGACTCTTGATGGAAGCAAGCTTTACGGAGGTGCACGCATCCATGCTGCCGATGGCTCGATGCTTTTGCCTATCGAACAAGCTACTTCAAAACTTGATCCTACTATACTTGATTATGTACGTTATTACAGTATGAACGGAACCGGTGAGTTATGTGGCTTGTGGAATTCTGTTGAGGTTGCAGGTTTGGGTATTGGAAGTCTATTTCCTTCAAGAGCTGCGGTTGTAATTGCCGAACAGATTGGCATGAGTTCGCTTTTTTCGCTTTGTTCACCAGCTACTGTAAGGTTCAATCAATGGATAGGAAGCCGCGTGTTTACGGAAGTAGGTAACAATGGTACTTTTTATTACCCAAAACTCGACCTGCTGGCTACGGCAGTTTTTCTTGATGATGTAGGTGAACTTTCAAAAGCGCATCCAAGAGAAAGGCAAAAAATGCTTTACCTGCGGCAAAATCCTGCATCCTCCATGGCAGAAACCTCGCCTTTTAAAAAGAATATCAGTGTAAATGTACATTATAATTTAAGCCTGCCTAACACTGATGTCAATGAATTTAAGATGCGATATTATAACAGGGCTTCTTAGAGTAGTTTTGTTTCTGTGCCTTTTCCTTATAATAATTCTTTTATCTTTTTTTAAAACCAACAGCTCGGTTTAAATACTAAAATTATAATACATTGCGTGTTATGCATATAAATGTATGGCTACATTAGTTAGATTGTTGAAAAATAATTACACACTGCAAACGAAATAGGGTTGTAAAAAATAAAATCCAATTAATTGGCAATTTGATTTTGATGCCTTTACCTTTAAAAACCATTCAATTTTTTTTGATGAACGAAATAAGGTCAATAACCAAAACGCTGAAAGTTGTTCTAATTACTTTCGCTTTTATTAATTGCTCACTCTATTCTTACGCTTTCAATAAAAATAAAATTTTCGTTGCAACGACTGCTTCGAATTCAACTCCTATCGGTAAATATCTTTATTTGTTGGTTGATAAAGAATCCCGCTTCAATGAATCTAACATAACAAATGATGATACAGCATTTAAGCTTCAAAAAAAGGACATACCTAAAATGGATGTTAAGGATGGAACAAGCTGGCTTAATTTTTCAGTTTTAAATGCTACACAACACCAGGATCTTTTCCTTGACATACAGTATTCTAATATTTCTGAAATTTCACTTTATAGAAAGATTGATAATAAACTTGTACTAATTCAGCGTGCAGGAAATAGCATTAAGCCAGAGTTACAAGCGCAAAAAAGAGCATTTGCATTTAGACTTAGACTACCGCCTTCGGATACAGGAATCTATTACCTGAAAATTAAAAGTTATCATCCCCTGTTTTTACCAATGTTCATTAAAGACACAACATCTCTCGATGAATCAATAAATTCAGGCAACCTTATTTTCGGGCTTTATTTTGGTATTATTTTATCCTTATTACTTTATAACATATTCCTGCTTATTTCAACCAAAGATCTTAGCTATCTTTTTTATGTAATTTATTTATTCTTCCTGGGTTTTGCACAGGTTACCGTTTCCGGTTACGGGTACACTTATTTCTGGCCTTCCCATCCTGATGTAAACAGGTATATGTTGCTGCTCACTTCATGTACCGCAGGTATTACGGGTATACTCTTTGCAATTTTCTTCCTGCGTATAGCGTATTATTACAAGACCTTTGTTTTTCTTTTTTCAATTGTTATTTTTCTTTTTTTTGTTGCAATTATAGCCACCATTTCCGGCAATAATCAATTAGGGTATAAGGTTATAGATTATGCACAACTTGCAGGTGGTGTGCTACTTATTTTAATTTCTTTCCTCATAGGAAGAAAAGGGTATAAACCTGCCTATTTTTATCTTATTGCCTGGACAGCATTCCTTGCAGGGGTTATTGTAATTTCATTACGCAATATTGGTATTGTACCTTATACAACATTTAGTACATATGTATTATACCTTGGATCTGCAATTGAGGCTATATTTCTATCGACTGCTTTGGCCGACAGGATAAATTCTTTGCGAAAAGAAAAGCAGGAATCGCAGGTTTATGCACTTAAAATATCAAGGGAGAATGAAACACTTATTAAAGAACAGAATGTTGTACTTGAACAAAAAGTTACAGAACGTACAAACGAATTGGTTAGTACTAATATGCAGCTTAACCATACCCTTGCTGAACTTAAGGACGCACAAACGCAATTGGTGGAAGCAGAGAAAATGGCCTCTCTTGGTCAGCTTACTGCTGGAATTGCACACGAAATAAATAATCCTATCAACTTTGTTAAATCAAATATCAAACCTTTAAATCTTGATATTGATGATGTTTTTGAAGTAGTAGCCATGTACAGAAAATTGCACAATGCTAACAAAGAAATCATTCCCTCATTATTGCAGGAAGTAGACAGGAAACAGGAAGAGATAGATATGGAATTTGTCAAAAAAGAAATAAGGCAATTAATAAAAGGCATAGAAGAAGGGGCAGAACGCACTGCAGAAATTGTAAGAGGTCTGCGAACATTTAGCCGTCTGGATGAAGGTGAATTAAAAGTGGCTAATGTGCATGAAGGCCTAAATTCCACACTGGTATTATTACGCAACAGTATGCCTGGTTATCTTCGTGTAGAAAAACAGTTTAATGCCAAAGGTGATATTGAATGTTTTCCGGGAAAACTGAATCAGGTTTTCATGAACATAATTAATAACGCCATTCAGGCCATAGACGAAAAGCAGGTAAAGCAAGAGCAAGAATGGATATTAATATCTACTGTGGATGTTCCAGGAAATAAGATGCAGGTTCGTATAAAAGATAGCGGTATAGGAATGAACGAACAGGTAAAGCATAAAATATTTGAGCCCTTCTTCACCACAAAATCTGTGGGAGTAGGCACCGGCCTTGGTATGGCCATTGTATTTAAAATAATAGAAGAACACCATGGTAAAATTGAAGTGGAATCCGAACCTGGAAAAGGAGCTGAATTTATTTTAACTTTACCGTACATTCACCCGGTTACTTAAAACAATCACCAAACTTATCATGCGACAGGACGAGAAAATATCAGTGCTATTCATAGATGATGAGAGTAACAACCTTTTATCCTTTCAGGCTACTTTCAGGCGTAAATACAAAGTATTTCTTGCCAATTCACCTGCAGAAGGAATGGGCATATTAAATAAGGAACAGATACAGGTTATCATTGCCGATCAGCGTATGCCGCAATCAACCGGTGTAGAATTTTTTCAGATCGTTAGAAAAGCACACCCGCATCCTATCCGAATTTTGCTTACAGGATACACAGATGCAGAAGCTATTATCGATGCTATAAATAAAGGAGAGATATACCGCTATATAAAAAAACCATGGGATGAATTTGAACTGCAAAACGCCATTCAAAATGCTTATGAAATATATATAACCCGTGAAAAACTAAATCGTAAAATAAGTGAGCTTGAAAAAACAAACGATGAGCTGAATCGTTTTGTGTACAGCACTTCTCATGATCTTCGTTCTCCGCTTGCTTCAGTCATGGGTATTCTCAATCTTGCTAAAATGGAAAACTCTGTCCAGGATCCAAACGGCTATCTCGGCATGATAGAGACCTGCGTGAACAAGATGGATACTTTCATACAAAAGATTATTGAGTATTATAAAAGTATACGGGTGGAACAGGAGTATACAAGGATCGATTTCAATGTATTACTTGAAGAAAGTATACAATTGTTTAAAATGCAGCGCCCGGATATTACTTATAGTATAAATGTAGATCAGCCCGGAGATTTTATGAACGATGCATTCAGGATGTCTGTAATTATCGATAATCTTATTTCCAACGCCGTTAAATATCAGAAACCATCAGAGCCAAATCCAAAAGTAGAAGTTACAGTTAAAGCAGATGATAAAAAAGCTACTATCAAAATTGAAGACAATGGCGTGGGCATACTCGATAACCACCTAAATAATATATTCAAAATGTTCTTTCGTAGTAATAATACGGTTAATGGACTTGGCATAGGTTTATACATTGTTAAAGAGGCCCTTACCCGCATTGGGGGAGAAATTTCTGTTCACTCTACACATGGTGAAGGGACTGCCTTTTATCTTGAAATACCCAACTATGTAAATATGCCCGATCCGGGGCATGTGCGTAAAGAAGCATTAACCGAAAGTAAATAGCGATAACAAATAAATAGTAATTTTTTGTACCCGGCAGCATAACTTTTTGAATGCTTCCGTTGCGTCGCACACTTGTACAGAAGAATACAAGTGAACAATAAAATACTTATTGCCTGTCACATCGTAGCCTGCTTTTCAGAACGCACAAGTGAGTGACACAACAGGCGTTACCACAAGGTGTCAAAAGCTTGCAACAAAAATAATTCTCCAAAAATCTGCATTCACTGTTTTCATCGTATATATCTGCGCTATGGAAAGTATGCTTTTGTTACACGCAGTTGGGTGCAAAAGGTTTGACAAAAAAATTACACGCGGAGTTGGTAAGTTATAAATAAATGCAAATCTATTACTGTCTTTGTTAGCAGTTTAAACTGGTTATCTTTAAATTTTCAGGGCAATAAACTTTACCCGAAAATTGTTAATCAATAAAAGATAATTAACTGCGGTTCTCAATTATTATACCTGTTCTACTATTGCTTTTGTCGTATCATAACGCAAATGCACAAACGTCTTCACTTCGGAAGAAAAAAATAGCCACGCAAGGGCTGGTGCAGCTGGATTCATTAAGTATAGTGCCAGCTACGTTTTATGCAGCAGGTATCGATTCATCTTATTATTATATCGACTTAATAAATGCAACACTTGCATGGAGAAAGAAGCCCACTATCGATAGTGTAGAAATATCTTATCGTGTTTTTCCTTTTAAGTTGAACCAGGTTGTAAAACGTTATTCATTCGACAGTATCAGAAATAATTTTATAGCTGCGCCCCAATATGACGCCAGCCTTAAAAGCGCAAATGAAAATGCACTTTTCAATTTTGGCAAAGTGAACTATGGCGGCAGTTTTGGCCGCAGCATAAGTTTTGGTAATAATCAGGATGCTGTGCTTAATTCGCAATTTAACCTTCAGTTAAATGGTTATCTCGGCGATAGCATTGAAATAGCCGCCGCCATTACAGATAATAATATTCCTATTCAACCTGATGGTACTACACAACAGTTGAATGAATTTGACAGAGTGTTGCTTCAGTTTAGGAAAAAGGATTGGGAAGTAAGCCTTGGAGATATTGACCTTAGGCAAAGCCAATCTTACTTCCTTAAATTTTATAAACGTTTGCAGGGGCTTGCTTATACACAGCAGTTTAATCCTTTTAGAAATGTAACAAATAAAACAACAGTTAGTGGTGCTATTGCCAAAGGAAAATTTGCACGTAATATTTTCCAGGGTATAGAAGGCAACCAGGGGCCTTATCGTTTGCAGGGGAATAATAATGAGCTTTTTTTTGTGATACTTGCCGGAACAGAAAAAATATTTATCGATGGTGTTCAGTTACAGCGCGGCGAAGACCAGGATTATGTGATCAACTACAATACGGCGGAAATAACTTTTACGCCCAAACAAATGATCACAAAAGATAAACGTATACAGGTTGAGTTTGAATATGCAGACAGAAACTACCTTAACTCTATGCTGTATGTAGCTAACGAAACAAATTTCGGCAATAAGTTACAATTGTACGTTTCAGCTTATAGTAATGCAGACGCCAAAAATTCTCCGATCAATCAAACATTAGATAACCCGCAAAAACAATTTCTTGCTAATCTTGGCGATAGTATTCAGAATGCATACTATCCTTATTCATCCATCGACTCTTTTTCCACAGCTAAAATTTTATACAAAAAAATTGATACGCTTTACAATGGTGTGCATGATTCCATTTATGTTTATTCCACTAACCCTGACAGTGCAAAATACAGTCTTGCATTTGCGGATGTTGGTGTTAACAAAGGAAATTACAGTCCACTTTTCAATGCCGCAAATGGACAAGTATTTCAATGGATACAACCAATAAATGGTATTCCCCAAGGTAATTATGAGCCTGCTACTTTTCTTGTAACACCAAAGAAGCAGCAACTGCTTACAGTAGGAGCGGTATATAAATTAAATGAGAGAACGAGTCTTCATACAGAAGTTGCAGCAAGCAGGTATGATGTAAATACTTTTTCTTCAAAGAATGAAACAGACAATCAGGGTTATGCAGCAAAAATATCTGTCGAAAGAAATGATACACTTAAAACACATGCCGGCAAACAGTTACAGTTAAACAGTACAGCAGGTTATGAGTGGGTAGATCAGCACTTCAGGCCCATTGAACGATTACGTTCTGTAGAGTTTACAAGAGATTGGGGCTTGCCATTGCTTGTAAATTATGCAGATGAAAAACTGCCCTCCTTCTCTGTTCAATTAAAAGATGAAAAAGGGAACTATGCTCAATACCAGTTTGGTGCTTATTTGCGCGGAGATGGTTTTAAAGGAACAAGGCATATTATCAATCATGTGCAGGATATAAAAGGCTTTCATTTTAATAATATTTTCAATATCACCAATAGTAATACACCTTTCGATAAAGGCTTTTACCTGCGGCCAGCAATTGATGTAAGCAAACAATTTCCTGCATTGCATAATTATACTTTAGGAGCAACTTATTTATTAGAGCATAATGAGATCAGTAATAAACTTACAGATACCATCACGCCGTTGAGCTTTGCTTTTGAAACGGTCTCTGCGTATATCCGGTCAGACGCAACAAAAAATAATCATTGGTCATTTACTTATTTTACAAGAAGTGATAAACTTCCGTATCAAAAAAGTCTATTGCAAACAGACCGCAGTCATAACTATAATTTTCAAATGGAGTTGCTGCAAAATAAAAACCAGCAATTGCGATTTAATGTTACTTACAGGCAATTGCAGGTTACAAACACTTCTTTAACCACACAAAAGCCCGACAACAGTTTATTGGGCAGGGCAGAATATATTGTAAATGCCTGGAAAGGTTTCCTGCGTGGTAATGCATTGTATGAATTAGGCACGGGCCAGGAACCACGCCGCACTTTCACTTATGTAGAAGTCCCCGCAGGGCAAGGCCAATATACATGGATAGATTATAATAGCGATGGCATTCCTCAGCTCAACGAATTCGATATTGCTGTGTTCCAGGATCAGGCAAAATATATTCGTGTATACACACCCGTAAATGAATATATCAAAGCAGATTATACGCAGTTAAATTATGCGCTGTCCATTGCGCCACAGGCATTGGCAGCAGCTATAAAAAATAAAGGATGGAAAAATATTATCACCAAACTCAGCCTGCAATCATCATTACAGAGTTTTAAAAAACAACTGGCACAAGGTGGCCCACAATTCAATCCATTCAAAGGTAATATTAGCGACACAGCATTGCTTAACTTCAGTTATATTTTGAACAACACTATTTCGTTTAACCGCTACAGCACAAGCTGGGGTATTGATATTACCAATCTTATTAATTACAATAAAGCCTTGCTTACTTATGGCGCAGAAACAAACCAGTTCAAAGAATGGAACGCAAAAGGGCGTATAAATTTTTTCAAGGTGTATACATTCGAACTTATACAAAAGATCGGTACTGCAAATCTGTTTACACCTTCATTCAATAACCGAAACTATGCCATCAGTATTCATAATACAGAGCCACGTATTACTTACACTTCTGGTACGCGATTCAGGTTACAGGCAGGTTATCAATATACCCGCAAACAAAACGATGCATTGTACGGTGGCGAAGAAGCAGCATTCAATGCCATTAATCTCGAAACAAAATACAACACTTTTTCAAACACCAGCTTAACAGGCAAATTCACTTTCAATAATATTAAGTTTACCGGTACTGCCAATACAACCGTAAGTTATATTATGCTCGATGCATTGCTGCCCGGTAAAAATTATTTATGGACCATCGATCTTACCAAACGTTTCATCAATAACCTTGAACTGAATTTTCAATATGAAGGCCGCAAGCCCGGCAATACCAGAACGATCAATACAGGTCGTGTAAGCTTAAGCGTTTTATTATGATGCCAGCTGTAGCATTTACGAAATGAATGAGGAGAAATTATTTATTTGTCAGCTACAGCATTTCATGGCATCGCCGCTTGTGTCACTCACTTGTGCGTTCTGAAATTTTTTCAGCAATGAAGTCCATTCAAAATTTGCTTTGGTTCAACTTTATTAACTTCGCGGCGTTATAAAGGAGCGCAGCAAAGCGCAGCAAAGATTATGAAGAAGTTCAATGTTCCCAATATATATCGCAGCGATCTTATCACAGCCATTAAGAATAAACGCAAACAGGATGATAAATTAAAAAAAGATTTCTCACCAACACTTCTTGATTTTGGTAGTTTACAAATTTATCTTGCACGTCATTTTGGTTTTTGTTATGGTGTAGAAAATGCAATTGAAATTGCCTTCAATACCATCGACGCAAACCCGGGCAAAAGAATTTTTCTGCTCAGCGAAATGATCCACAACCCACAGGTAAATGCCGACCTTACTGTGCGTGGCGTTCAGTTTCTGCAGGATACTTATGGCAAACAATTGATACCATTTGAATCTCTACAACAAGATGATGTGGTAATCATTCCGGCGTTCGGCACAACAATAGATATAGAAAAATTGCTGAATGAGAAAGGCATTCAAACAGAAAAATATAATACTACCTGTCCATTCGTAGAAAAGGTTTGGAACCGCAGCGAACAAATTGCTGCCAAAGGCTACAGTATTGTTGTACATGGTAAACCCAGGCATGAAGAAACAAGAGCAACTTTTTCTCATGCATCTGCACATACGCCAACTGTAGTGGTAAATGATATGAAGGAAACTAAAGAACTTGCCAAATATATAACAGGTGAGAAACAAGCTGAACAATTCTATACAGAATTCAAAGGAAGGTTTTCAGAAGGGTTTGATGTTACCAAAGATCTGCAACGTATTGGCGTAGTAAATCAAACTACACAACTGGCAACAGATACGCAGGCTATTGCAGAATACTTAAAAGAAACAATAAAAACACATTACAAGCTCGATAATACAAATATTGGAGAAAAGTTTTCCGATACAAGAGATACTTTGTGTTATGCAACCAACGACAACCAGACTGCAGTAACCGGTATGCTGGAAACAGAAGCGGATCTTGCGATCGTTGTTGGTGGTTATAACAGCAGCAACACATCTCACCTTGTAGAGTTGTGTGAACAAAAACTACCTACTTACTTTATTAATAACGCTGATAAGATTATTTCTTCAAAAGATATACTGAATTGTAACTGGATAACCAAAGAAGAAAAACTGACAAACAATTTTCTTCCTGCAAAAGAACCTGTAAAAATATTACTTACAAGTGGTGCAAGCTGCCCCGACGCAGTAGTGGAAGAAGTTATTGAAAGATTAGTTTCATTATTTCCTGCAAAAATATCCGTTGAGCAAATGATTGAAAATTTTGTTTAAAAGGTTCCCGCAGTATTACCTGCGGGAATCACTTTTCCATCCTTTATTGTCTTGTAAGAATTTCTGTAACTTGATGCACTACACTATTATTTGATTCTTTCACTTCTGTAAAAAATGTGAAAGTAGAAGTGAACCTGTCAAATGTTGCCAAAACAGTTTTAAAAGAACCAGGTACTATCTGCGCTTCCATAACACTGTTGGGCACCAATTTGATTGTCCCTGTTTTTTTATCTAGTATAACTTCATACTTCCACCCTTTACTGCTTAAGCCTCCATCCGCATAATCAAGCAATAATCTTTGTCCATCGCCTGCAGTAAATTTTTTTTGAATCAAAAAATCCAGGGAAACAATTGCGGTAGTATCACTTATTTCTCCTCTAAAATCTGTTCTGCTACCCCTTGAACTAAAAGGTGCTTTAAAAAATCTCGCCAAAGCAGTATCTGATACAATTGCATCGCCTGCTGCTGACTGCAATGCTATGCTGTTGCTCTCATTTGTTTCAACTTGTTTTCCGTTGATCTCTTTAGAGCATCCTGTGGCAAATGTTACACCCAACAGGCACACTAATCCTGTGTTTCTCCAGTTTAAAATACGCATCATGTTCATGTTTTTTAAATAATAATTAGTCAGTACCACAGGTAATGGTACAATTAAATAATTGATAGATTAATTTTAGAAGATAAAAACTGTGTACTTACTGCAGGCGCACACATCGTTGTTTTACTGTACGGAATTTATAGTTGATGTGTTGGTGTAACTTTCAAAAACAATGATAAAAGGGGGGTAGACAGTTAACATCCGTAGAAAACAAGAATCAAAACTCAGTTTAAAAAAAGTTGTTTCAATTCGGTTGTAGGCACCCAACAAACCTCTTTTTTTCCGAACCATTTATAACGGTGCTGTGCTATATAAGTATATACTGCATTACGGATAAAAGGCGGCACAATAATAAAACCATAAAGCAATGGCCATAACCCACTCAACTTTTTTGTTACCCTTAACGCGCCTGCAGATCTTGTATAAATCTTTTCGTTTTCTAGTAGAATAAAAGAATTTAATTCATTTTCGGGCAGGCCAAATTTTTTTAACACACGCTGTCCATAATCACTTTGAAGTGATGCATACCGGAATTGTCTTTTGGGATCATGCTTTATTACAAACTGCACACTGCTGCTGCATAAATTGCATACGCCATCAAAAAGAATCACCGGATGGTCTGCTTCTATATCACTTTGCATTCTGTAAAATTACGGCTTAAATAAAAAAGAGGTTGACTGCAAAGCCAACCTCTTTCAAAGTACTTCTTCATATCTGGGTTATCCCATATTGTGAAACACTTTGTTTACGTCTTCATCCTGCTCCAGGCGTTCAATTAATTTCGAAACATCTTCAGCCTGTGCATCGGTTACTGGAACTGTTGTTGTAGGTATCCATTCCAGTTCAGCACTTATAGGTGTGATGCCTTTTTCTTCCAGTGCTTTTTGCAAGCTGCCAAAATCCGTAAAGGCACAACGTAATACCAGTACGCTCTCATCATTTTCATTAGTACTTTCACCAAGTTCATCCAAACCATGATCTATCAGTTCCAATTCAAGATCATCAACATTCAAACCTTCAGGTTTTAATTTAAACACACCCATTTTTTTAAACTGGAAACTTACACTGCCACTATTGCCTAATGCACCACCGCCTTTATTAAAATGGCTCTTTACGTTGGCCACTGTACGCACATGGTTATCTGTTGCAGTTTCTACCAACAGTGCTACACCATGGGGCGCATAACCTTCATATAATATTTCCTCATAGTTGGCTGTGTCTTTGCCCATCGCTCTTTTAATGGCAGCTTCCACGCGGTCCTTAGGCATGCCAACGCTGCGTGCATTCTGGTAACAGCGGCGTAATGCCGGATTGGTGGCCGGTTCCGGTCCTCCTGCTTTTACGGCAATCACAATTTCTTTTCCTATGCGGGTAAACTGTTTTGCCATCCTGTCCCAGCGGGCAAACATGGTGGCTTTACGAACTTCAAATATCCTTCCCATATAAGTTATAAGTTGTATGTTATAATTTGTAAGTTTTTCTTTGAGTGAACTTTTTGTTCTTTGGTCATCGCCTGTTGTGTCACTCACTTGTGCTTTGGGAAAAGGCGTCAACAGTTGACGGTCAACTGTCGGCAGAAGCACAAAGCGTACAAGAGTGCGACGCAATAGAAGCTAAATAAATATTCAAAAAGCCGGGCTCAAAAAAATATCTGTTCTTTTAGCGGCTGCAAATTTAGCAGAAGCAAATGAAGTAGCCAACCAAAAAAGAAAGCCTCACCATAAATGATGAGGCTTAATAAATTGGAAATATTTTTTATGGATTTCTTAGTTTGCTATGTCGCTGGCTGTAACCAAAGTAAACCAGTAGACCTACGATCATCCATATAAAGGCGCTTAGTAAAGTATCATTTGGCAGACTTACAATCATCGCTGTACAAACAATAATACCCAGGATTGGTACCAGGGGAACCAACGGCGTTTTAAAAGGCCGGTGAAGATTAGGATCTTTTTTGCGCAGGATCATAACGCCGGCACATACCAGCACGAAGGCGAATAATGTACCTATAGAAGTAAGATCTCCTGCAACCGTTCCCGGCACAAATGCAGCAAATAATCCCACGAATACAAATAGTACCATGTTACTTTTATATGGCGTGCGGAATTTCGGATGCAATGCAGAGAAAATTTTTGGCAGCAGGCCATCCGAAGCCATTGTATAAAATACCCTCGATTGCCCCATCAGCATTACCAGTATAACAGAGGAAAAGCCGGCAAGTATAGCCACGGTAACCAGGGTGGCAAGCCATTCATATCCCGGCATATAGGTATCAATAGCATACGCTACGGATGCTTCTTTACCTGCCTTTAAAAAATCGGTATAAGGTGCAACACCTGTAAGTACGTAGGAAAATAGGATGTATAAAATGGTGCAAATAACAAGCGAACCAAGAATGCCCAGCGGCATATCTTTCTTAGGATTTTTTGCTTCCTGCGCTGCAGTAGACACGGCGTCAAAACCAATAAAGGCAAAGAACACAATGCCGGCACCAGTCAATACGCCTCCCCATCCATGACGGAAAAAATCTGCATAAGAATACAGGGATCCATCCGGTTGAACAGCAGGTGGAGCATCAGCAGGTATAATATAAGGTGTATGATTGGCAGGATTGATGTATCCCCATCCAATGGCGATAAATATCAGAACAATACTAACTTTTACAATAACGATGATTGTGTTTACGGTCGCAGATTCCTGGGTACCTTTTATAAGAAGTAATGAAAGTATTAATAAGATAAGCAACGCAGGTGCATTAATGATGCCGGTATGTAAAACATTGTTGGCATCAAGCGCCGACTCAAACGGCGAGTGGCACCATTCATAAGGAATTCTGCCTCCCAACAGCCGGTTTAAATATTCGCTCCATGAAATAGACACTGTGGCGGCACCAAGAGCATATTCAAGAATCAAAGCCCATCCGATAATCCATGCAACCAATTCTCCCATGGTGGCATATGCGTAAGTATATGCGCTACCTGCAATAGGAATAATAGAAGCAAATTCTGCATAACAAAGACCAGCAAAAGCACAGCCAATAGCAGCAATGATAAAAGAAATGGTTACTGCAGGACCAGCATGCTGCCCGGCGGCCAAAGCGGTTCTTACAAATAGCCCCGCACCAATAATAGCGCCGATACCCAGGGCAACAAGGTTTCCGGCTGTAAGTGTTCTTTTAAGTCCTTTTTCTGAATCACCTGCCTGAGCAAGCAAAGATGATAATGATTTTTTGACGAATAGACTCATACAGTTCGTTGATTTTTAATAAATGTATCTGGCAAAATAAGGATTTCTTTTTGTACAGCTTTAAATCTTTTATAAATGTCGCAAGCTTGATGCAGTAAAGTTTTAAATACTATATTGCGAACTTATTAATCTGGTATTGAATGAAGTCATCCGGCAGGCTTACATTGTATATATTGATTGCCATGTGTACCGGTGCAATCGTTGGCTACATTGTATATATCAATGGTTCGAAGGATTTCATAACTTCTTTTTCCAATAACATAAAATTACTTACAACAATTTTTTTGCGCCTGGTGCAAATGATCATTGCACCGCTTGTATTTTCAACACTTGTTGTAGGTATTGCAAAACTCGGCGATCTTAAAACTGTTGGTCGTGTTGGGGGTAAGGCATTATTGTGGTTTGTTTCTGCTTCACTTGCAAGTTTACTGCTTGGTATGGTGCTGGTAAATTTTTTTAAACCGGGTGTTGGTCTTGATCTTAGCCATGCAGATGCAAACAGCGTTAAGGACCTTGCAGGAAAAACACAAACATTTACACTACAGAATTTTGTGGAGCATGTTTTTCCAACAAGTCTCATTGATGCAATGGCAACAAACCAAATTCTGCAAATCGTTGTTTTCTCTGTTTTCTTTGGTATTGCAACTGCAGCGATGGGTGATTATGCGAAGCCATTGATAAAAGCACTGGATGTTGTTTCGCATATTATTTTAAAAATGGTTGGTTATGTAATGAAGTTTGCACCATTTGGTGTGTTCGGAGCAATTGCAGCAGTGATAGCAGTAAACGGTTTAGGCATTTTTGTTTTTTATGCGAAATACTATTTGTTCTTTGTTACAGGAATTTTATTGCTGTGGGTTTTATTGATAACAGTGGGCTTTCTTATTTTGAATAAACGGTTGCCCTCGCTTTTGAAACATATTGTGCAGCCATTGATCGTTGCATTTACCACAACAAGCAGCGAGGCTGTATTTCCAAAACTTACGGAGGAGCTGGAACGTTTTGGTTGTAAGGATAAAATTGTTGCGTTTGTTCTTCCATTAGGATATTCATTTAATCTTGATGGCAGTATGATGTATATGACCTTTGCAAGTATTGCTATTGCGCAGGCTTATGGAATTCACCTGGATACGCCTACACAACTTACTATGTTGCTGGTGCTAATGCTTACGAGTAAAGGCATTGCAGGAGTGCCACGTGCATCGTTAGTTGTTGTACTGGCAACCTGCAGCATGTTTAAGATACCGCCTGAAGGTGTAGCGTTGATATTACCAATAGATCACTTTTGCGACATGTTCAGAACTGCAACGAATGTTTTGGGGAATGCACTTGCCACAAGCGTGGTTAGCAAATGGGAAGGTGAATTGGATAACGAAGTTGATATATTGAAAAGTTAAGTGGTTTTAAGTTGAATAAAGAATTTAAACGTACAAGAGTGCGACGCAACGAAAGTTTAATAGTAGCATTGCAGTTCGGCTCATAATTTTAAAGTACCAAGAACGATTATACATGATACCTTATTTATTGACTTTTGACTGGCATGAATTATTACAACCGCAATTTTATATTCAGAATGGGGGCTTGTGGTTATTGCTGTTTGTAATATTTGCAGAAACGGGTTTGTTTGCTGGTTTCTTTTTACCGGGAGACAGCCTGCTTTTTGTTGCAGGAATTTATGCACAAAACATGGATGACGGCAGCCCGGGCTTATCTCATTCTTTCCTGGATCTTATAGGGCTTGGAAATACAAGCAGTGAAGCACTTGATCTTTTTACTTTGATATTACTTGTATCCATTGCAGGTATACTGGGCAATTTTGTTGGCTATTGGTTTGGTCTTAAAAGCGGGCCTTTTTTATACCAGCGAAAAGATACTTTTTTGTTCAAGAAAAAATACCTGCACCAGGCACATGACTTTTATCAAAGGTATGGCGGGTGGGCAATTGTAGCTGCGAGATTCGTACCTATTATAAGAACGTTTGCTCCTATCGTTGCCGGTGTAGTGGGAATGGAGAAAAAGAAATTTACTTATTTTAATATTGTGGGTTGTGTGGCATGGGTAACGAGTATGATACTGGCTGGTCACTTTTTACAAAAATGGATATTGAATGAGTTTGGGTTTGATCTTAAAGATCATTTGGAAATAATTGTGATAGGTATTGTGCTGGTTTCAACTGTTCCTATTGTCTGGAAACTTTTCTTTAGTAAAAGCAAACCAAAAATTTCTCAATAGTTTAGAATTATGCAAGAAAAAAAATACGGCATACTTTCTCTTCCTGTATTAGTTGCTGCACTGGGATATTTTGTTGACATCTACGATTTACTACTGTTTAGTATCATAAGAATCCCGTCTTTAAAATCTTTAGGTTTAAATGATGAACAAATTGCGAAAGATGGATTATTTATTCTCAACATTCAAATGATCGGTCTTTTAGTCGGTGGAATTTTGTGGGGTGTACTGGGTGATAAAAAAGGAAGATTAAAAGTGTTGTACGCTTCCATCATTTTATATTCTCTTGGCAATATTGCAAATGGATTTGTGCAGACTGTTGATCAATATGCAATCATAAGATTTATTACAGGTATTGGTCTTGCAGGCGAGCTGGGCGCAGGCATTACGCTCGTTACAGAATTATTACCCAAAGAAAAAAGAGGTCTTGGCACTTCAATGGTTGCAGGCATTGGATTGCTGGGTGCGGTGTTTGCCTTCTTTCTTAAAGAAATATTTATTCAGCCAGACAATACCGGCTGGCGTATTTGTTATTTTATAGGTGGTGGCTTAGGAGGTTTGTTACTAATACTTCGTGTTGGTGTGTTGGAATCTTTTATGTTTAAGAGCATTCAGAATGCAAAAGTTTCCAAAGGAAATTTTTTGATGCTCTTTACAAATGGCAAGCGATTCAGAAAATATTTACTCGCAATTTTAATCGGTTTGCCCAACTGGTACGTCATCGGTATACTGATCACTTTCTCGAAAGAGTTTGGTGCAAAGATGAATGTTCAGGGCGCCATTGATCCGGGGAAAGCAGTAATGTATGCCTACGCTGCTATTTCTGTTGGTGATATTCTTATTGGTTTTGTAAGCAACTGGCTCAAAAGCAGGAAAAAAGCATTGTATATTTTTTATGTGCTTACTGCTATAGGTATTATTTGGTTCTTCAATCTGCATGGCGCTTCTGTGTCGGAATTATATCTAGCCTGTGCAGTGCTTGGTTTTGGCACAGGCATGTGGGCAATTTTTGTTACGATGGCTGCAGAACAATTTGGCACAAACATTCGCGCTACTGTTGCTACCACAGTTCCAAATATGGTAAGAGGTTCGCTAACAATTATCTCTATTTTGTTTGCCTGGTTGCAAGGGCAAACAGGCGATTATTTAAAAGCAGGCTGGATAACTGGTGTCATCGTTCTTTCGATTGCAATTTTAGCTGCAGTATTTTCAGAAGAAACTTACCACAAAGATCTTAACTATCTTGAAGGCGCAGTATAGTTTTTTGATACCAGCAACAGTTCTTTGTGGTATCACCTGTTGCGTCGCAATCACTTCATCGTTCAGAACAATCATGAACAATGCAAAGACAGAAACTTTCTCAAAGGACTATTTTCAGTGGAATTATACTTTTATTATTCGGTATTTTATCTTCATTTTTTTTCATAAGAAACGTAGATATAAAAGAAGATGGAACAATCGGTTTAATCTTTTTATTTCTTTTATTTGGATTGCTATTGGTGGCTTTGGGTATTTATTTTGTCTTCGATTCTACATTACTCGAATTCGATGAAGAGTCTTTATACATAATAAATCGCAATGAAACCCAACAAATACCGTTAGCAAATATTTATAAAATCAAACGTACAGCATTCAATATAAACTATTCGAAGTTTTGGAAAATCGGGTATAAAGACAATGAAGGAATAGATAAGACAATTCGATTTATGCCAAAATTATTTAATAACGCATTAACGAATTTCCAGCAGAAGGTAAAGATGCATAACCCCGATGTATATATAAAGAAATGGACTTGGTCTTTTGATTTTGATCAATAATAATATTTAAAAAAGCATGAAGTTTCTTGTTATCCGTTTTTCTTCTATTGGTGATATTGTATTGACCACGCCTGTTATGCGTTGTTTGAAAAAACAATTGCCGGATGCTGAAGTACATTTTCTCACCAAAAAAAGTATGAAAGCAGTAACAGAACACAATCCTTACATTGATAAATTTTTCTACTTCGATAAAAATTTAAAAGAACTAAAACAGGAATTAAAGAAAGAGCAATACGATTACATTATTGACTTGCATAAAAATTTTAGAACATTCAGCATCAAGCTTTCTTTGCGCAGAAAATCGTTTACCTACAAAAAAGAAAGCATCAGGAAATTTCTTCTTACAAAGTTTGGCATCAATATGATGCTGAAGAAACACATTACGCAAAGAAGTCTTGAAACGATCTATCCGTTAGGTATAAAAGATGATCACAAAGGGCTTGATTATTTTATTGCAGAAAAAGATGTGGTACCGATTGATGCAATTCCATTAACACACAGGTTTGGGTTTGTTGCTATTGTAATTGGCGGCTCTTACTTTACCAAGAAATTACCAATAGAAAAATTACAGGAGCTATGTACAAAAATAGAACATCCCATCATATTGATCGGTGGAGGAGAAGATGTGTGGGAGGCAGAACAAATTGAAAAAGTAGATACCATAAAAATTTACAATGCCTGCGGTAAATTCAATTTGAATCAATCTGCAGATCTTGTAAGAAAATCGAAACTTGTAATTTCTCATGATACAGGTTTGCAGTATATAGCCTGTGCATTTAATAAACCTGTACTCGCAATTTGGGGCGGCACTTCACCAAAGCTTGACGTAGAACCTTATTATGGAAATGCGTATATCGCATCGCACCCAAAATTCACGTACAAGAATTTTTTAGTAGAAGGTTTATCCTGTCAGCCATGTTCTAATTTTGGAACGAGGAGTTGCCCCAAAGGACATTTTAAATGTATGAAGCTGCAGGATGTTGGTACGATACAGGCATTCACAGAAAAAGTTTTGTGGTAAAATAAATATAAGTTTATGAGCATATGGTTTAACAAATCACTCACCATAAAAAACATTGCACCAATAAGCAAGAATACACTTGGCGAACACATTGGTATGGAGTTCTCTGAAATTGGTGAAGATTATTTAAAAGCAACCATGCCTGTTGATCATCGTACACATCAGCCATATGGTTTGTTGCATGGCGGCGCTTCTGCTGCATTAGCAGAGACATTGGGTAGCGTTTCTTCGGCATTGGTTATTGACCAGGAAAAATTTATTTGTGTAGGTATAGAGATCAATGCCAATCATGTGCGTAGTGTAAGGAGTGGGATTGTAACAGGCACATGCACACCTATTCATATTGGTGCCACCACGCATGTATGGGATATACGCATACATGATGAAAGAAATAAACTGGTTTGCGTAAGCAGGCTAACTGTTGCGATTTTGAAAAAGAAGTGAATAATTCAAAATTAAAAAGTCAAAATTCAAAGCCTGGTTGATCTTATTTGCTCAATAAAGTGTTGAACCTACAAGTGAGTGATACAACAAAAGTTGATAGTAGCAATAAAGATGGAAACAAAAACTTCTTTTTAAAACCCATTACCCTTAAACCTTGCAATGATCTCCTCAATATTCGGGTAACTGTTTTTTAAACATTCATTTATTGCTGCATCGTCTGCCCAGATGATCTTTTCTATATGTTCTTCAACTTGCGGTGTAGGTATTGGGCTGCCTTTTACGTTCATCTTATACCAATGTGTTTCTTTTAAAGCTTCATCATTTATCCATCGGTCGAAATATTCGTGAAAGGTAAGCCCGATAAATTTGCCCAATTCCACATTGCCGATGCCTGTTTCTTCTTCCACTTCTCTTACGGCACATTCTTCAATTGTTTCGCCATCATCAAGTTTTCCTTTGGGCAGGTCCCATTTGCCGCGGCGGAAGATCATTAGTAACTCATTATGTTCATTGGTAACAAGACCACCGGCGGCAACGATTTTTACAGGCATAATTTCTGGTGTTTATAATTATTTGGTAAAGCAATCGGGTTTATTTCTTTGCGCCACTTACCTTCGTCCGAACGGTAAATATAGTAGTTATGTTGTCAAATGAAAAAGCAGTAGCAGAAAAATTATTACAGGCAGGCGCTGTAAAATTAAGTCCCGAAAAACCCTTTACCTGGGCAAGCGGATGGAAGAGCCCGATCTATTGCGATAACAGGAAAGTATTGTCTTTTCCATACATCCGCGACTTTATAAAAAGTGAAATGTGCAATGTGATCTTCGAAAAATTTCCTGAAGCAGATGCGTTGGCTGGCGTTGCTACTGCGGGTATTGCATGGGGTGCCATGGCTGCAGATCAATTGAAACTGCCGTTCTTATATGTGCGCCCCAAACCAAAGGAACATGGTATGGGCAACCAGATAGAAGGCGCTTATGAAGCCGGTCAAAAAGTTGTGGTGATTGAAGACCTGATCTCAACAGGCAAAAGCAGTTTACAGGTTGTTGATGTTTTAAGAAATGCAGGTGTTGAAGTTGCAGGCATGGTTTCTATTTTCAACTATGGGTTTGATGTAGCTGGCAAGGCTTTCGCAGAAAAGAATTGTAATTATATATCGCTTACGAATTATACGGCAATGATTGCGCTTGGTATGGAGAAAGGAATAGTTGCAAAAGAATTAGAGCCGTTGTTGTTGCAATGGAGAAGTGATCCGGCGAATTGGATGAAGTAACATCTACAATAAAATATTATGTCAACCCTTACTATTATTATTCTTTCATTTATTGCCATTCTATTTTTAAGATTACTTTTTAGGAAAGTTGTTGATCTACCTGCTTTTAAAGGACCAGTTTTTTCGGACTTATATCAAGTAGATAATATAATGCTTGAAGAAAATTTTTGGAACATCATTCATAGCGCAGGAAGGGAAGCTAAAGGGAATTATCAATTACAATGCAACTTATTAACAGAAAAATTAGAATTATTATCTACAGAAGAGATCATAAAATTTAATAGACTGTTTTCATTATTAATGGCGAAATCTTTTAGCTATAAAATTTGGGAAGCCGCTTATGCTTTAAACGGAGGCTGTTCTGATGATGCTTTTGAATATTTTCGGTCTTGGTTAATTGCACAAGGAAGAAATAAATTTTACTGGACACTCAGGTATCCCCGACTTTTATTCTTGTTTGGTGTAAAAGAAATGATAGTGAATTATGAAGGGATTGATTATTGCAGTCGTGATGCATTTGAAAATAAAACGGGAAATGATATTCCAGATACATTCGATATAGATTATGCAGACGGAGGAGAGTTATTTAAAGAAAATGCAGCTTTTTTTAAATATCCTGAATTAGCGTTATTAACCTGGTAAAGTTTTTGCCATAAAAATCTTCAGCACAAGAGTGCGACGCAACAACTGTCGCCATAAAATACAAAAGTCGGGTTCATAAAAATTCCCGGCTTTTATTATAAAATTTCATCAACTATACATTAAAACGGAAATGCATTATATCTCCATCTTCCACTACATAATCTTTTCCCTGCACGGCAAGCTTACCATTATCGCGGCATGCAGCTTCTGAGCCGTACTTAATAAAATCTGCATATTTGATAACTTCTGCGCGAATAAAACCTTTTTCAAAATCAGTGTGAATAACGCCTGCAGCCTGCGGAGCCAACATGCCTTTGGTAATGGTCCATGCACGAACTTCCTGCACACCGGCAGTAAAATATGTTGCAAGATTAAGTAAACGATACGTTGATTTTATCAAACGCGCCACACCACTTTCATGCAAGCCCATGTCTTCCAAAAAGAGCTGACGATCATCAAAACTTTCCATCACCGCGATCTCACTTTCAATAGCAGCACTGATAAAAAGTATCTCTGCTTTTTCATCATGCACCGCATCAATCAAAGCGGTTGTATGTTTGTTACCATTCACTACAGATTTTTCATCCACATTGCACACATAGATCACGGGCTTCATTGTAAGCAGGAACATATCGTCAATATGTTTTACTTTATCTTCAACACTCACTGCAAATGCACGTGCATTTTTTCCTTGCTCAAGATGTGCTTTCAATGCTTTTAAAATTGGTAGCGCAGCCGCTGCATCTTTATCATTCTTTGCGATCTTCTCGCATTTATTAATTTTTTTGTCAACGCTGTCAAGATCTTTCAACTGAAGCTCGGTATCAATAATTTCTTTATCGCTGACAGGATCAATTTTCCCATCAACGTGAATCACGTTATCATCATCAAAGCAACGCAGCACATGAATGATCGCATCAGTGTTACGAATGTTGCCAAGGAACTGGTTGCCCAAACCTTCGCCTTTGCTGGCGCCCTTTACAAGACCCGCAATGTCAACGATCTCCACTGTTGTCGGCACCACGCGATTTGGTTTTACCAGTTTTTCCAGTTCAATCAAACGCTCATCGGGCACAGTGATCACACCCACATTCGGTTCAATGGTGCAGAACGGAAAATTGGCAGCCTGCGCCTTTGCATTGCTCAATGCGTTGAAGAGTGTTGATTTGCCCACATTTGGTAACCCCACGATGCCTGCTTGTAAAGCCATATAAATACCCCCATCCCCTAAAGGGGAGTTGAAGCCCCAGCCCTAAAGGGAGTTTTTTGAATTTTGATAAATTTTTGTTACCCAACTACATTGCTACTATTAAACTTTTGTTGCGTCGCACTCTTGTACGTTTTGAACCTGCCTCTGCAGGCAGACTTTAAGCAGCAACAGCAATATTTTCGAGGCGCAAAAGTAACATTGTAGATATTAAATTGAAAGTTTAATTTATTTTCGGCTTTAATACTTAACTCCCCTTTAGGGGTTGGGGGCTTCATTATGGCATTAAACATTGTTTGGGTTGCATTCATTGTAATTGCATTTGTTATTGCACTTATCAAATTTATTTTTCTTGGCGATACAACCATCTTTAAAGTATTGGTAGATGGCATTTTTGATTCTGCAAAATCTTCTGTTGTAGATGTAGCATTTTCACTTGCAGGCACCATGGTTTTCTTTCTGGGACTAATGAATATTGCAAAAGAAGCAGGTGCTATTAACTGGCTTGCAAGAAAGTTAAATCCATTCATGAAAAGATTGTTTCCGGAAGTGCCGGATGGTCATCCTGCAATGGGGGAGATGGTAATGAACTTTAGCGCAAATATGCTTGGTCTTGATAATGCTGCGACGCCTTTTGGTTTAAAAGCAATGAAGAGTTTGGAAGATATTAATCCAAATAAAGGAACTGCTTCAAATGCACAGATCATGTTTTTGGTATTGCATACGAGCGGACTTGTATTGATTCCACTTTCTATTTTTACTTACAGAATTGCTGCTGGTTCTACAGATGCTACGAGTGTGTTTATTCCATGCGTATTGGGAACGGTTATAACAACACTTGCTGCCATATTTGTAGTAGGCATCAAACAAAAAATAAAATGGGATCTTGTTTTTTCAACATGGATCATTAGCATTCTTGTATTGGTTGGTGCACTAATGACCGCTGTATATTTTATGAGCCCTGAAATGAAAAACACTTTTAGCACCGTTTCAGGAAATCTTGCTTTATTAATAATCATTGTTGCCATCATTCTTGGTGGCGTGTGGAAAAAAGTTTCCATCTTCGATGCATTTATTGAAGGCGCGAAAGAAGGTTTCAATGTTGTAATAAAAATCATTCCTTACCTCGTTGGAATGCTTGTGGCAATAAGGGTTTTCAGGGATAGTGGCGCATTGGGTTATTTAACTGATGGTATTGCGTGGGTGTTGCACCAAACAGGTGTTAATACAGATTTTGTACCTGCATTACCAACTGCAATTATGAAACCTTTTAGCGGCAGTGGTGCAAGAGGTTTAATGATCGATACCATGAAAGCCTATGGCCCGGACAGTTTTGTTGGTAAAGTTGCTTGTACATTCCAGGGTAGTGCTGATACTACTTTTTATATTCTTGCACTATACTTTGGAAGCGTAGGAATAAAGAAAGTTCGTTACTCTGTTTGGGCTGGTATGGCGGCAGATTTTATTGGTGTTATTGCCGCGATATTTATTGCCTATATTTTTTTTAGTTAAAGCTGCAAAAAGTTTTCTTGCACAAGTGTGCGACGCAACCGCAGCTTAATAGTAGCAATGCTGCCTGGTACAAAATAATTTTCTTCTTCTCCTGTTTTTTTCTTTCAAAAAAGAATCGCTTAACTTACGTTTTATAAAATAGTGCAATCATATACCGCTATGTATAATGTACTTCATTGCACTTATTCCTCACTACAAACTGCTTTATGCCGGTAAGACATGGATCAAAAACATTTTCCCTGCAGCAGCTGAAAAAATTATTTCGGTTATCCATTGAAGCAAATGACAAACAAACAAACGATGTAACTGCGTTGGTGGAAGAAAATAAATTCTATTCTGCAAACAGGAGAAAATTTTTGAAAGACACATCAAAGATCGCTTTACTGGCAGGTATTTCATCTTTATATAAATCATGTGCACCGGCAAATACTGCAACACTGCCAACCATTGCAATTGTTGGTGCAGGTATCGCCGGTTTGCATGCTGCATACATTTTAAAGCAGGCAGGTTATGAAGCGTATGTTTATGAAGGCAGCGGCAGAATCGGTGGCAGAATTATGAGCGTTACTGATATGCTTGGCCCGGGATTGTGGACAGAAATGGGTGGTGAGTTCATAGATTCTACACACACGGAAATGCTAAACCTGTGCACGCATTTCAATCTCCCATTACTTGACAGGATGGAAGCATCAGAAAAAAATCTTGAAGAGTTTGCATATTATTTTAATGGTCAGCATTATCATGAAAAAGATGTGATAGCTGCACTGCGTCCTTATGCTGCACAAATAAAAAAAGATGTTGATGCATTGTCAGACGAAATCACTTACAAATCTTTTTCTCCAACAGATAAGAAGTTTGACAGCATGTCTGTCATGCAATATCTTGACAGCATTGGTGTTTCAGGATGGTTGCGCAGTATGATCTATAACAGTTACACAGCAGAGTATGGCATGGAAGCAACAGAGCAATCGGCTATCAGTTTTCTTTCTGTATTTGATGTGGGCGATGAAAATCATTATAACATTTATGGCAGCAGCAATGAACGGTATTCTATTATTGGTGGTAATTTAAAATTATGCGAAGCGCTGGCAAACGAAATGCAGGATTATATTTTGCCCAATCATTTTCTTACAGCAATCAAACAAAACAATGATAGGAGTTACCAGTTATCTTTCAAGATCACAGGCTCCGGCACTATTGGCGCTACTGCAGATATTGTGATCCTTACCGTTCCCTTTACGGTATTAAGAGAAGTCGATATACAGGTACCCCTGCCTGCATGGAAAATGAATACGATCAAAAACCTTGGTTACGGCACCAATTCAAAAATGTTCTTTGGGTTAAATGAGCGCATCTGGCGCAAACAAGGTTATGGTGGTTATGCGTTTGCCGATAACGGCATGATGAATGGTTACGACAATACAATGATGCAAAACAATAATCTTGGCCCCGGAGGCTACACAATTTTCCCTGGTGGTGAAGCGGGTGTTGCGGTTGGCAACACGGATCCTTTGATACTGAAAGAAAAATATATTAATGCACTCGATGGCGTATATCCCGGTGCAAAAGGGCAGTTCAATAATAATTTTCAATTCTGGTGCTGGCCCACATATGGTTATTCAAAAGGCAGCTATGTTTCGTTCAGGGTAAATCAATACACAACCATGGCGGGCACAGAATTCGAGCCTGTAGATAATTTGTATTTCGCCGGAGAGCACTGCAGCTACGCATTCCAGGGTTTTATGAATGGCGGCGCAGAAACGGGCAGGATGGCTGCAGAAATGATCATTCAAAAATTGAAAGGAAAATAGAAACGGATATTGAGATATTGGGACAGTATGATATTGTAATTTGATTTCGGGCTGTTGTTCTTTGTGGCATCTTCGTTGTGTCACTCACTTGTACTGTAAAATATTATGGCGACACTTACCAGAAAAATAACAGGCAGGAAAATAATCCAAACAACATGGCTATTAAAACAACCATATCGTTCGGATATTTTTTCAACACGATACTAATGATTGATATGAGAAAACATAGTGCAGCAATCAATACAAATATTTCTAATCCTAATGAACTGTTTACACTATTTACGGGAATGATTGTATTCTGTCCTTTCAATGATGTTTCAAAATATAGCGGTTGTTTAAATATTAATGATACGTGCAAAAACAAAGGTTGGCCATATTCGAAATAATAATCCCAATCATCAGGTAATGAAAGCACTTTTCCTTTATGCGTAATTATTTTTCCTTCCAGATAATTGCCATCATATGAATCTTTTGTGTAAGTCAGAATATGATCATAATAATCTTTTTCACTTGTAGTATTCAGTAGAAAGGTATCCGCAACAATACCTGCAAAAATTACGAACTCAAGGCAAAATAGGATCCTTATAAATTTATATGAAAACATCTGTAACGGGTTTATAACAGTTCGGGTTTAATTGCACAATTAATAACCAATTGTACAAGAGTGCGACGCAAGCAAAGATGCTATGAAAAACCGAAGCTAAGTACCAAAAAATCAACACAAAAAATCCTGGATCACTAATCCGGAATCCGAAATTGACTGTCTTTTCTCCACATTCCTGTTAAGTTTACTTTAACCCATTGATTTATGCCGGATTTTGTTACCTTTGCCGCCCGAAAACTTAAATTTTAATTTTTTATGGCGGATCTGAGATTACAACGCAACTTTGGGATTGCCGCACACATTGATGCAGGCAAAACCACAACCACCGAGCGTATCCTGCGCTACACCGGTATGATTCACAGAATTGGTGAGGTGCATGAAGGTGCTGCTACCACCGACTGGATGGAGCAGGAAAAGGAAAGAGGTATTACCATTACCTCAGCGGCTGTAAGCTGCCAGTGGAATTTCCCTACCGATAAGGGTACGGCAAATGCAGATACTAAAAAATATTATTTCAATATCATTGATACTCCGGGCCACGTTGACTTTACCGTTGAGGTTGAGCGTTCTATGCGTGTACTGGATGGTTTGATCGCCCTGTTTTCTGCTGTTGATGGTGTAGAGCCGCAATCAGAAACTGTTTGGCGCCAGGCTAACCGTTATGGTGTACCACGTATTGGTTTCGTAAACAAAATGGACCGCAGTGGTGCTGACTTCCTGATGGTAGTAGCACAGGTAAAAGAAATGCTGGGTGCGAAAGCAGTTCCATTACAATTACCAATCGGTGCTGAAGATAACTTCAAAGGCGTGGTTGATTTGATCACTATGAAAGGTGTTATCTGGGATGATGCGACAGAAGGGATGACTTACAAGGAAATTCCTATTCCTGCCGATATGCAGGCAGAGGCTGAAGAATGGAGACAAAACCTGATTGAAGCTGTTGCTGAATATGACGACAAATTATTGGAGAAATTCTTCGACGATCCTAACACTATTACTGAAGTTGAGGTACATGAAGCTATCCGTAAAGCTACGCTTGACCTTAGCATTGTACCAATGATGTGCGGAAGCTCATTTAAGAATAAAGGTGTACAAACTGCACTCGATGCGGTTTGTCGTTACCTGCCTTCACCAGTTGATATTCCTGATACAAAAGGAACTGATCCTGAAACAGGCGAAGAGATCAGCCGTAAACCAGATGCAAAAGAACCTTTTGCGGCATTGGCTTTCAAGATCATGACCGATCCCTTCGTTGGTCGTTTGGCATTCTTCCGTTGTTACAGCGGTCATCTTGATGCTGGTTCTTATGTATTGAACGTAAGAAGTGGTAAAAAAGAGCGTATCAGCCGTATCATGAAAATGTTTGCAAATAAACAGAACCCTATCGATTTCATCGAAGCTGGTGATATAGCTGCGGCTGTTGGTTTCAAGGAAATCAAGACCGGTGATACTTTGTGCGATGAAAATCATCCGATCACTTTGGAAAATATGTTTATCCCTGAGCCGGTAATCGCCGTTGCCGTTGAGCCAAAAACACAGGCAGACGTTGACAAAATGGGTATGGCTATTTCCAAACTTGTGGAAGAAGACCCAACATTACGCGTAAATACAGATGAAGATACCGGCCAGACCATCCTTCGTGGAATGGGTGAGTTGCACCTTGAGATCATCATCGACCGTATGCGTCGTGAGTTTAAAGTGGAAGTAAACCAGGGTAATCCCCAGGTGGCATATAAAGAAGCCTTCGGTACTACAGTTACGCACCGTGAAGTATTAAAGAAACAGTCTGGTGGCCGTGGTAAGTTCGCCGATATCCAGTTTGAAATAGGACCTGCTGATCCTGAATGGCTGACAGAAAATCCAGGCAAACACTTCCAGTTCAAGAACGATCTTTTTGGTGGATCTATCCCTAAAGAGTTTGTGCCTGCTATCATTAAAGGTTTTGAATCTTCAATGGGCACAGGTGTTTTGGCTGGTTATCCTGTAGTAAGCATGAAAGTGCGTGTATTTGACGGTAGCTTCCACGCGGTTGACTCTGATGCTATGAGTTTTGAGCTTTGTGCAAAAGGTGGTTTCCGTGAAGCTGGCCGCAAAGCAAAAGCAACTTTGCTTGAGCCGATCATGAAGGTAGAAGTTGTTACACCAGACCAGTACATGGGTGATGTAACAGGTGACCTTAACCGTCGCCGTGGTATGCTTGAAGGCATGGATAGCCGTGGTAATGCACAGGTTATTAAAGCCAAAGTTCCATTGAGCGAAATGTTTGGTTATGTAACACAGCTTCGTTCACTTTCTTCAGGTCGTGCAACTTCAACCATGGAGTTCAGCCACTATGCACCAGCTCCAAACAATATTGCTGAAGAAGTAATAGCAAAGAGCAAAGGCAAAGTAAAGGTGGAAGATTAATCAGAACCAGAGACAAGTTAGAATATAAGCCCCGCTTAAAAGAGCGGGGTTTTTTATTTTCTATTTTGGTACAGTATTTACTGCCTGAATGCTGCAATAATTATTTTGTTATTAGCTGTAGCATTTCATGGCATCGCCGGTTGTGTCACTCACTTGTACTGTAGAATTGTAACTCATCATAGCGAAGACAACAGCAAAGCTTCTCGTCTTAAATAAATAGGTTTTCACAACAGGCGGCGCCATGAAATACAAAAAGCCGGTAACCAAAATCCACCTTCCGTTTTGTTAAACAATAAGATAATATTGGCTGCCAAATGGAGAATGTTTTGTTGAGCATGCTTTTTGATTAAACTTGTTTAAACAAGTCTTGTCAATCTAAACAAATAATAATTATGAAAAAGTTTATGGTATGTTTTGTTTTTACTGCTGCGCTTTTTTTTACAGGAACGGAGTTATTTGCACAGGGTGGTAACGGGGGGCAAAAGGGACAGATGAAAGAGATGATGAAGAAAAATCTGAAAGATTCGGTTGGCCTTTCTGATGTACAGATTGATTCTGTGATGGCAATAAGGGAAGAAATGCAACCGAAGGTGAAGGATGTAATGAAGGATCAATCATTGAGCGATGATGATAAAAAGAGCAAGATGGAAGCGATAAAGAAGGAAATGTATGAACGTTATAAAAAAGCAGGCCTTACAACAGACCAGGTAAAAAAAATAAAAGAAATGGATGAAAAGATGCGGGAACAAATGCGTAACAGAAAAAATAAATAATACAAAAGCATAAAAAAATCCGCTCAACAAAGTGAGCGGATTTTTTATTGAGCGGAAAACGGGACTCGAACCCGCTACCTACAGCTTGGGAAGCTGTCGCTCTACCAGGTGAGCTATTTCCGCAGAATGCTAATGTAAGAAAAGAATTTATTTAATAAACCAAATCTTCGTAAGCACTTTGCAGTTCCTTATAGGCATGATCGTCGCCAGCTTTTTTTGCGGCGACCATTCCTTTTTCGTACCAGGTAATAGCATTTTCTTTTTCGCCGGTTTGTTCTAATAATTTGGCGAGTTGATAATAGGAGCCAACATAATCAGGACTTTTTGTAAGTATTTCTTCGAATAACGATCTTGCTTTAGCAGGATCGTTGATTTTGATATATTCCAGTGCCAATGCATGTTTCAGGAAATTATCGTTAGGAGAGGTTTGTAGAAAGTCGAGTAGTTTTTGTATGCGATCCATAATCAAAAATAATTTAAATAAAAGCATAAAGCCATCTCAATTGGATGGCTTTATGCTTTTGAGAGCTATATGCTATAAATTTATTGACCGCCTGTTTTGCTCTTTTCTTTCTTCTTTTTTATTTTTTGTTTCTGCTCTGGTGTAAGCATGGCGTTTATTTTGTTTTTGGCATCTTTATCGATCTCTTTAAGCTTTTCTTCTTTTTGTGAGTCGGAAAGAGATGCATCATTCTTTATTTTTTCTTTGGATTTTTTAGTATCTGTAAGAATGTTGTCTGCTTGCTTTTTTTGATCTTCTGACAGATCAAGATCTTTCAGATTTTCTTTTGTGATGCCTCTATCTTTTAGGTTTTGTTTCTGAGTACTATCCATGTTCTGCACATGATTTTGCACTTTTTCTTTTTTCGTTTTTTTAGCGGTACTATCCTGCGCATTGGAGGTTATTGCAATTATTAGGATACAGGATATGAGAAGCATAATTTTCTTCATAAAATTTTTTATGTATGAATTGCAAAGTTGCGGTAAGTTTAAAAAAAAAGAAATTTTTATTTGAGGTTATGAAGAGATAACATGTGCTGATATGCTGTGCAAAGAACGGAACGTACAAGTGAGTGACACAACGAAGATTAATAGTAATAATGCAGCTGGTAAGCAAAGAACTGAATTATATTTTCTTCTTTTTCTTATAGGCTGCCAGCATATCTACCACGTTATTATTTTGAAGTATTGAAGGATTTAATTCGATAAATTTCTTTACAAGTTTTGGAGCTTTACTAAGCCCTTCTTCAAGATGCAGCAATGCTTCCTTGGATTTACCTGATGCAAACAGCACTGCGCTGTATAGAAAAGCGAAAACAGGTTTATTTTCTGTAGCCTGCTTTGCAGCAAGACACTGACGGGCGGCCTCATCATAGTGACCAGCTTTGTAAAGACAGCGTATAAGCGAGTCCCACCCACTTACATTTTTTGGTCTTACGCGAACTGCCACACTAAAGTATTGAATAGCTTCCCTGTACTTTTCGAGATGCATATAACATTCTCCCATGGCCAGATTGTATTCTGGGATATGCCGGTGCATACGCATGGCCTGCTCAAGAGAGCTAAGCGCCCTGTTCCATTGTTCTTCATTGATATAGGTTAGTGCAATTTTATAATGAAGTTTGCTGTCATCGGGGTTCATGTGGGAAGCCTTACGGTAATTAAAACGTGCCTGTGCATATTTCCCAAGCCGGTGATAGCAATGCCCGATAGCTTCATGAATTACTTCTTCGGGGCGGGTTAATTCCAGCACTTTTTCCAGGGTTTCAATGGCTTCTTTGTATTTGCGCAATCTTATGTAGGCGTCGCCCATATTGCGATAAGCGTAATCAAATTTTTCGTCTATTACCACTGCATATTGATAGGCATCAATTGCTTTTTCATATAATTTAAGACCCTGATAGGCTGCACCAAGGTTAAACCATGCCAATTCACTGTATGGAAAATCTTCAATGATGGATTGATGCAGGCGAATGCTTTCTTCATTGCGCCCGGTAAAATCTGTCCAGAAACAGATTTTATAAAGGGCTTCTTCATTTGTAGGTTCCTTTTCAAGGATCATTTTAAGGCAGTCGAACACTTTATCAAATTCTTCATAATCGTCGTAAACATCAGCTAACTCGAATAAGAGATCTACTTTCTCTTCCCCGTCAAACATTACCAATGCTTCTTCTAACAACTCTACCGCTTTTTCCTGCTCGTCTAATGCCAGGTATGCGTCTGTTTTTAGAATATAAATATTAATATCATTTTTGTCAAAAAGAGATGCCTGTTCCAGTTTTTCTAACGCTTCACGATAATATCTGGTGGCAATCAAAAGATCGGCTTTTTTGATTAATAACTGGGAGGAAAATGGGAAATATTCCAGAGCCGTATCTGCTGCCTGCATAGCTTTGGACATATCGTCCCTCTCATCAAAATAATCAATAATGCGTTCGAAAGCATCTTCTTCAAGAAACGCATGACTTTTGCCTGAGCGTAGATTTTGATATTGGCGCAGCAGTTCATTAAGTTCATCCCGGTCTTCACGTGAATGATTTTCCTGCATATTGTGATAGGTTTCTGTAAAGTAGTCAGTTTTTTTAAAATTCCAATAATATTTGTAACAATTTTTACTTTCCATCGTTAATTAATTAAGAAAATATTTTGTTAACGATTTTTAGCAATGTAACTTTGAATTAATGGGAAAAGGGCTAAAATACACTAAATACTTTGCAGCAGTTGTATGCATACTTACTGTACAGGTTGTATATGGTTCCTTTACTGGCAATTCTGATGGCTCGAAAGATAAATTCAGCCTTAAGAATCTAAGTTCTGTAAGTAAAGCTTATTCTTTGTCTTCTCTTAGAATAAATACCTTTCATTATAAAGGTACTACGGAATTGTCTCAACAAAATACAGGAGATCAGATTCAGGTTACATCAATGATAAGGCTGGAACGTGGCAATACTACTTTTATTTATCCCTATAAATATTCTGTAAAAGTGCCCCGCTTTGTTACGCCAAAAGCTCCTACTGCTCATTAATTTTTTTAATCAGCTATTATTTTTACCCCATCTTTTGTAGCGTCGCACACTGTCGTTTTCTATACTATATTGAGCGAAATTCTATATTGAGTGAAAATGATTATTTATTTTAAAAGCCTATAACCTGTAGATGGTATTTCAAATTTCGAAGCGGGAACGGGATTAAAATTTATCATGGTGGCAGTATAAACTATTTTTGATGTATTCGAGCCTGAGGAAGTTTCGTATTCAAGTACAAAACCAGGCATATTATTGAATTGATAGGGGTTCTCAGTTGCAGAAGGCAAAATGGCTAAAGCGCAATACATATTGTAAGAGCTTCGATCCCTTAATGTAACAATTACTTTTTCACATTCGTAACCCAGTATTGTTTTCTTTTCATTTGTTGGGGTAATCCTTATTCCTTCAAATCTTTTGTTTTCATTATTCCATTGTTCGGCAGTAAAGACCGACTTATATTTTTCTGAGCCAACTTCCTTCAAAATAACTGCCGTGCCTGTTTTGTTATCGTATATAACAGATTGTTTAAAACCCGGACTGTTTAGATCTACCCTGGATAACTTTCCTTTGATATAAAGATTTTTGGTAGCGCCGGCCAGGTTTTTATTTGTGCCCGCGTCATTTCCACTAATATTGTAAGTAACGGTACAGTCGCCTACTATCACAGGGTTTTGTGCAGTAGTGACGAAAACGTTACAAACAAAGTAAAATAAAAGTAAAATTTTTTGCATAAGCTGACACTAACTGTAAATGTATTGTTTTTTAAAAGCAAACAAGCCATCAATCAATAATCTTCTACTTAAAAAGTCATTGCTCTTTTTACAGAATGTTTATAGATAAACGTAATTAATGCAGCTTTTATGTTATTGAAATAAAAAACCCATGCTAAAAAACATGGGTTTTATTTAAAACGAAAAACATTAACCTAAATATACCTTTAATAATTTACAACGACTTGTTGATTTTAATCTCGTTATTGCTTTGTCTTTTATTTGTCTTACTCTTTCTCTTGTTAGATTGAATTTATGACCAATATCTTCAAGGCTTAGAGCGTCTTCCTGCCCAATGCCAAAGAAATAACATACTACCTCCTTCTGTCGTTGAGAAAGTGTTTCAAGTGATCTTTCGATCTCAGTTTTTAAAGACTCACAATGATCTATATAGTAATCCGCTTTTTCAGCATTTGGGTTTTCAAGTATGTCTGCCAAGGTATTTTCTTCCCCTTCAAAAATGGGCGTATCCATACTCAGGTGTCTGTTGGCTACATTCAATGCCGATGAAACTTCTTCTCTTTCAATATGCAAGAGTTCTGCAAGTTCATCGGTTGTGGGTTCTCTTTCAAATTCTTGTTCCAATTGCTGATAAGCTTTGCTTATCCGGTTTGTTAACCCAACTTTATTAAGTGGCAACCTTACAATCCTGCTCTGCTCGGCAAGAGATTGCAAAATACTTTGGCGGATCCACCAAACGGCATAAGAAATAAATTTAAATCCTTTCGTTTCATCAAAGCGTAAAGCAGCTTTTATTAAGCCCAGGTTCCCTTCATTTATTAGGTCTGGCAAAGACAGACCTTGATTTTGATATTGTTTTGCAACAGAGACTACAAACCTGAGATTTGCCTTGACAAGCCTGTCAAGTGCATTTTGATCATGTTTTTTGATACTTACCGCAAGACTTACTTCATCCTCTGCACTTAGCAATTCAACTTTACCGATTTCCTGCAGATACTTTTCAAGGCTTTGAGATTCACGATTTGTAATTGACTTCGTGATCTTTAATTGACGCATTGCCATGATAATTTGTTTTTAGGGTCAACAATTTTTAGATGCCATAAAAATCTGGTTTGGGGGAGGAATTACTGAAGTAACACCAAGTTAGAGTAATTCCTGTATATATGCCAAAAAAATTTCATGTGATTTTTCACATATTTTTTAGGTAAAAACACGTTGGAAAATTTGTTTTAAAATCACTATATAGTGTGTGATTTTTAAAAAGTTTTTTAACCTGTCAATTATTTAATATTATTGCAACCCCCAAGCTATTGGAAGTATAAAAGAAGCATAATGGCAAAAAAGCAACTATTTACACTTGAATATCCCGTAAGGTGCTCGCCCTCAATTTTGTATGAGTTCTTATCAACTCCTGCAGGCATGCAGGAATGGTTTGCTGATAAAGTAGATGAACGCGACCACGTATTTATTTTTTCCTGGAATGGCGCTGCTGTTGAAAAAGCGCAGGTAGTAGAAAAAGAACAGGACAAGTTTATAAAATATCATTGGTTACATTCTTCCAAAGATGAATATTTTGAATTTCGTATTGAGAAGACCGAGATATCCAACCAAACGATCCTTATTATTAAAGATTTTGCAGAGAAGCCCGACATCAAAGACCAAACCCAATTGTGGGATTACCAGGTGAAAGAATTATTTCACAGATTGGGGAATTAATTTGTACTGCAATTTTTAGTTGTGCAAAAAAACATTCGTAACAAAATATTTTTACGATGTCTGTCCTTGATTTGCTGAGTTGTATGCCTTCTGTACAAGAGTGCGACGCAACGAAAGTTTAAAGCTTATTCAAAAACCCGGCTCAAAAAATTACTTTCAATATTATTGTGTATTCAGCATAGAAAGAATTGCGGAAAAATTGTTTAGATAAAAATCATAAGCATTATCCCATTGTATCAAAGGAATTTTTCTTGATATCTTAAAAAAATCTTTTTTTATAGCTGTAATTGTCTTTATATTATCTTTTGTAATGATCGTGTAGTTGTGTTCTCCAAAGTCATGCTGCCATTGGTTTTCGTTAATACAATAATACCAATCGTGCATATTATTTTCATCTATTGTTCTGATAACTGAATGGCTATACAAGCTTGCATACTTACCGCCAAGATGCAGTGTAATGCTGAAAAAATTTCCCCACCAGAAAAAACAACGTATAGCAAAAGCATCATTGCTGTTAAAGCACCTGGGCTGATCAAGCATTACATAAGGCAGCGATTTATATTGTTCTCCTTTATAGATCTTTGGTGCCTGCAAAAATATTTCTGGCTCCGGAATGCTGTTATTTTGTTGAAGCTTGTTAGTAAACTCCATGCTTAATTGACCAAAGAGTTTGTAAACTTTATCAATAATGTTGTTCTTTGTTAAAATAAATGCTTCATCACAAACGAGTGATAATTCATTTTTTGAAAGCTTTACATTTGCTGGCACCATAATAAACAATAAGATTGCAAAGTGGTAAAAAAACTTGATATACTCATCTTACGGTCGTTTACTGGCCCTTTTCTTGCCACTTTTTTGATTGCACTCTTTGTGCTTACCATGCAGTTTTTCTGGCTATACATTGATGACCTGGTAGGTAAAGGGCTTGATATGGGTACACTTGCCTACCTGACAGGCCTGGTGGCTGTAACATGGGTGCCGCTTGCTTTACCGCTTGCATTACTGCTTTCTTCAATCATGACATTTGGTAATCTTGGTGAAACTTTTGAACTCGTTGCTATAAAGTCCGCAGGTATACCATTGATACGTTTTATGCGGCCATTGCTCATTGCAACAATCATGCTCAGCGGAATTGCATTTCTTTTCGCCAACAATATTATTCCTGTTGCCAATCTAAAACTGAATGCACTTAAATACGATATCATTGTTAAGAAACCTGCCTTTGATATTAAGGAAGGTATTTTTTATGATAAGATAGATGGCTATGTGATCAAGATCGGAAAAAAAGATGCGGATGACAGCACTATTCATAACGTAATTATTTATGAAAAGAATTATAGCCTGCAGGATCATTTTATGGTTGCACAAAGCGGTGTTATGCGCATTACACCAGATCAGCGTTTTCTTGAATTTGAATTACACAATGGATGGAACTACCAGGAAAACGGTAACCGTTATTCTCCCAATACAGAATTTATAAGGCTCGGGTTTAAAACCTACAAGAAAGAATTCGACCTCAGTACTTTTATGTTCAATAAAACAGAAGACAGCCTTTTTAAATACGATCCAAAAATGCTGAGCCTGCGCCAGATTGATATTGCACTAGACTCATTTGAAGCTGCCGATAAAGTTTTTTACACACGATCGCAAAAAGATCTAAAAACGTTCCTTAGTTTTTTGAGATACAAAGACAGCTCCTGGTCTACTGTAAAAAAAGTACAGGCAGATAACAAGATAAAAACTTTTGATTCCATTATTCCCGATTCATTGCGCATGACAGTTTTTGATGGCGCTATTTCAAGCCTCAACAGTGGTAAAGGTCAGGTAGAATTAATGGCTTCAGAATATAGCAGCAGGCAGGAAATGATACGCAAGCATTGGATCGAATGGAACCGTAAACTCACACTTTCTTTTGCATGCATTGTGTTGTTTATGGTTGGAGCGCCGCTTGGCTCCATTATCCGCAAAGGTGGGCTGGGCACGCCACTGATATTTGCCATTGCGTTTTTTGTGTTGTTCAATATGCTCAATACGTTTGGCGAAAAATTTGCAAAAGAGGGCGTCACCAGTGTGTTTACAGGTATGTGGTTATCAACTTTGGTTCTTGTTCCCATCGGTTTGTTTCTCACTTATAAAGCCATGCGTGATTCCCAACTGTTCAACAAAGAATTTTATTTCCGTCTCTTTAAGAAAAAAAGTAAAGAAAAAGCAGACGTATAATTTTTTTTGTGAGCCAAACTTTTATGGCTGCTATTAAGCTTTCGTTGCGTCGCACTCTTGTACGTTGGGTTTTGGTCTCAGCAGATAAAAGATTTCCCACAAATTTTAAACCTTTTATATAACAAATAATAAATGCAGTTGCATCTTGTCTTCAACTGATTAATTTTACCGCAAACATTCTCTTTTGAATTCAGCCAAACAAAACTTTCGTGTGCAGCAATGGATAACATTATTATCGGTAGTGTTGTTTGTTGCAAAGATCATTGCGTATTATTTAACATCATCGCTTGCTATCCTTTCAGATGCGCTGGAAAGTATTGTTAATGTACTCGCTGGTTTTATAGGATTATATAGTTTGTTTGTAGCCGCCAAGCCAAGAGACACAGAACATCCTTATGGCCATGGAAAAGCAGAATTTGTTTCCGCTGCTGCAGAAGGAGCATTAATTATTGCCGCTGGTTTTTTGATACTTTATGAAACACTGCAGAATTTTATTCAGCATAAATCTTTAGAGCAACTAGATACAGGCTTATATGTTGTAGCCATAACCGCTATTGTAAATTATATAGCAGGATATATATGTATTAATATCGGAAAAAAAAATAATTCACTGGCACTGCAGGCAAGTGGAAAACATTTACAGATAGATACATGGTCAACACTTATTATTATTGCCACACTCATAATAATGCTATTTACACAGCTTTTATGGCTGGATAAAGTGGTTGCACTCATTATGAGTTTATTCATCATGTACAATGGTTATAAGATCATCCGTAAATCGCTTGCCGGTATAATGGATGAAGCTGATATGGAACTCCTCCAGCGTTTGGTGATTCTCTTAAATAAGAACAGGCGCACCAACTGGGTAGATATGCATAATCTCCGCGTAATAAAATACGGCAGTGTATTGCATATTGATTGTCATCTTACTGTTCCCTGGTACATGAATATACATGAGGCGCATCTTGAAATAGACATGCTTACTGCTTTAATAAAAGCTGAGTTTGGAGATGCCATAGAAATGTTTGTACACACAGATGGCTGTCTCGATTTTTCCTGCAGTATTTGTACGAAAGATGATTGCGATGTAAGGCAACATCCTTTTAGTAAAAAAGTTGAATGGACTTTGGAAAATATTATTTCCAATAAAAAGCACCAGCTATAATAGCCGGCGCTTTTACAAGGAGCACTTTTTATTGTAAAGCAAATACAACGCTTACTTCAAATCTTACTTTTATTTTTTTAAAATCAACATCGAGTGCTGGTGTAACTGCATTGTCTTCCGTAAGTTTCATGGTCATATTTGCGTAATAAGGTCTTGGTGTATTATCAATTTCTACAGGATCATTGATGCTAATAGCCTGGCCAATATGTTCTCCAACCGCTTCTGAAAGATAAATGGCTTTATCCTTTGCAGCTTTTACAGCAGCAATCTTCATGTCTTTTTTCAAGTCATCCATTTTGCTGTATTCAGCTTTTGCAATAAAAAGTTTTGTGTGGCTTCATCATCCATTTCATCAACCAATTCATCAAGTTTTGAAACATTATTTACTTTAACCCAGTAACTGATGCCTGCTTTCATATCAGGGTTTTGTTTTTTATTCTTTTTGGTCATCCAGTAATTCTGGTCATAACCCTGGTAGCTTTGTACGGTAACATCTTTGTCTGTAAGACCAATACTTTTACAAGCTGCAAGAAAATTATTTTTGATAGTAGTAATATCTATTTTGTCACCATTCTTTTTATTGTATTCACGCAGATCAACCTGTACATAAATTTCATCAGGCGCTACTTCTGTTTCAGATGAACCACTTACAGATATTGTTCTTTGAACTGGTTTCTGTTCCTGTGCTATAACCTGGGATGCAAACATGATGATTGCAATTGCTGTTATTATTTTTTTCATATTTCTTTGTTTTGATTATAGATGTGTACATTAAAAAAATTACATAAATGTTTCTTTCACTAAACAACAGCTTAACAAACCGTTTGCATTCACAACAACCAGTAGAGCAATTCCTGAACAATAATGAGTAAACTTAAAAACCTGAAGTTTTTTTTGATTTTGAATTTCTGTATGCAGTACAAGAGTGCGACGCAACGATCGATGCTACCTGCAATGCAGTAGGGTCCAAAAAAGATTAAAAGCATACTCGTTCTTCACTCCATTATTAACATTTGATTCAGTTACAGTAGTTTTCCCTAATTTCACGCCCTCGATTTGAGCAGTTAGCAACAGAGAGATTAGCAGATAAAATATGACCTCCAAATGAAAGCTATTATACCAGTGGCGGGTGCAGGCGCAAAGCTGCGGCCACATACATATACACAACCAAAAGCATTAATACCTATTGCAGGTAAAACGATTCTTAGTTTTATTGTAGACCAGTTACACACCGCAGGCATAAATGAATTTATTTTTATCGTTGGTTATCTCGGCGAAAAAATCCAGGATTATGTAAAGCAAACTTATCCTGATCTTCATTGCCATTTTGTTTATCAAAATGAAAGACAGGGCACGGGCCACGCTATTGAGCTTACCAAAAATATTGTTGGCGATGATGAAGTGTTCGTGGTGCTTGGTGATACCATTTGCGATTATGATGTAAAAGAAATAATGGATAGTGGTTATAGCATGCTCGGTGTAAAAAAAGTAGATGACCCACGCAGTTTTGGTGTTGCAGAAATTGGTGACGAAGGTTTCATTACACATGTGGTGGAAAAGCCTTCCATTCCAAAAAGTAATATGGCGCTTGTGGGCTTGTATAAAATAAAAGAAACACATTTTTTATTTGAGTGCCTGCATCATCTTTTTACAGAAGATATAAAAACATATGGCGAGTATAATCTTACAGATGCACTTGACTGCATGATAAAACGTGGCGCAAGGTTTAAACCATTCAAGGTAAAGAACTGGTTCGATTGTGGTAAAAAAGAAACCCTGCTGGAAAGCAATGCCACATTGCTAAAAAAGTTTGGTGGTAAAATTCATGAAAGCGTACAGAACGAAAACTCAATCATTGTTCCGCCTGTAAGTATTGGCCCGGGTTGTATTTTAAAGAATGCCATTATAGGCCCGCATGTAGCGGTAGGCGCCAATACAACAGTGCAATATTCTATTCTTCGCGACAGCATCATTGGTTCTTACACTAATTTATACGAAGTTGTTTTAGACAATTCTCTTATCGGCAGCGATGCCAGTGTAAAAGGTCTCAGCCGCAGCCTTAATATTGGCGACAATACAGAAATAGATTTCGGATAAACAATTTAAAGCGATATAATTTTCTGAATTCTTTTTATGAGCCATAGTGCAGTACATGCATGAAGCTTCTGTTGCGTCGCACTTTTCAGCGCCTTGAAAAATATTCTACATAAGTCGCAATTACAATTCATACACAATCCTTCCAAAATGATGATGTTGGAAACGGTAGAACCGTATATTTGAAAGATATTCAAAAGCGGCAGCTACTGCCTGCCTTACTTACAACGATAGAAGCGTATGAATGCAAGGAAATATTTTACACTGATAATTGCTGCTTGTTTTTTAGCAGTTGCCTGCAACACTACACCCGAAAAAAAAGCCACAGCAAAAGATTCTATTCCTGTAAACCACACTTATGGCTACGATAAGAATTTTCTGAAAGAAAATATCATTGGCGCCTTTGAACTCGTAAGTGAGGATAGTGTTTCAAGGGTATTATTGTCTGCAGATTACCAGGGCCGTGTTATAACCAGTACGGCAGATGGAGATAGCGGTACAAGCTTTGGCTGGCTCAACTATAGTTTGATTGGCGGAGATCAAAAGAAAAAACAATTCAATCCATTTGGTGGTGAAGAAAGACTTTGGCTTGGTCCGGAAGGAGGGCAATACTCCATCTTTTTTAAAGGTGGGGATTCATTTAATATCAATCACTGGCAAGTACCAGCATTGATAGATACCGTAACATTTAATCTTGACCAGTTCTCAAGATCGTCTGCAACATTTACAAAGAAAGCACAGCTTACAAATTATAGCGGCAATGTATTCAATATAAATATTGAAAGAACAATTAATCTGTTGAACAAAAAGGATGTTGCCGGTAAACTACAAACAACAATTCCTCCAAATATAAAAATGGTTGGCTATGAGACCGTAAATAAGCTTACCAACATTGGCAATACTGACTGGACAAAAGGCAAAGGCTTATTATCAATATGGTTGTTGGGAATGTTTACACCTTCTCCTAAAACCGTTGTCATCATTCCATTTACACCGGTTACCAATGCAAGAAGTTTTATAACAGATAATTATTTTGGCAGCATTCCTGCAGAGCGTTTACAGGTAAAAGACAGTGTACTGTATTTTACCTGCGATGGAAAATTCAGGAGTAAAATTGGTTTATCACCAACAATCGCAAAACCCATTGCAGCAGGTTTTGATTTTGAAAAAAATGTATTGACGATTGTTATACCGCAGGTACATAAAGATGCACCTTATGTAAACAGTAAATGGGAATTGCAAAAAGAACCTTATAAAGGTGATGTTATTAATTCTTACAATGACGGTCCGTTAGCAGATGGCACACAAATGGGCCCATTCTTTGAAATAGAATCTTCATCCCCGGCAATGGAATTAAAGAAAGGCGAAACCGGAGAGTACAGGCAAACAACCTGCCACTTAACCGGTGATTACAACAGCCTGAAACAGATTGCACAACAATTACTCGGCGTAAACCTCGATGATATAAAGAAATAAATGAACTTTATATAATTTCCAACATGCTGATGTGATGAATGAAGTGAGCGATACATAGTAAGCAATTTATTTATCACTATAATACTGCCATATGTTTATTGTAGAATCTTACGGTGTTGCTGTATTCTTTTGCATAATTACCATGCTCTGCTGGGGCTCATGGGCCAATACACAAAAGCTTGCAGAAAAAACCTGGCGCTTTGAATTGTTCTATTGGGATTATGTAATTGGCATTGTATTATTCTCTGTAGTGTCCGCACTTACATTAGGCAGCACAGGAGATAAAGGCAGAAGTTTTATGGATGATCTGCAACAGGCAGACAGTGCAAACATCGGCAGCGCATTTCTTGGCGGCATAATTTTTAATGCAGCAAACATTTTATTCTCCGCAGCTATTGCAATGGCAGGTATGGCGGTAGCTTTCCCTATAGCCATTGGATTAGCGCTGGTACTTGGTGTAATAGTAAATTATGCTGCGTCCCAAAAAGGAGATCCTACTTATTTATTTCTTGGTGTTGCGTTAGTGATGATCGCTATTATAATCAATGCTATTGCATACAGGAGGATCAGTAATGCTAATCAAAAAGTTTCCGGGAAAGGAATTATTATTTCATTGATCGCCGGTGTGTTAATGTCTTTCTTCTATCGCTTTATTGCAGCATCAATGGATCTTGAAAATTTTGAACAACCAGCCGCTGGAAAGATGACACCTTATACCGCGGTCTTTATTTTTTCTATTGGAATATTAGCAAGCAACTTTTTATTCAACACCATTTTAATGAAGCGGCCGTTTGAAGGTGCACCAGTTTCTTATACAGATTATTTCAAAGGAAAATTTAAAACGCATATGGTTGGTGTGCTGGGTGGATTGATCTGGGGCCTCGGCAATTCTTTCAATCTTATTGCAGCAGGTAAAGCAGGCGCTGCTATTTCTTATGGCCTTGGGCAGGGTGCTACTTTGATCGCAGCACTATGGGGCGTATTTATCTGGAAAGAATTTAAACAATCACCCGCAGGCACCGATGGCTTTGTAACCGCCATGTTCTTATTTTTTATAACCGGATTGGCACTTATTATCTACGCAGGTTCGTAATACCATTAAAGAATTTTTTTGGAGCCCGGCTTCATTGCTGCTATTGTGCTTTACTTGCGTCGCACGCTTGTACAGTTGAATCAATATTCAGGTTGCTATTAAGCTTTCTATTTTTTCTCCAGCTTTATTATGCGGTATGTTTCATTTTTATGAAGTAAGATACCGGACATCTTTCTACCGCTTATAGTAAATGTCCAGTTGCTGTTATATTCATTTGAAACAAGCTGGTTTGTTTTTCCATTATAACCAAAATGCAATGTTCCCATATCTTCTTCCACACCATTTACAATTTTATTTGCCTGTATGGTGAAGCTATCAACACTGTTTCCTTTTGAGATGTGATACGCCACAACTTCATCATGGCATGGAGAATTCTTTACCTGGCAAATGGAAGTTCCCTGCCATGTGCCAACAAGCAATGTATCAACCTGCGTCGAAGTTTTTTGTGCTGATGCACATTGTGCAAACAACAGCGCTAAACAGAGAAGTTGATATTTGAAAAGTGCTTTTGTTTCCATATTGTTTTAGTAATTTTTATTTCTGGTTGATGAGGGGCACCAACCCGTAGCGATAATTCATTATTTAGTCACTCTTTTTGCTATGGTCAAGAAAAGTATCAAAAATTACTTTGGCTTGACTTTCTAATTCTATAATAATGTCTTTCACACCAGAAACTATTGTATTAGCTTTCAGTCCTTCTTCTAAAAATTTAATGTCAAAGTTAGTTTTAGAATATAGTTCAACCCATAATTCTGACAAATCACTGTTCTGAGCTAAGTAAATATTTTTCATTTGAGATTCTAGGATTGTTTTCATTTCAGTCAACGATTTAATGCATTTGTCTAAATTCTTTCCTTCGGCGTCATTTTGCCTTAACATGTCAATTGTAGTAAACAATGCAAATACTGAACTTTTTAACTCAATTTCCGATTGAGCCATATTTAGCCTGTCTACTTTTTCTGAAAGAGTGAATGTATTCTCGCTAATCCTGTATGAGTTATACGATAACATTACTGCGATAGCGCTGAGAAGTAATGTCAATATAATATTGAAAACATTTATCTTTTCAAATCTTGTCATTTTTTGTCCCATATTAATTAAAGCTATTACACGCAATATAATAGTTTTCTTATTCCTGAAAATCAGCCTATCATCCACCACCCCTCCGTTAACCATTATCCTTAACTAGAAGTACGCTTCCCGTTTACGCTATGGAATGCCGCTATAACAATATAATTTCAACAGTTCAACAGAAATTTCCACAGTACAAGAGTGCGACGCAACGAAAGCTTAATAGCTGTATTTTCGTTTGGCTCATAAAAACACTACAAACAATGGCGCAGAATAATATAAAGAAAAGCTCAATTGATAAACTGGGTTACAATTTTATAAAACCTGAATATCTACCAAAAGGTAAAGATGAATATTACCTGCGTGAGGTACAGAATCGCAGCGGCATTGAATACCGCAACCTTACAGCATATGAAATTGAGGCGCTGGTTAAGAACCGCAATGCAAGTGACGACTGGAACAAGATATTGGTGAGCGATGCATTCAATCCTGAACTGGTAAGGAACTGTAAATTTTTTGGCCTGGTGCGTATTGGCAAACTGGAACCCTGTTACCTGGAGTTTAGTGATATGAAATATGTGGTGGGTTTATATAATTCCACTATCATCAGTTGCGATCTTGGCGATAATGTAGTGGTGGATAATGTAAATTATTTATCGCATTATGTAATAGGTAATGAGGTGATCATTGTAAATGTAAATGAATTGATTACTACCGATCATGCAAAGTTTGGTATTGGTATAGTAAAAGAAGGCGAGCCGGAGTCTGTGCGTATATGGATGGAGATATGTAATGAAAATGGTGGACGCAGTGTTATTCCTTTTAATGATATGTTGCCTGCTGATGCGTGGTTGTGGAGTAAGTATCGTGACGATGAAAAGTTATTGGAACAATTTAAAATATTCACCGAAAGGCAATTCAAAAAAGAACGCGGCTATTATGGTAAGATCGGCGACAGAACCGTGATAAAGAACTGCGCCATTATAAAAGATGTTTGGATCGGCAGTGATGCGTATATAAAAGGTGCTAATAAATTAAAGAACCTTACCATTAATTCGGGGCCAGAAGGTATATCTCAGATAGGCGAAGGGTGCGAATTGGTAAATGGTATCATTGGTTTTGGCTGCAGGATATTTTATGGTGTTAAGGCAGTAAGGTTTGTTATGGCCAGCAACTCGCAATTGAAATATGGCGCAAGGCTTATCAATTCTTATCTCGGGAATAATGCAACCATCTCCTGTTGCGAAGTATTGAATTCTCTTATTTTTCCTGCACATGAACAGCATCATAATAACTCTTTTTTATGTGCAGCATTGGTAATGGGACAGAGTAATATTCCTGCGGGTGCTACTATTGGCTCTAATCATAACTCAAGGGCTGCAGATGGAGAGATCGTTGCAGGCCGTGGTTTCTGGCCGGGCTTATGTGTAAGCCTGAAGCATAATTCTAAATTTGCCAGCTTTACTATTCTTGCAAAAGCGGATTACTCCTACGAATTGAATATTCCAATACCTTTTTCATTGGTAAGTATTGATAGCAGTAAAGATTTTCTTACGGTAATGCCCGGGTACTGGTTCATGTATAATATGTATGCTTTGGCACGTAATGCATGGAAGTATGGAGATAGGGACAAGCGTATTCAACCCATTCAGAATATGGAATATGATTACCTGGCACCTGATACTGTGAATGAAATGTTTGATGCGATGAAGATGCTGGAATTATTTACAGGACGTGCTTTTTATAAAAAAGAAAATCCAGATACCAGCATTAATAATGATGATTGCAGTAAAAAAGGTAAGCAGCTACTGAAAAATAATGATGCTATTATTGATGAACTTGAGATTTTAGCTGAAGGTTTTGAAAATCACAAACGCAAAACCGTCATTATAAAAGTTCAGCAATCTTATAACTTGTTTGAACAGATGATCACCTATTATGGTGCCCTGCATTTGTTTAATCTCATTAAAGAAAATAATGCGACTTCTTTTGAAGCAGTAAAAGAAGTTTTGCCTAAAGCGGGCAGTCGCTCAGAATGGCTGAATGCCGGCGGACAGTTATTGCTGAAAAAAGATGTTGCACTGATTCGTCAAAGGGTAAAAGAAAATAAAATTAATTCATGGGATCAGCTGCACAGCGTTTATGATGAGATGGCTACCCGTTATGTTACAAATAAAACAGCCCATGCTATTGCTGCTCTGCTTGAAATTAAGGCATTAACAGCTAAGAAGCTTTCCGGTAATGATATAATTACAATTCTCGCAGAACTTATTACAACCAAAGAATGGATAGCCGCTAAAATAAAAGAGTCAAGAGCAAAAGATTATACTAATCCATTCCGTAGCATGGTTTACGATTCAGAAGAAGAAATGAACAATGTTGTAGGCTTGCTTTCCGAAAACAGTTTTATCAAACAGCAGCAGGATGAGTTGAAAAAATTTAAATCAATGGTTAATTTGACTTTAAAAAAGTTTAGTATGCCTTCGCCAAAATAACTGCATTTATAAAATTTTTATGATCCGGGCTTTATAATAGTTATCAGGCTTTCGTTGCGTCGCACACTTCAGGGCTTTTTTTCTAATGAGCAAATAAAATACGGTGTGCTTAAGAATTTTGATCAACAGGCAAATTTTGTGATCAGTAATATTCATGTAAAGATGATTTCATTATTCATTTGTTGTTGTTTAAAGCAAAGTTGTGCAATTAATTTTTAGAAAATTTTCAGGTTTTTACAAGGGTACATTTAAATTTTTTAAGCTGTTTATCAGAGTAAACTCGATTTTATTCCTCAATTTCGTGACATTGCTTTTAGTGCGTTGAAAAGCTAAGTGCTTTAATGTTAAACAAACCATTACTAAAACTATAGCTCAATCTAAACAGCATAATAGCAATTCCTGCAAGCGGTTTTTAATGTATAAATTACTGGCATTCCAGAATCATTAACTGCTAAGAAAGTCCAATCTCCAATGATCGATCAATATTAGTGTTGTATAAAAATCAACCCAGACTATTTTAAATTTTTGTAGACCCAACTATTTAACTATGAAAACTTCAAAACAAACGATCATTGTTTTTGGAATTGCTTTGTTGACTTTTGCTTTTATTTCCTGGGACAGGAATAAACAATCAGGCAAAACCAGTGATCCTGCATTCTCCAGAATATTTTCAACAAATAATACAGCATTGCCATGGGTAGATGACAATGATTACGCTGCATATCTGGCAGATGATAATTATGGATTTGATGGCACTACAGATCGTAACCCACCGGCAGAAGATGTTCTTGTGCAAAAAATACCTGGCGATAATTATCACCTCTTGTTAATGGCCGTTTACTCTTTTGAAAACTACTCAGGAACATCAATTACTGTTGACAATAATGGAGAACAGCTTGTTTTAAGAGATGATGGCCAGGGATTTGATAAAGTCGCAGGCGATGGTATTTTCACTACCAAAATTTTTGCTGATGTAAATGAGTTCCGGAAAACAGCTATGTCTTTATATAGTGAGGCGAAAAAAAATGGCCCACAAGTGCAATTTTATAATAGAGCAATCGCAAATCCGCAGGATTGTAATAGAGGTACATTTGATCCACAGTCTTTTGATAAAGTTCAGGCAGTTTCTATATCAGATCTTATAGGTGGTGGAAATGAGCTGATCGATTCTGTAAGAAGGAATTGTATTTTCATTACTGATTTGGCTGTTGTAGAAGATCCCACCCGTACCTGGAATCCATGTACCCAAACTGGTAATATAGATGGCCCATGGACATTTAAGACCATCATGAAGAACCTTGCAAAATCCTCTGCAGACGTTGACCCTACAGATGCTGAGCTATCTGATTTTGTAATGAAATTTTTACACAACTGGCAGGTACAAAGAGAGATCAATGGAGATACAGTACCTCCACGCCCTCTTATAACAGATAAAGTAATTACGCCATGGTTAGAAAAAAGTGAAGCAGCAGGGGCGCCTCCTGGTCAATTGGATATGCGCTTTGCTCCTTATAAATTAACTGCAATTGTAAACAGGTTCGATATTCGTGAAAGAGCAGCTGGAATACCTGCCGGAGAAGGGCGTTATACATTTTGTTTAATAGACAGTACCTGCACAGCACCTTTACAGGCGACCATGGTGGTTGAATATGGTATTACTTCTAAAAATAATTGTGACAGCTTGCAAAGCTGGGCTCGCAGATGGTATGATCTCAAAGATCTTGTGTTAGGTAGTCCGGAGTACAATGCTGCATTGGAAGATATTACTAACCGTTATACTCTTTGGGGTTCTGCTCCGGGAAGGGATTCGAAAATTGCATTGGATGCAATCAGGACTAATGAGCTTGAGTTTGCTCCTGAAGACGGGAGTATTAAAAGATATGAATTCAGAGAATTTAATCTGATGATCGACCCCGAAAGAAAGCTTTTTCAAAAAACCGTTGGTCAGATACCGCGTGATCTGTATAACGCACAGGTTGATAATCCTGATGTTAGGGCAATGGTTAACTGGATCAATAATAATAAGAGGCCAATCATTAATGATGCGTATGTAATTCCTGACAGCATAAACGGACAGCCATTTCTTGGCGGGCATGCACAGATTCTAGGTGAACCTGTTGGGCAACCTACTGGTATCTATCACTGGGATGGGATACAAACCAAGAATAATCCAGCACGTATAAAAAATACCACCGCACGTCATGTCTTTTCAAGAAATACCTGTACAGGTTGTCATGCTGGTGAATTACAAACCTTTTTCACTCATGTTGACCCCGTATTTTTTGGTACCGAAGCTACACTATCCGGATTTCTTTCAGGAACTGCAGGGCGCGGTGGTGCTATAGATTTCGATAATAATCCAGATAACGATAGTATGATGGTAAGGGACGCTGCTGGTCGTGGCGGCAAATTAAATTCACTGCGCATGTTTAACGATATTCTGCGTAGAGCCCGCGATCTAAAAGATTTTGTATTAACGCCTCCATGTGCTACAACTACTACTACATCTGCAGCAAATGTATTTGCACTAAGAAGTAAACTTATGTTCAAACCATTAAATTCTGTTCACTAGAATATATAGATTTGGCTTTTATACAAAGGGGTTTCAAATAATTTTGAAACCCCTTTTTTATTTGAGTTGTCTGCAAATCAATCCGTCTTCCAAAATTTAATAAATAAATTTTTATACAAACCTTTGTTAGTAATCTTTACATATTATATTTGCAAATAGTTGCATAAACAACTATTTTTTATATTTTTAAATAAAATCTCTGCCATGAAGATTTTAGTTTGCATAAGCAAAACACCAGATACAACTTCGAAAATTTCTTTTAAGGATGGAAACACAAAATTCGACGAAAGTGGAGTGCAATGGATTATTAACCCTTACGATGAATGGTATGCATTTGTGAGGGCCATTGAACTTAAAGAAAAAGATACTTCTGTTGCACTGCATATTATTACAGTTGGAGGAGCAGATTGCGATCCTATAATACGAAAAGCTTTAGCGCTTGGTGGTGATGAAGCTATTCGTGTTAATGCCGAAAGCAGCGATAGTTATTATATAGCTGCTCAAATTTCGGAAGTTGCAAAGCAAGGAGCTTATGATTTGATTTTTACAGGTAAAGAAACAATTGATTACAACGGATCTTCCATAGGTGGTATGATTGCAGAGTTGCTTGATATGCCTTATGTATCACTCGCTACAAAGTTTGATATTGGTGGAAATACTGCAACAGTAAGCCGCGAAATTGAAGGTGGTGAAGAAGTTTGTGAAGTAGCGCTCCCTGTTGTAGTTAGTTGCCAGAAAGGTGTTGCGGAGCAGCGCATACCCAATATGCGTGGTATTATGTCTGCGCGTACGAAACCATTAAAGGTAGTGGAGCCTGCTGCAATTAATGCATTAACTACAGTTTCAAATTATGAATTGCCGCCGGCAAAAGCGGGTGTAAAATTAGTTGCTCCTGATAATGTAGCAGAGCTGGTTAGATTACTGCATGAAGAAGCGAAAGCAATTTAATCAGTCGAGTGCTAACTATTATAAGCAATTATTTGTGAGCCGCCAATTGTTTTTTCATGGCGTCGTTACTTGCGTCGCACACTTGTACAGATAATTCTTTAAGCATCACAAAAGCGAATAACCAATAAATTTTCAAATCTATTTTATGCCAGTTCTTATATTCATAGACCATGCAGATGGTCACATAAAAAAAGCTTCTTACGAAGCACTAACCTACGGAGCAGCAGTTGCCAAACAATTAAATGATTCTGCAGAGGGTTTATTATTGGGCTCTGTAAATGATGATCTTGCGGCACTGGGTAAATATGGTGTTTCCAAGATACACCAGGTAAGCAATGAAGCGTTGAGCCATCTTGATGCGCAGGTATATGCAAAAGTTATTGAAGAAGCTGTAGCCAGCATAGGTGCTAAGGTTATTGTGTTTTCGCACAACCAAACAGGCAAAGCGGTTGCGCCAAGGGTTGCTGCTGGTTTGAAAGCTGGTATTGTTACAGGTGCCGTAGGATTGCCAGATATATCCAGTGGATTTGTTGTAAAAAAATCTGTATTTAGCGGTAAGGCATTTGCCAATGTAAATATTACTTCAGCTATAAAAGTGATATCGCTTAACCCGAATAGTTTTAAGACAGTTGCGGGAGAAGGAACTGCTGAAATAAATCAATTGAATGTTATCGTACCTGCTTCTAAGATAAAAATTACTGCAGTAAATAAAGTAAGCGGAGAAGTGCCTTTAACAGAAGCTGAAATAGTTGTAAGCGGTGGTCGTGGATTGAAAGGCCCGGAAAACTGGGGAATGGTAGAAGAACTTGCGCATGTATTGCATGCAGCTACGGCATGCAGCAGACCTGTTGCAGATAGTCATTGGAGGCCACATCATGAACATGTGGGGCAAACCGGTGTGCAGATTGCACCTGACCTGTATATTGCATTAGGTATTTCCGGGGCTATACAACATCTTGCCGGTGTAAACAGGAGTAAAACAATTGTTGTGATCAATAAAGATCCTGAAGCACCATTTTTTAAAGCAGCTGATTATGGTATTGTAGGTGATGTGTTTGATGTAGTACCTAAACTTACAGAAGAAATAAAAAAACTAAAAGCATAACAGCGATAAATGGTTTATAAAAAAAGTGCTACTCGCAGAGTAGCACTTTTTTTATATGTAGCACTTTTTTTTGTTGCTATATATTCTACAGTAGAAAGGATTGCGACGCAAGGAACGATGCTATAATTTTCCGCCGCTGGTATCACAATTGAAAAACTAATTTGTTGCTGCGTCTGCATTCATTTTACCCCAACCATAGTTCTTAGTTTTTGCAGGATAATTGCTTGCCGTGGTTGTAAGTTTATTGATAACATCTTGTCTTGTATAACCTGGGAATCGGCTCCACACCAGCGCGGCAATGCCTGCTGCTGTGGAGGTAGCAACAGAAGAACCACCAACAGTTGTGGGTACATCTCCACTGGTTGCTGTACTGAGTGCATGCAAGCCTCCATTGGCTTTTTCCATAACGATAACGAAATCAATTTGCTTGCCTTTGTGACAATCGCTGCACGCTGTTAGTGTAGCTTTATCTTTTATACCTGTTACGGCCTCTACATTTGGTAAACTTGCCGGAAATATAACGCCAACAAACAGGGCGGTCCAGCTAAAAGAAGTACCACCTGCACAGAACATCAGTTTGCCTTTTCCATCTGCATAATTAATGGCGTCTTTTATTTGGCTGCTGCCGGTAATACGGCCCATACTCAGGCTGATGATCTTAACTGTAGCATTGTCTGCTGCCCAAATGTAAGCATCGCTAACACCTTTTACTTCATCACTCTCATCTATAAAAACATCTCTTGCAGCACGACAGGCAACAAGGTTGCTATTGTATGCTACACCACATGAATTGCCATCTGTGCCGCGTGGTGCTGTTGCCTCGCCACACATAGTTGTGCCATGACCACAGCCATCATCTGCAGATGTGGCACCGGGGAGTGTAAATATTTTTTCGATGGTTCTTCCCGCAGAAAGTCCCTGGTTAAAATCGCTGCCAAGATTTTCCTGGTCGGGGCTTACACCACTATCTATAACCATGATCTTTACACCAGAGCCGGTAGATTTTGTCCATGCATTTGATATACCATGATAACTGTAGTTCCAGGAAACTTTTGCATTGGGAGAAACAACAGTATAGTCAGATCCATTTACCAAACTGGTATTACCATCGTAACCACCGCAGCCACTGCCATCGAAGATACTTAAGTCAGTTGCTTTATTTTCTTCAGCAATGGGATCGTAACCCATTGGTTCTACATAACGCACCAAAGGCAGACTTCGCAAGGCTTGTAGCGTTTTGATGTTTTCGATCTTTACATCTATAACAGGTAGTTTTTTATCTTTCCATATTTCAAGGTCTTCGAATTTGAGTGATGGATTTTTTTCTTTCTCGGAAGTATAAATTAATTCAAGCACTTGGTTTTTTGCATTGCTCCATTGTATATCGTTTATGTTGATGGAAGAAATTTTGTTATCAATATCTGTTTCTGAAACAGGTTTATAACCTATAGAAAAAATCTTATCACTGTTTTGCGCAGCACTCCATAACATTTTATCTGTTGCATCTTTCCAGTCAAACGTACCTGTTTGCGTAAACTTGTCCATGATAACATCGTTTATCTCTTTCCTGCTCATTTTTTCTTCCTGTGGATCTGCGGATACGGTAGTAGATTGATTTTTTATTTCTTTCTGGCAGGCACTTAATACGAAAGTGGCAATAGCTGTAATTGCATAAATTTTTCTCATACGGTTATGTTTTGGATTGGAGCATTGAATTTAACAAGTATCTGCTGAAAATAAAAATAAGAATGAAGGACGATTGATAATTCACGGTTTTGAAAAAATCTTACATTGCTTTTCGTCAATTTAATTTATTAAGTATGGGCAATTTTTTACTGTATATTATTGTGACAGGTATGTAACTTTAGAAAAAAATAAAACACTAAGCTATGAAAGCAAATGTTGGTCTTTCAGAAAAGAACAGCCAGGCTATTGCAGAAAAACTAAATACAATACTGGCAGATGAATTTTTACTTTCTCTTAAAACACGCAATTATCACTGGAATGTTGAAGGAAGTAATTTTATGGAGATGCATAAATTTTATGAGGGCATCTACGATGAACTGGATGAAGTAATTGATGAAGTGGCCGAACGAATAAGATCCATTGGGCATTATTCACAGGGCAGGATGGCTGACTTTATGAAAACAACCAACCTGCAGGAACAACCTTATACCAATGACCAGGGAAAGCAATTAAAAGATCTGTTGGATGATCATGAAACCATCATTCGTTATTTGAGAAAAGATATTGACCTGATGCAGGATAAATATAAAGATGCGGGGAATGCAGATTTTCTTACCGGGCTAATGGAGAAGCATGAAAAATGGGCATGGTTTATAAGAAGCTATTTAAAATAATTTGCCACCTGAAACATAAGGCCCCCTGCTTAGCAGGGGGCCTTTCTTATAAATTAATGCTGTAAAAAAGATCGGTTTCTTTATGCCAGCCATTCTTTTCGTAGAGTGACTGTGCTGCAGCGTTTGTGATACCTGTTTGCAACATGAGCCATTTACTGTTTGTACTTCTGCCAAAATCTTTTGCAGCATCAAGTAATGCACTTGCTATACCTTTTCCTCTTGCAGATGAATCTATATAAAGATCATTCAGCAACCAGGTACGTTGCATACCCACAGATGTAAAAATTGGATACAACTGTGTAAATCCAACTGCAACATTATTGATGAATGCAATAAATATTACACTCTCGTTTTGCTGTAACCTTTCTGTAATAAATTCTGTTGCTCCTTTTATATCAGAAGGTTGCTGGTAAAACATCCTGTATGCATCAAACAGTGTTGCAATAATACTTGCATCTTCTGCGGTGGCTTTATGTATGCTAAACTCCATAAACATTACAGCAATTCTGCGTCTAAAGTTATTTCAGCATTCAGCAGTTTGCTGATGGGGCAATTTGCTTTTGCATCTGCAGAGCATTCGTCAAATTTTTCTTTGCTTATACCCGGCACTTTTGCTTTTAAAACAATATGAGAAGCTGTAATTGCACCTTGTGCAGGATCTAAATTAATAGTGGCTGTTGCTTCCAGCGAATCAGGTGTAAAACCTGCAGCTCCTAATACAAAACTCAACTTCATAGCAAAGCAGCCTGCATGTGCAGCGGCAACCAATTCTTCCGGGTTGGTACCAATGCCTTCCGCAAATCTTGAGTTGAATGAATACTGGTTATCTTTCAATACACCGCTTTGCGTAGTTACGGTGCCGTGGCCTTCTTTTCCTGAGCCGTTCCATACGGCTGTTGCGTGTCTTTTCATAATCTAAAATTTTTTTGAGGCTGTAATTTACAAACAGATACTGTTTTGAAAATTAATTTTATGCAGCCAGCTTTGGTAATACTATTCAGCGCCTGCTGTGTCACTCACTTCTACGTTCGGAATGTAGAGCACCAAAGTGAAAAGTCAAAAGTAAAAACTCTTTGCCTCCTTGTCTCTTGCCTTTCTTTCTTCAGTACAAGAGTGCGACGCAACGAAGTTCAATGCACATTCTGCTGCCGGGTACAAAAAAATTAATAACTTGTATGCTTACCATTATATAAAATTATTGCTATGCCTTTCACCATTATGCGTGACATTCTACATGCAATTACGCATCGCCAATATGATATGATTCCATCTTTTGTTGTTCCCGAAAAATTTAACTGGGTAAGAGATGTTTTTGAACCATTGCACGTAGCAGAACATCCCGAAAAAAATATGCTCGAACTGGTGCATGATGATGGAACAACAGATACAGTTACATACAAAGAAGCATTAGATAAAAGTAACCAGTTGTTGAATTTTTTGCGTAGTAATAGTGTTCAGAAGGGCGATACAATATTCGTTATGTGCGGCCTGCACACAGGTTTATGGATCTCTTACCTAAGTATTATAAAAGGCGGGTTTATTATGATACCTGTAGCAAGTATAATGAGTGTTGATGATGTTGTGTACCGCTTTCAAAGATCAACGCCGAAAGTGGTGATAACAGATAAAGATAATGTTGATAAGACAGAAGCAGCAATGTCACTGTATGAAAAAGAGATTCCGGTTAAGATATTATTGGATGATGTAAAAGAAAACTGGCACAACATAGATGCAATAAGCGCAGAAAGCAATGCAGCTGTTGCAGCGGATACTAATGCAGATGATGTTTTATTCTGGTTCTTTACATCAGGCACTACAGGATTACCCAAGGTTGTAGCGCATACACATGCAAGCTATCCATTGGGCCATTTAACAACTGCAGCATGGATAGGTTTAAAACCGGATGATAAGCATTATAATATATCGCAACCGGGCTGGGCAAAATTTGCATGGAGTTGTTTTTTTGCGCCGTTGAATATTGGTTGTACTGTATTTATTTATGCGCAACGGGGACGATTTAATCCATCGGTTCAATTAAAAATTATGGAGCAGCATAAGGTTACTACTTTGTGTTGCCCGCCAACGGTATTGCGCATGTTGATACAGGAACCATTGCAACAATATCATTTTTCTTTTTGTGAATGTGTTAGTGCTGGCGAGCCACTTAACCCGGAAGTAATAGAAGCGTGGAGAAAAGGAACGGGTATTATAATTCGTGACGGCTACGGACAAACAGAAAGCACCTGTATGATATACAATTTGCCAGACGCTGTAATAAGATTTGGGTCAATGGGTAAGCCCGGGTTTCTTTATGACACAGTTATTGCTGATGAAGATGGTAATGAAAAGCCGTTGCATGAGGAAGGACAGATTGCGGTGCGCATGAATAATTCTTTTAATGGCATTTTCAAAGCTTACATCGGTGATGAAACAAGACAGAAAGAAGTATTTAAACATGGATTATATTACACAGGCGATAAAGCATATAAAGATGAAGATGGTTATATATGGTTTGTTGGCAGAAGTGATGATGTAATAAAGTCATCTGATTATCGCATAGGACCTTTTGAAGTAGAAAGTATTTTGATAGAAATCGAAGAAGTGCTGGAGTCGGCAGTGGTTGGCAGCCCACATGCTTTAAAGGGGCAGGAGGTAAAGGCTTTTGTTGTGCTGAATAAAGAAGCAGGAAGTAGTGAGGAACTTGCGAAAAAAATATTTGATCATTGTAGGCAAAAAATGGCGCCATACAAGATGCCACGCATCATTGAGTTTGTACAGGAATTACCCAAAACTATAAGCGGTAAAATACGAAGAGTGGAATTGCGTGCCATGGAAGCACAAAGTAAAGCGCGTAATGAAAAACGTGAAAATGAATTTTACTTTGGCAAAGGGATAAAACTATAAACATGATTTCTTGTTATTTTTATTGACAGGTTATCTTTTATTCAATTCAGCATTATGCAAAAAGATCCAAATGGAATAAAAATATTTGTAAGTAACACCATCCCTGATTTAGGTATTGAACTGTTGCGAAAGGAAGGGTTTGATGTATCGGCATGGGTAGAAGATGTTTTAATAACAAGAGATAAATTGATAGCTGAAACAAAAAAGTGCAATGCGTTGTTAAGTTCGGGTGGTGCTAAAATAGACGAAGCATTTCTTAATGAATGCAGCCATCTCGATATTATTTCCAACTTCGGTGTAGGGTATGATAATATTGATATTGCAGCAGCAACACGTTTAGGCATTCCTGTTGGCAATACACCGGGTGTATTAAATGATGCGACTGCGGATATAGCTTTTGGATTAATGATAGCCGTATCAAGAAAAATGTTTTACATGTATAAAAAGATTGAGAGAGGAGAATGGACGCATTTTAGTCCTAAAGCTAATTTGGGGATAGAACTCAAAAATAAAACACTTGGTGTTTTTGGTTTAGGCAGAATTGGAATTGAAATGGCAAAACGCTGTAAAGGTGCATACAACATGAATATTATTTATTGTAACCGTAAACCAAATAAAGAAGCTGAAAAATTATTAGATGCAAAGTATGTGAGCTTTGATGAGCTGCTTGCACAAAGTGATGTGCTGTCTGTGCATAGCGCTTTTACAGAAGAAGTAAGAGATATCTTCAATAAAGATACTTTTAGTAAAATGAAACCGACATCCATCTTCATTAATACATCAAGAGGTGGTGTACATAATGAAGAAGATTTGATTGAAGCATTGAATACAAAAAAAATATGGGGTGCAGGTTTAGATGTTACTAACCCTGAACCAATGCAGAAAGATAATCCTTTACTGCAAATGGAAAATGTTGCGGTACTACCTCATATTGGTTCTGCAACTGTTGAAGCAAGAGACGGTATGTCAAGATTGGCTGCTGAAAATATTATTGGTCTTTATAAAAACGGTAAGGTGCCCAATTTGGTAAATCCGGATGTGATGAAGAAATTATAACTGCAAAGGCAGAGAGACGCAGAGAAATATTTTTTATTCGGTTTTGTTAAGTATATAACAGAAAGCACAAGTGTGCGACGCAACAAAAGTTTAATGCTTATTCAAAAGCCGGGTTCACAAAGCTTTTCCATCTTATCCTCCCCACCGGAGGAGTTAGAGGGGGCTTCACCAGCCTATTCCATAATCTTCTCCATGATTACTTGAACCGCCCCAGAAACTGCCGTGTTTCCAGTCAAAATAAATGGCGTTGATCGGTCCGCTGGTGCGATCATCGAAAGTTAATTTGTAACCCATCTTTATTAATTCTCTTCTTACATAATCCGGGGTGTTGCTGTTTATTAAAATACTTCCGGGATGTGGCTGACGGTCTTTTACCTGCTCACCGCCAAGTGATAACCATAACTGGTCTGTATTAATGTTGGCGGCTTCAACAGCTTCCTGTATCGTCATTCCAAACTCAACAACATTCAGGAAACATTGCAACAGATTTTGGTCCTGTGTATCGCCGCCCTGCACAGCAAATGCCATAAAAGGTTTTCCATCTTTCATGGCAAGTGTAGGTGTTAATGTAACACGCGGTTTTTTTCCGGGCTCAATAACATTGAATGGATCAAGCGTGCTATCCAAAACAAAACTCTGTAAACGCTGGCTCATACCAACACCTGTATGCCCTGCAATGCAGGCAGGTAGCCAACCTCCGCTGGGTGTAACAGATACGACCCAGCCATCTTTATCGGCTGCTTCTACTGAAGTTGTGCCACGCCATAAGCGATCCATGTAAGCAGAATCATTTACAAATGATGTTGCATCATGTGATGGTGTAGCACCGGGATTTGTTTTGTTATCAGTATCAACATTGAAGCCTCTCTGTTTTAAAATATTGAGATAAGGATTTGTTTTTCCTTCAAAAGGATACGGATCACCGGGACCAATATCAGGATCATTCTTATCAGGATTTATTAATGCCGCTCTTTGTTTTGCATACGCTTTATCAAGTAAACCTTTCATTGGTTCTGCGGGTGGAAAATACGGATCGCCATAATAAAAATCCCTGTCAGCAAATGCAAGGCTCATTGTTTGATACAAGGTATTAATGTAGCGCGATGAATTATAGCCCATACTCTTCAGATCAAAATTCTCCAGTATATTCAACGCTTGCAACATACTTGGCCCCTGGCTCCATTGCTGCAACTTATATACATCAATACCCTTATAATTTACATGTAGTGGTTCTTCTTCAATTGGTTTCCATTTAGCAAGATCTTCCATAGTTATCAAACCTCCCTGTTCCTGTGCGCCGCGTACAAATTCTTTTGCAATATCTCCTTTATAAAAACGCTCCATCGCTGCATAGATCGCTTCTTTTCGTGTCTTCTTTTGTTTCAATGCCTGTTGCTCTGCATCAACCATTTTGGTTAATGTTTCCAACAGGTCTTTCTGTACAAATATTTCACCTGCTTCCGGTGCTTCTCTTTCCTGCCCTTCATGTGGTAAAAAAACGGATGTACTATAAGGCCATTGTTTGATCATTTTCTTTCCCCGCTCCATACTGTTGGCTGTTTGCGCTTCTATCGGATAGCCTGCAGCCAGTTGCATGGCAGGCGCCAACACTTCCTTCAAACTCATGGTGCCATATTCTGCCAGCATGTAACACAAACCACCCGGAGTACCCGGTGTTACTGCTGCAAGTGGCCCATATTCCGGAGGAAAATTCATGCCTTTGTTTTTAAAGAAGTCAACAGTTGCACCTGATGGTGCAACACCCAGGCCATCTATCGCAATTACTTTTCCTGCTTTTGGATTATAGATCAACGCCTGTGTTTCTCCACCCCAACTCAATACATCCCACATAGTGCAGGTAGCTGCAAGCATTGCACACGCTGCATCTACAGCGTTTCCGCCTTTTTGAAAGGTCATCGCACCGGCTTCAGCAGCTAATGGTTTGCCGGTTATTGCCATCCAGTTTTTGCCGTGTAATGGTGGCTTTTGTGTTTGCTGACAGAAAGTGAAAAGTGAAAGGTGAAAAGTGAATACAAAAATTATAAAGCATTTCATGATTGGTAATTTACCATTTAAAGATAACATCAAAAAACTGCTCACAGTTCTAATATTCAACACGTTTTATATGAAATATTATGGTACCGGCAGCAAAAAAGCATAAAGCTTCCGTTGCGTCGCACACTGCAGCGTCCTGTTCAATAACCAGCTTTGGGTTGCAGATATGCTCAAGTGCTCTTGCTGTAAATATGCAACTTGTTAAACATATCCCAGTAAAATGCCGTTAATACATTTATTCGTTCGCCGTTAGGGCTAAATGGTTTAATTTACTCCTTTAGCGGTTGCTTAAGCTAAAAAAACCTTGTTAATAAGTAACAAGGGTTATAGCGCCTTTTATTTTTTCGACTAATTTTGACCCAATGGCTTCTAAAATTTTAAAAATTATGATGAACAGGAAAGTTTGGCCCGTGTTGATTATTGTTCTTTTATTCAGTGGAATTTTTTGGGCATTTACCGGGAGAGGAGATGCACAGGTTAATATAAACAGTAATGATGATAAATATGTAAAGCAGCAAAAACTGCTTACTGCTATAGGTTCAATTCTTGAAGAAAGGCATTACAGCCCTAAAGCAATTGACGATGCTTTTTCAAAAGCTGTTTTCAAGAAATACCTCGAAGATCTTGATCCTGATAAGGATCTTTTCCTGCAATCAGATATAAAAACATTAGCTAAATACCAGACTTCTATAGATGAAGAAATTTTAGGCAAAGCAACGATGGAATTTTATCCTGCCGCGGGAGAAATTTACCAGAAAAGGTTGAATGAAGTTATGGCCGTTTATAAAGATATACTTGCCAAACCTTTTGATTTTTCTGTTAATGAAACAGTACAGTTAGACGGAGACAAAATTGATTATCCTGCTGATGAAGCCGCAAGAAAGGAAGCTTGGCGCAAGCGGTTAAAGTTTATGACATTGGAACGCTTTGTAGATCTGCAGCAGCAAAGAGAAAAGGCAGATAAGAAAGATACTTCTCTCAATAAAACAGACGTGCAGTTTGAGAAAGAAGCGAGAAACCGTGTATTAACTGCCTTAGACAGAAATTATAACAGATTGAAACTGGTATTTACAGAAGATCAGCAATTCAGCACATTTGTGAATACTATTACTGACCTGATGGATCCGCATACAGAATATTTTGCTCCTGTTGAAAAGCGTGGTTTTGATGAAGAAATGAGTGGTCGTTTTTATGGAATAGGCGCACAATTAAAAGAGGATGATGGTGCTATAAAAATTGCCAGCCTTATTACAGGCAGCCCGGCGTGGAAGAGTGGTCAGGTACAGGTAAATGATGAAATAATGAAAGTGGCACAAGGAAATGAGCCACCTGTTGATGTTGCAGGTTATGCAGTTACGGATGTAGTGAAATTAATTCGTGGTACCAAGGGTACAGAAGTAAGGTTGACATTTAAAAAGAATGATGGAACATTACAGGTGGTATCTATTATCAGGGACGAAATTGTGCAGGATGAGACCTTCGCCAGAAGCTCTGTTATACAAAGTGGCGATAAAAAAATTGGCTACATATATCTCCCCGAATTTTATGCTGACTTTGACAGGCCTGATGGTAACCGTTGCTCGCAGGATGTAGCAAATGAAGTAAAAAAATTAAAAGCAGAAAATGTTGAGGGTATTATTCTTGACCTTAGGAATAACGGTGGAGGTTCTTTATATGAAGTAGTACAAATGGTAGGATTATTTATCAAAAGTGGTCCTGTAGTGCAGGTAAAAGACCGGGATGGTAAACCAATTACGCTTAGTGATAATGATCAGAGTGTTTTATATGACGGACCTTTAGCTGTAATGGTGAATGAACTTAGTGCTTCCGCCTCTGAAATATTTGCCGCAGCTATACAGGATTACAAGAGAGGTGTTATTATTGGCAGTACTTCAACCTATGGTAAAGGTACCGTACAAAAGAATCTTCCATTAGGTAAACAGGATATGACAACTGGTCAAACAGAGTTTGGTGCATTGAAACTTACCTTTGAAAAGTTTTACCGTGTTAATGGCGGTTCTACACAACTGAAAGGAGTAACACCTGATATAGTTTTGCCAGACACATACGAGTATATTAAATTTCGTGAAAAAGATAATCCATCAGCATTGGCATGGGATCAGATTCCACAGGCAGATTATAAATACAGTCTTGATATTAACTGGGCTGAAATACAAAAGAAAGCTGCTGAAAGAATAGCCACTAATGAAGCTTTTACAGGTATAAAAAAGAATACAGACTGGCTAAGCATTAATACAGAAAAACCTTATGAACTAAATATTGATGCCTACAAAAAGCAGCAAAGCATTTTAAAGACAACTGTTAAACAGGATGACACGTGGAGCAAATTAACACAGCCCATGAATATGCGTCCTGTAGAAGTAGATAAAGACAAATTTTATAACAACGCAGATAAAGCTAAGGGTGAAAGATACCAGGCATGGTTGAAGAATGTACAAAGCGATCTTTATATAAATGAAACAGTAAATATTATAAAAGATATCATGCAGGTTCAGGACAGGGTAACTGTAAAACAATAACCTTATATTACCTGATAATCGTTTTCTATAATATTTATTTTACGGAAAGTTGCTCACTGTACAAAAGATTAAGGGATTGCGACGCAACGATGATGCCATAAGGACAAAGAGCTGGTATTACTATTACTTTTTTCATAAATAAAAAATAAAAGCTTTCCATAATGGAAAGCTTTTTTGATGATTACAGTGTTACACAAGTGGGTAAAAACAACCCCAGTTTATAACACATCCAAGCACTCAAAATTTTATTCTATAGATTTTCTGCCTAAGATCAAAGACAAAAGGAATAGTACAATAAAAATGAAGAATAAAACTTTTGCAATACCTGCTGCGCTTGCAGCAATACCGGCAAATCCAAAAATACCGGCTACAATGGCTACTATCAGAAAAATAATTGTCCAGCGTAACATAGATTTATGTTTTAATGATGAATAATATATTTCAATCTTTTTCAGAAAATGTGCCAGAAAATGTTCCACACAATAATCACCGATATTTGAAAGTTTAACAATGGGGATTACTTTATACCGCATTTATACAAAATGAAAAGACTCTTGTTTATAATATTAATAATTGCATCGTTTCAGGCAACAGCACAGGAACCAAAGATCAATCCTAAAGCTGCAAAAGCTTATAACGATGCCATTGCACAATTGCAGGATGGTTTTATAAAAGATGCTATACCATTGCTTGGTAAAGCGATAGAATATGAGCCACATTTTGTAGATGCTTGGTTATCGCTTGCAGGTGTGTATGGTGAATTAAAAGATTACCAGAAAGCAGTTGACCACTATGAGAAAGCAAGAGAAATGGATACGGCCTATTTCAAATTCTACAATCTTCCCTATGCCATTGATCTTGCAGGCCTAGGAAGATTCGAAGATGCGGCGAAAGCTATTGATACATTCCTTGCAATTCCATCCCTGAATGATAAGAGTGTAAAGAGTGCTATGTACTGGAAGTCCTGTTATTCATTTGCAATTGACTATAAACAAAAACATCCTGCAACAGATTATGTTTTTACACCGGAGAATCTTGGTGATAGCATTAATTCAAACAGGCCTGAAGTTTATCCCTCTTTTACCATTGATGACAGCACTTTTGTTTTTACAAGACATGAGCTCGATGGAAGAGAAACATTCATGATGAGCCGAAGAATACAAGATGGTTTTAGTACATCTGTACCCATTAAAGGACAGCTGAATGAAGAACCATCCAAAGGCGCTATCAATATTTCGCAGGATGGTGAGTGGCTTGTATTTGCAGGAAATTTTCCTGGTAAGGGTTATGGCAATTATGATATTTTTATTTCTTACAATACGCCGCAGGGCTGGAGTGTGCCTATCAATTTAGGAGAGAACATCAATACAGATTTCTGGGAGAGTTCTCCAAGTCTTAGCCCTGATAAAAATGCATTGTACTTCAGCAGCAACAGGCCGGGCGGTTATGGTGGTAAAGATATTTATGTAAGTTATCGTTCGGCAAATGGTAAATGGTTGCCTGCGCAGAATCTTGGCCCATCCATTAACACAGCAGGGGATGAGATAGAACCATTTATTCATGCAGACAATAGCACGCTTTACTTTACCAGCAATGGGTTACCCGGTTATGGTGGTTTGGATATTTTTCTTACACGAAAAGATGCGAATGGTAAATGGCAAACACCGGAGAATCTTGGCTATCCAATAAATACCATAAGCGACCAGGAAAGTATTTTTATTTCTGCTGATGGCGCCACGGGTTATTATGCAAGTGACCGATCAGACACACGGGGTGGTCTTGATCTCTACAAGTTTAATATGCGTAATGATATAAGACCAATCAAAACATTGTATGTGCAGGGAACCGTTTATAATGCTGAAACAAAACAAACCATTCCATGTGCAGTGGAGTTAACAGATAACGCCACACAAAAACTGATCACGAAAGTACAGACAGATGAAACGGGTTTTTATTTTATAACACTGCCAGTAGGAACAGATTATACTTTCACTGTAAATAGGAAAGGCTTTCTTTTTTATAGTGATCTCTATAATCTTGGCAATAAAGATGCAGACAGTATTTATGTAAAAGATATTCCGCTGCAACCCATTGCTGTTAATGCTGTTGGCGTGTTAAAGAATATACAGTTCGAAACAAACGCTGCAACATTAGAACCCGTGAGTTTAATTGAACTGGATAAGTTGTTGCAACTGCTGACTGATAACGTAACTATCAAAGTGCAGATAAATGGGCACACAGATAATACAGGAACAGATGCCCGCAACAATCAACTTTCTTTAGACCGTGCAAAGGCAGTTGCAGACTATCTTGCCAGTAAAGGCATAGATCCTAAAAGACTTACATGGAAGGGCTTTGGCGCAAGTAAGCCCGTAGCAGAAAATACTACAGAACAAGGCAAAGCACTGAACCGAAGAACGGAGTTTGTAATTATTGGTTTGTAAAGTCATTCTTTTTAATTCAAATGAGGTCTATTGGAAATTATGTAAACCATTTCAGCATATAAATATTCCAGTCTGGCAAATCATTTTTCGTAGCATAAACAGATATGCCTATCTTCTGTAATCTTTTATTATTCCCTTCCTGATGTAATAATTATCACTCCCCATAATGTGAACTTTTTACCAATGGCTGTTAACCATTGCTATGATTGCTTATTTGTTCACATTTAAATGATAAACACCATGAAAACGGTTACTCTCTTTGCGCTATGCATGCTGCTTGCGCATGCAGTTAATGCCCAGTCTGCAAACAATCTTCCAAAACTAGGACTCACTTCTTTTGCTTCAGGTTTCGATGCTCCGATGGATATTGCCAACTGCGGCGACAGCAGGCTCTTTGTGGCGGAAAGGTTAGGTAAAATATGGATACTCGATGCCGCAGGTAACAAAATGGCGGAGCCTTTCCTGGATATAACTGATATTGTTTTTACAGTTTACCCAAATGATTATGATGAACGTGGTTTGCTTGGTTTTACTTTTCATCCCAACTACCCTGATTCACCTTATGTATATGTAAACTATACAGGACATGACAGTGATAGTCACATCTCCCGTTTTACTACAAACCCAAATAACCCAAATAAAGCCATGCGTCATAGCAAGTTTGATATTATAAAGATTACCCAGCCATCAGATCCAGAATTTGTGAACCATAAAGCCGGTTGTATAAAATTTGGTCCGGATGGTTATTTATACAGCACATTTGGCGACGGCGGAAGTGCAGGTGATCCTTTAAACAATGCACAAAACCCACGCATATTACTTGGTAAAATGATACGCATTGATGTTGATCATCCTGATGCTGTAAATGACAAACATTACAGCATACCTGCAGACAATCCTTTTGTAAATGTTCCTAAATTCAAAGATGAAATATGGGCAACAGGTTTGCGCAATCCATTCCGTTTTAGTTTCGACAGCAAGAATGGTGCTTTATGGATAGCAGATGTAGGCCAGGACAAGTGGGAAGAAATAGACCTGGTAGCCGGTGGCAGTAAAGGCGGTAAGAATTTTGGATGGAGTTGTTACGAAGCCTACCATAATTACAAGCCCGACAGTTGCGATGCCAATGGCACATCATACACATTCCCTATTGTTGAATACAAACATCCATCTGATAATTGCGCTTCTATAACCGGTGGTTTTGTTTACCGCGGCAGCAAATTCAAAAAAATGCAGGGCAAGTATTTCTATAATGATTACTGCACCGGTAAATTCAGTACCGTATTTAAATACAATGATACATGGTTAAATATATTCCTTAAAGAATCTACACAATTTGCATTTACTACCTATGGTGAAGACATCAATAAGGAGTTGTATGTGGCAGACAACCTGGATGGTATTATTTACCATCTGGTAGATTCATCTGATACAGATGCAAAGAGCCCAATAGCTGCAGGCGATGATATTGCAAAGAGCCTTATTGTAAAACTCTTTCCCAATCCTAATCACGGGCAATTCAGTGTGGAACTTAATGCAATGCAAAACGAATCATATAACATAAGTATTACCAACGTTTTTGGTAAAGAAATGATACGCGATACACGAAATGCAGTTAAAGGATATAACCGCTGGAACTTTAATGCATCGCAATTACCCAAAGGCATTTATATATTGCATGTGCAAAACGGTAAAGGAAACGTAAGTACAAAGTTTACGGTTGAGTAAATAATATTATACTCCTCTTAGTTAAGCCGGGCACACATTGCTGTACCCGGTTTTTTATTTTATTATGAGACCAGGATTCTGAGAATTGTAATACCTGCTGCAGTATTTCATGGCATCTTCGTTGCGTCGCAAGCACTTTAATTGTTGAACCAATGAGCATCATTGATTTTGGCGAAGTGTACAAAAAAATAAAATGATATGTTTACAGTAATTGCCTTTAAAGGCTGCATAGTAAATTCCTGCAGTACAGGTGTGCGACGCAACCAAAGCTCATAGCATTCCATATGCCGGGTACAAAAGCTAATCCTAACGTTAATACTTGTCTGCTTAAATAAAGAGCAACTTATTTTTCAAAGATTGATTTAATTTCATACCGTGCTTTGCATTCGGGTAATGTCAGCATTTCTGCTAAATAATTTTTTATGAAGGCTTCCAATAAAATTGCCAGAAGAAAGTTCTTACAACTTACCGGCATTTCGGGTGCAGGTCTTGCACTTGGTTATACATTCATTGCGGGCAAGGCACCTGCAATTGTGCATACAGAAGCAGGCGATAATAGCCTTGCGTCAGAAGTGAACCCTTATATTTTTATTGACGATAAGGGAAAGATCACCATCTATAATCAGCGCCCGGAAATGGGGCAGGGAACTTTTACTGCGATACCCATGATCATTGCAGAAGAACTTGAGGTGAATATGGAAAATATTACCATCATGCCTTCGCCTGCCAACAGTGAAAAGTATGGCGACCAGGCAGTATATGGCAGCCGCAGCATAATGGAAAATTATGAACTGATGCGCAAGGTGGGCGCTTCTGCAAAAGAAATGTTCATCACTGCTGCTGCAGCAAAATGGAATATTGATACAGCACAATGCTATGCAGCAGATGGGAATGTTATCAACCGCAACACTGCGGCCAGGCTGAGTTACGGAGCACTTGTTACAGATGCAAAAAAACTTTCGCCGCCATCTGATCCAAAACTAAAAGACCCAAAAGATTTTAAGATCATTGGTACACCCGTTCCAAGAAAAGATCTTGATGTTAAGATAAATGGTGCAGCCCAATTTGGTATTGATATAAAAGTGCCGGGTATGCTGTATGCATCTGTAGAACACTCTCCTGTTTTTCTTGCAAAGCTGGTGAGTTTTGATGATGCAAAAGCAAAAGCAGTACCGGGTGTAAAATATGTTTTAAAAACCCAACGTGAAGTGTTTGGAAATATTCGTGAAGGCGTAGCGGTAATAGCAGATAACTATTGGGCGGCTACACAGGGAAGAAAATTACTCGACATAAAATGGGATAATGCCGGCAATGAAAAATGGAACACGCAAAATATAAAAGAAGATTATCTCAAAGCATCTCAACAAAAAGGTGAGTCATTTGATACAAGAGGTGATGCAGCGGCAGCTATAAACAATGCTGCTATAAAAGTAGAGGTAATTTATGAAACGCCTTACCAGGCACATGCACCCATGGAGCCTATGAATGTAGTGGTAAGTGTTGAGAAAGATACATGCAGTTTCTGGGGCTCTACACAGAACCCAAATGGTATGCGTTCTTTTCTTGCAGAAAAGCTTGGTATTAAAGAAGAGAATGTTGCTATCAATTATACATTCATGGGTGGTGCATTTGGCAGAAGATCTATGACCGATGTGGTGGAAGAAGCGGCGATACTTTCCAAAAAAGTTGGAGCACCTATAAAAATTATATGGAGCCGTGAAGATGATATTACACAAGGCCCCTTCCGTGCATGCTCGCTCAATGTATGTCGCGGTGCGGTTGATAATAACGGCAACATCATTGCGCTGGAACATAAAGTAATTTGCCAGGAAATACAAAACCAAAGTGGCAATGATATGAAGCCCAGCGGTGCAACAACAGAGGCTGTAAATACTGACTATGCAATACCCAATGTAACCGTTAGTGCAGTGCTGCGTAAATTGCCGGTGCCTGTATTTTACTGGCGTTCTGTTTACAATTCCACCAACTGTTTTGCACACGAATCATTTATAGATGAATTAGCATACGCAGCAAAGAAAGACCCACTTGATCTGAGATTATCATTACTAAAAGATCATAAACAATACACGCAGGTATTACAAACCGTTGCAGAAAGATCCAACTGGTACCAGCCACGTGAAAAAGATACCGGCAAGGGTGTTGCTATCGGAGAACGATCCGGTGCTTTTGTTGCAATGGTAGTGGAAGTAAAAAATACAAATGGTAAAGTAAAGCCTGTAAAAGTTAGCGTTGCTATTGATTGCGGTACAGCAGTAAACCCCGCCATTATTACCGAACAGGTGGAAGGCTGTGTGGTAATGGGTTTGCAGGCCGCGTACCAAAGCATCACTATTCAAAATGGTAAAGCAGCAGAACAAAATTTTGATACTTATAAAATGCTGCGCATTAATGAGTGCCCCGACATTTCTGTACATATCATTAGTAGCACAGCCGCACCGCAGGGTGCAGGTGAATCAGCATTACCCAATGTAGCGCCTGCATTGTGCAATGCTATTTTTGATCTTACTAAAAAACGCATCAGGGTATTGCCGCTTAATCTGGATGAAGTGTAGAAGAATTTTTTTGGTGATAAGCTGTAGTATTTCATGGCATCGTTCCTTGCGTCGCACTCTTGTGCATTTAGTTTGGAAGTCAACGAGACCGATTTAAACTTAAAATATCTGATTGCGTCGGGCATTATAAATAGCAACAACTAATAACGGTATGGTTAGTAGTAATGCCCAATACCAGTTTGCATTATGTATAAATGCAACTTCTGCAATAATTGCATTTATCAAAACAAATGCAAGAATGATAAGCTTGTTGATAGGTATATTTTCTTTTGAAGATGACATGGCTTTATCTTTTATCGTTAAGGGAAGCTGCATGATTTGCAAAGAGCAACATTGATTTGCCTGTAAATTTATCATGCGCTAAAAATGTAATTGTTTGTCAACAAAACTTTGTTTACTCCGCCAGTCTTTGATTTTATGGGTCAGCCATATACAAAAGGAAGCAATAAAAATTCTCATGATTGTAGTATTTTATTTTACGTTTTTGAATGCTGATTTTTATAATACCTGAATGCCGTTATTTCATAGCATGGCAGTTGCAGTGTTGTTTTTATATAGTACACTGCAATTGCTACATGCCGGATATCAGCATAACATCAACTCAATATTAGCAGAAACAAAGTAAGAATATCCCGTACCCAAAAAATTATAATAAGGCCGGGATGATAGTTTTAAAATCTTTGAAACTTGAAAAATAATAAAGCTCAGAAGCGAAAGGAAGAAATTCTGTAAATGAGCAAGTATAACAATCACGTGTGTCAGGTACAGGCAGATACCTTTTGATTGTTGAAGGTTTTATTTGGAAAACTTTACTTGTCATGATATAGGCAAACATAACATGTTAAATGCAAGGATTTGGTTAAAACTGATTGTTATTTGCTGCTATAAAAACAGAACGGACAAGTGTGCGACGCAACAGGAGATGCTATGAGATACAAAAGCTGGGGTCATATGATATGCCTTCTCACATTTTTATTTTGTGTAAAACAATCTGCAACCTGGACATATACACGGAAACTTATACTCGTTCACTCTAATAGGAACTGCATGCCCGTTAATTTGAATCTGTGCTGTTTGTGCCTATAGTTACACTGTTCAATCGTATCTTATGTGTTTTACCCTCTCTGTCTATTTCAAATTTTCCACTCCAGTTTGCAACCTTGAATGGACCGCTCGTCCATTGAACTGTTTTATTCGCTGCATTATATGTAAAAGACCCCTGCCCGATATTTTTTTTACTCATGTTATAATAGGTGTATTTACCATTTTGTAATTCAAAATATCCTATTCGTATTGGATTGGAGGCACTGCCATAGGAAAGGATTATATAGGTTCCGTTACGTGGTCCTTTCTTATCATTTTCCACATTTGCATCAGAGGTTTGCTGCATCCTGATATTTGCTGCTTTTATCCATTGCACCTGGCTATATCCATCATATTGAACTTTATAATACCCGGCATAGGTACCTGTACCGGTTTCAAGAATGCTTCCTTTATACCATGCACCGGAATTATATGCTTCTATTTTATCTCCTATGCTGAAACTTTGTGTAAAACCAATTGAAAAAAATAATTGAAGTGCTGCTACCAGTATAAATTTTCTCATAGAGTTTTTTTGATTAAAACTAGTAAAATTTACATACTGATAAATCTATTTTTTGTATGCACAGATTTTTTGAGAACAGAACTTGTTTGGGAACAGCATATTTGATACTGTGTGTTGTTTTATGGAACATTAATATACTTATGCAACTGCATGCTCAGTTCCCATTGAGGGTTTGCTTTTATATAGTCAATAATAAGCGGTGTAATCTTTTCGCTTTTGCCCCATTCAGGTTGCAGATACAATTTACAGGTTGCAGAAACTTTTGCGGCATAATCTTCTGCCCATTTAAAATCAGACTTATTATAAACAACAACTTTCAATTCATTGGCGAGTGGCAATATTTCCGGTAATGGTGCTTTGAATTTTTTTGGTGAAAGACAGATCCAATCCCATGTACCACTTAATGGATGAGAGCCGGACGTTTCAATATTATTTTCAAAGCCTGCATTATGCAATGCACGAGTTAGTGCATCAAGATCATGCATCAGTGGTTCGCCACCTGTTACCACAGCCAATCTGCCCGGATGTTTTTTGGCCTCTGCAATAATTTTGTCAATAGACAACACGGGGTGTTTCAATGCATCCCAACTTTCTTTTACATCGCACCACGAACACCCCACATCACAACCACCAAGCCTTATAAAATAAGCGGCCCTTCCCTGGTGAAAACCTTCTCCCTGCAAGGTATAGAAGGCTTCCATTACAGGAAGTGAAGTTGTTTGATGTTCTATTGTTGTTGTTACTATCATTACTTATTTCAGGTCTGTAAATCTGTAGAATATTTATTTGAATACCGGCTGTAGTGTTCATGGCATCGTTCCTTGCGTCGCAATCACTTCATCTGTATAACTACGGGCAACTTAACTTACAGAGGAAAATATTCCTATCAATTCACACTACTTTTATTTTAAAACCAAATGATAAAGATGAAGCGAACTTTTTATAAAAGTTGTATTGTACAAGAGTGCGACGCAACAGGTGATGCTATGAAAAACTTTTGCCTGGCCCATAAATTATTGTCTTTGATGATATGCCTGCAATGTATTCTTTAACAAACCTGCTATTGTCATTAAACCAACGCCACCCGGAACGGGTGTAATGGCAAATGTTTTTGGTGCAACCTCATCAAAAGAAACATCTCCTTTTATTCTGAAACCTTTTTTAGCAGTTGCATCTTCTACTCTTGTAATTCCAACATCAATAACAACTGCTCCTTCTTTTACCATGTCTGCTTTTACAAACTGAGGTCTGCCAAGTGCTGCTACAAGAATGTCTCCCTGTAAACAAATTTCTTTTAGATTCTGTGTATGGGAGTGACAAATAGTGACCGTACAGTTGCCATGTTTTATATTGCTGCTTAACAGAATGCTCATAGGGCGACCAACAATATTGCTTCTTCCTATTACAACAGCATGCTTACCTTTTGTTTCAATATTAAAATGATCAAGCATAAGCATAATACCATAAGGCGTTGCCGGAATAAATGCAGGTAGGCCTTGAACAAGCTTGCCGGCATTTACAGGATGAAAACCATCCACATCTTTTTCTGGTGCTATTGCTTCAATTACTTTTTGTTCATTAATATGTTTTGGCAGTGGCAGCTGAACGAGTATGCCGTCTACCGACACGTCATTATTTAAAAAATTGATTTTTTGTAAAAGGATAGATTCTGCGATATCTTCTTCTAACCTGATTAATGTTGACTGAAAACCAATTTCTGCGCATTGTTTTACCTTGCTTGCCACATATGTTTCGCTTGCTCCGTTATTTCCAATCAGTATTGCTGCAAGATGCGGGGGGCGCTTACCATTGTTAGTTAATATTTCCACTTCTTTTTTCAGTGATTCTTTAATTGCAGCAGATGCAATTTTGCCATCAAGTATTATCATGCTGCAAAAGTATTGCAGGCAGCTCAGATTTTTTGGCTAATTGTTTTCTATACCTGTTTTACTGCTGGAATTAAAATTGATTTTTGGGTCTTAATACCCAGATAATTTGAAGCTGATTGTTTTGATGATGGTATTAATTACGATTTTTTTGAGCAGTAAGGTTATGAAAACAGTAGTTGTGCAGGGTTTAATAATAATCTTTCTAAAACTTTTTAAAAACTGCTTGCCTGGATTTAAGAAATCAAAATAAGTAGCTGCAAAATATAAAAATACATATTAATATAAAATATATTTAACAAACTTACAGGCGTAAGCAGCGCAAACTTGCCGCTCATTGTCTTTTTTCTTGGTTTATAGAATTTAACAACACGTTTAAATTTATTTAACCATTTGTTTTTAATCCCCTACATTTGGGCGCAAATTTTTAAAAACCTATAGTCACATGAGAAAAATTGTAAGTTTCTTACTCTTGCTATTGCTATCAACCTCGATAGCTATTGCACAAACCCGAAACATTACGGGTAAGGTTACTGATGAAAATGGAAGTCCGATACCTTTTGTATCAGTAAAGGTTAAGGATGGCAAGACAGGCGTATCTGCAGATGCAAATGGTGTATTTATCATTAAGGCATCTATGGGTTCAACCCTGGTAATCAGTTCAGTTGGTTATACAGAAAAAGAAGTTACTGTTAATGCAGAAAGTATCTCTGTCACTTTAGCAAGAGATACTAAATCAACAATCTCTGAAGTGGTTGTTACTACTGCCTTTAACATTAAAAAAGATCAACGTACTACACCTTTCAGTACACAGGTGATCAAATCTGATGCCTTAACAATTATCCCTCAGTCAAACCTCAACGATGCGTTAGCGGGTAAGATTGCAGGTGTACAGTTCAGGTCTCAGTCTGGCGCAAAGCTCAACAGCCAGTCATTTGCACGTATCAGGGGTGGTTTATTACTCTCTGGTGATGTAGGTGCTATTTATGTTGTGGATGGAACAATTGTAGGTGATGCTTACGATATTGATCCTAACAGCGTAGAAAGTATCAACGTATTAAAAGGCGCTAACGCAACTGCGCTTTTTGGAAGCCGCGCTTCAAATGGTGCTATTATTATTACTACTAAAAAAGCTGCTGCCGGTAAAACAAGTATTGATGTAAGTCAGGGATTAACATTTGACCGTGTAAACAGGATACCTCATTTACAGAATAGCTATGCTGGTGGTGGATCCGCGGATCTTATCCCATTTACTTTTGTTGAGGGTATGCCTGAAGAATGGAGAGCGCTTGATGGCAAACTGTTCCCGGATTATACAGATGATGCAAGCTGGGGGCCTAAAATGGAAGGCCAGGAATATGTGCCTTGGTATGCATGGGTACCTGGTACAAAATATACAGGAAAAACAGCCAGCCTGGTTGCTCAGCCGGATAATATAAAAGATTTCTTTGCAAATGGTTTTAATTCTAATACCAACGTAAACTTTTATAAATCAGGTCAGGGCTATAGTACAAGACTTTCTTTCTCCAAACAATTTATACAGGGTATAATTCCTAATTCAAAATCTGACAGGTACGTAGTTTCTACCAGTACATCGTTAGACCTTAATAAATATTTTACTGCAGGTATAAACCTGAACTTTAATACGCAGAATATTTATGGTGAATATGATGATGGTTATGCCAACCAGACATCAGGAAACTTTGGTCAGTGGAACCACAGAGATCTTGACATGGGTATTATGAAAGAATTACAGTACTTACATGTACCTGATTATGCAGGCGGCGGCCTTGCAAGCTGGAACTGGTCTTCAAATCCAACAGCTTATGATCCAACTAATCCTGCAGGATTTTTTACCGGTAACTATTGGTATAATTTCTACAGTTATATGGATAACCTTGATCAGCGTCAAAGACGTGACAGGTTATATGGAGACGTTTATTTGAACTTTAAATTGAATAGTCACTTCAACATAAGGGGAACTGTTCGCAGAGACCAGTCAAATTATTATTATGAAAATAAAGTGAAATCACTTCTGGAAAAAAGTGCTACCCAAACAGGCCTTAAAGCCGGCTTTGGAACAGGTGAGCGTTATCAGAATGAGACCAATTATGAATTGATTGCCACTTATAATACTACTTTCCTGAAAGACTTTGGTCTTAATTTATTGGCTGGTGGTAATGTGCTTACTTACCTGCGGAAAGATCTTGATGCCAGCACTGTTAATGGTCTTACTATTTATGACCTTTATGCTTTGTCTAACTCTGTTTCCACACCTAATCTAAGTAATTCAAGGTTGGAATCAAGAACCAATTCTTTGTTTGCAAGTGGTGATCTTGAGTATAAAAAATTCATCAGTGCAACATTTGCGGTTCGTCAGGATTATAACTCTACCTTACCAACAAGCGATAATAAATTATTCTATCCTTCTGTGGGTATGTCTTTTATTCCAAGCACATTTACAAAGGACGCTTTGCCATGGTTGTCTTTTGCCAAAGTATTTGGAAGCTGGGGCAAAAAACCATTGGCGCTTGATATATATGCACTTGATCTTACATATCCTATTAACCAGAATAAATGGGATGATAATGCATTGCAGACTGTTAGCAATACTATACCTGACAGGAGTCTTGCCGGTACTACCATTACAAGCTACGAAGCTGGTGTTGAATTAAGGTTTGCTAAAAATAAGATCGGCTTAATGGCTACTTATTACAATGAGAAAGCTGCTGATCAGCCAATTAATATCCAGGTTCCCGGTCAAAGTGGATTTACAACAAAAACGGTAAATGCTGCTACAGTAGAAAGAAATGGTTTAGAATTTACAGTTGATGCTAAAATCGTTAACCGTAAAGACTTTACCTGGTCTGTAACCAAGACTTTTGGTTACCTGATGGGTAATAAAGTTACCAAGCTTATCGAAGGAACTACAAGAATTCAGCCTTCAGGTTGGGCAGGCGCATTTGGATCAAGATATGCTACAGCTTATCAGGTTCTTGGTGAAGATTGGGGCCAGCTGATCGGTGGTGGTATGACACGTAATGAAGATGGTAAAGCATTGATTGACCCATCGAGCGGCTTATATGCTGCCGGTAACGCTAATTATAACTGGGGCAATATAGTGCCAAAAGTTACAGGTGGTTTCCAGAGCTTATTTACTTATAAGAATTTTATATTGAACCTTAGTCTTGACTACCAGGTTGGCGGTAAATTCTTCTCATTGTCTGAAAGCTGGGGTGCTTTCTCTGGTTTGCTTGATTACACAGCAGAGACAAACGACAGAGGTAAGAACGTACGTGATCCTTTAAGCGAAGGCGGCGGCGTGCATGTTGTAGGTGTTAGTTCAGTTGACAGCAAAACTCCTGTTGACATGTATGTTGACGGATTCACATACTTCCACCAATTCTACGGTGCAGGTATTGCTGACCCATACGTTCATGACCTTTCTTACCTTAAATTAAGAGAAGTTAGCCTGGGCTACAGCATACCATCTGAAAAGCTTGGCTTTATGAGCAATACTGTGAAAGGTATAACGGTTTCTTTAATTGCCCGTAATCCATGGCTTATATACAGTGCGTCCAAGAATTTTGATCCTTCTGAAATTTCAGGCGTGTATGGTGAAGATGGCCAGTTGCCTTCTGTTCGTTCTCTTGGATTTAATGTAAAATTCAACTTCTAATTATTTCAAACATTAATGATTATGTTACGACCTAAAATAAAAGTATTCCTCGCTGCATCTTTAGCTGCATCATTGATGACCATGTCATCGTGCAGTAAGATTGATGATTTTGGTAATATGAATACCAACCCAACTGTGCCACTTACACCGCTTACTTCTGCATTGCTTACCCAAACTTTGAGCAATGTGGGAAGTAGCTATGCATGGGACCAGGGAGGTATTTCTACGGTTTCCGGTTTATACTGCCAGTATTTTTCAGAAACACAATATACGGATGCTTCTGCCCAGTATTCCAAACCTACATTTAACTGGGACGGTTATTACGCTGGTAATCTTAAAGATCTTCAAACCATTATCGATTACAATAGTGATCCAAATACTGCAGCAATTGCTTTGGCTAATGGTTCAAATGCCAACCAAATCGCTATTGCAAGAATATTGAAATCTTACATCATGTGGTTCATAACAGACACATGGGGTGATGTTCCTTACAACGATATTTTTAATGCTGATGCAAATGGTGTAATACCTTACACATCCCAGCAGCAAATTTATTCAAGCCTTTTTACAGAGCTGTCTGAAGCTGTTGCTCAGTTTGATGATGGTCCCGCTGTAAAAGGAGATATTCTTTTTGATGGCGATATCACCATGTGGAAGAAGTTTGCCAATTCACTCCATGCTTTAATGGCCTTACGTTTAAGCAAAAAGGATGCAACAACCGGTGCCGCTGAATTTAATGCTGCATTAAATGCGGATGGCGGTGTATTTGAAGAAGGCGAAAGTGCAACTATGGATTACCCCGGTGGTAATTTTAACAGCCCTGTATATAATTACTACAACATCATAGCACGAAAAGACTATGCGGTTACGGACGTTTTGATTGATGGTTTATATAATAATTATGATGACAGATACTATGTTTTTGGAACAGGTGAAGGAGCTACAGGCACTGTTGCGGGGCAAGTTATCACTGGTTTCCCTTTTGGTTTAACTAGGGATGATGCTATTGATTTTCTTAATAACCATGCAAGTTTTGCAAGAGTGGTTGGCAGCAGTAAAACTATTTTTACAGATGGTACTGATTTTAATGTTTCCACTTCTCCCGTAGTATTGCTTTCTTCATCTGAAGTATATCTTGCAAGGGCTGAGGCTGCTTACCTAGGTTGGACCGGTGATGACGTGAATGATATGTACACAACCGGCATAAGAGAAAATTGGAAGCAATGGGATATATATGCAGGAGAGCTGCAGGGAATTTTTGGTGGCGGTGCTTTGAATGGTGAAGATTACGATTATTATATTTCTCAGGACAATATCGCGTTAGGTACAGAAACTGGCGATGATTATGCAAAGATTGCTTATGAAGAATGGGTAGCACACTACCCTAAAGGCTGGATGGGTTTTGCAGATTGGAGAAGAACCGGTTATCCTGAATTAACACCTAGCGTTAATTCAAGTTTAGGCGGTATCCCACGTCGCATGCCTTATGGACCTAATGAATACAGTCTTAACCCAACCAATGTTGCATCTTCAGCAAGTCAATATACCGGTGGAAGCCAGTCTTCTGACTCTCAGCTAGGACGTGTATGGTGGGATGCCCAGTAAAAGGATTTATTTATCAATTAATTATTTAAAGTATAAATATGAAAAAAATATTGTCTGCCTTTTTGCTCGGTACCGCATTGTTCTCGGCCGGTTGCAGTAAGGAAAAAGTATTCTTCGAAGAGGAATTAAATGGAGCCAAGGCCGGCGCTGGTTTCGGTTTGCCAAACAGTGAGCCTCTGTCATTAACTGTTGAAGCTTCCAGTACTTCTATTACGCAAGCTATAAATGCCTTTGCGGCAAGTGGTATTAGTGCGGATATAAATTTAGCAGTTGACGAATCATTGGTAACTGCTTATAATGATGCAAATGGTACTGCTATAGATGTAATGCCTTCAGACGTTTATAGTTTGCCTAGTTCTATAAGTATTTCCGGTGGAAGTGGAAGTGCCGACGCAACTTTTGATATTCAGAAATTGCTTACTTATGGTACAACCCTCGCAATCGGTCTTAAAATTACCGATGTAAGCGGGGGCACGGATTATATTGTACCCGGTAATAGCGAACTTGTTATCATCATCAAAGTAAAAAATGCTTACGAGGGAGATTATGGTGTAAAGGGTTATTTTGTGCATCCAAGTTCTCCAAGAGCTATTGCAAAAGATAAATTTGTATCCACCGTAGATCCTAATAGCAGCGAAGCAGAATTGGGTGATTTGGGTGGATCTGCATATTATTTTGACTTTGATGTAGATGGCTCAACTGTTGACAATTGGGTTGCTGTTGGAGCAACACCTCCTGCACCGCAATCTGGCTTTATGACAGTTGATAACCCAACCGGGAATGCTACTTATCCTGGAGGTAATTATACAAGTGCCAATTATCCTAACACTTACGATGAAGCTACTGGTATATTTAAGTTGCATTACGGTTACGGTGGGGGTGCAGGTAGCCAGGCAGGTTATACAAGAGAAATTTTTGAGACATGGACCAGAAAATAAGTTTTAATTATTTCTTTTATAGAAAGGGCCACCTGTTAGGTGGCTCTTTTGTTAATTTAAAGAATTGAAACTGATTTAAAGAATAGAACTACTGATGCATACACGCAAATATTGCAGAAGAGATAATCTTAGTATCCTGCAATACAGCATTGAGCATCTTTTGTTGCGTCGCACACTTGTACATTTGAATACGACTGTTACAAAATACCAGTGCAAAAAATATTTGCCTTGAAAATGTAAACTCAGTGTGAATTGCCGTGTTGCCATAAAAGAAGAAACCCGAACTGAGCGTAGCAACAGGCGATGCCATTATATCTATAGCCGGCAACCAAAATAATCGTCCCTGATATATAATTTTGAATTTCACTTTGATAGTATGATACATAGAAGAATTGCCTTGTTTATTTTAGCAGCACTGGGTTTGGTTTCCTGTGGTAATAATAAAAACAGGCAAACGGAAATTACTTTGACAATAAAAGGTGCTGCCGGCAAAAAAGTGTTTTTATACAGGGAGCCTTTTGTAAACGAAGTTGCTGTTAAGGTTGACTCTGCCATTGTAGTTGATTTGAATCATCCTGTACATTTTATCATTCATGATACTTTACAGAGGCTCTATATGTTAAGGGTGGAGCAAAGTGGAAATAGGTATTATTTTATAAATGATGTGTCTGCGCTGCAGATAAATGCTAACGAAATAAATGGAAAATATGTAATCAGTTCATCTCCTGCAAGTATTTCGCTTAAAGCGTTTAATGAAAAACAGTCTCATATTTCAGATAGCCTGCGGCAATATGTAAAGCAGATGAAGGCTATATCCAAAAATAAAAAAGCGCTTGATTCAATGAAGCGTGTATACGATAAAAAGTTTGCAGTCTTTTCACAGAATTACATCAATTATGCGGATACTATACAAAACGGTGCATGCTTTATGACTGTTTATGAGAATATTGAATTTGGGAATAATTATGAGAAGCTTAAATCTTTTGTTGACAGGGCAAGTGAACGCTTTCCGGATTATAAACCAATTCAGGAACTTAAATCTGAAACATACGACATGATAGATATTTTTGAAAAAGAATATAATGTGGGTGATACTCTTCCGCATATTGCGCTTAATAATACTGCAGGACAAATTTTTTCTACAAAATCTTTAGAGGGCAAATATTATTTTATCGATTTTTGGGCTACGTGGTGCCCGCAATGTTTGTCTTATAATTATTACAAAAAGCAACTATGGAATAGTTATAAATTAAAGGGACTTGCTATGGTAAGCGTAGCGCTTGATGATGAAAAAGAAAATTGGCTGAATATGCTTACTAAAGACAGCCTTACATGGACACAATTGATAGATGAAAATATGTGGCACGGCACTGCTGTAAAAACTTTGAAATTTGATAGTATCCCGTTTAATTTTTTTGTGGATCCTGATGGCAGGGTTATAGGTAAAGCTATAAAACCTGATTCGCTAAAACCTTTTATCGGCAGATATTTGAAGTGAATATTTGTTAGGGTAAAGTATTATAATAATTAATCAGTTTGGCCCAGCCATCTTCACTACCTGCAGAGATGCCATTTGTTTTTGCATAACTATTTACAGCATCCCATTTAGCAGCAAGTAATTTTTCCAGGTTCTTTTTTCCCAGGCTTATTTCTTTGCCCGGCTGTCCATCTTCAATTACATAATATTTATTCTTATCAATAAATTTTTTCTCTTTGTAAGTAGGGCTTGATTCATACACTTCTTCAATATCCTTTACGTAATATTTAATAAAGGTTATTTTACCATCAGCTAAAAAGCTTACAAATTTATCGGGTGTAATTTCTTCAAGATTTATTCCATTGCTAAAGCTAATTATCTTGGTTGTATCAGGTGAATTAGGGAAAATATCAAATTGAATAATGCCGGAAGTGCTAATATCAAATATGGTATCGTTCAGGTTAACGTATATTTTGTTTGTGTGTACATCAAATTTTAATTTAAGATCTGTATACATTCTTGTTGAAGTAAACACTCTGCCCATAACCCAGGCTTCCGTTAAAAAACCATTGCCGATAATTCCATCATATTGGTTGTCGAATGCAACAGGAGATGATTTCATATCTTCTTTGTGCAATATTTCATACATGGTATAAGTGAGATGTTGTGCAAAGGATAGCTTAGCAGCAAAGAGGAAAAAGAAAACAAAAATAATCTTGCGCATAATTGTTCATTTAAAGAACAACAAGATATAAAATATAGTGTTATAAATATGAAGATATTGAGAAGAAAAATGTCCCGCTTAAGATGAAGGGTAAGAGAAAGGGGGCATGGCTTAATTGCAGAAAATATTCAGGAAAATCTATGGATGGTGTGTTATTTAAAATCAAAATCTTTTTTCATTTGCCCGGCGGCATTTTTGATTATTCCGTCAATGAAATTTACTTTGTCAGCGATCATATTAATATTAATTCTGTTCTTGGCGCTTTGCTCCACAAACTTTACGTCTTCAGTTATCATATCCATACTTAGCAGGGTTACATTCGCTTTTATTTTATGTGCAAAAAAATAAACCTGTTCCCAGTCCTTTTCTGCACATGCTTTAACCAGAGCCTCAGCATTAGATGGAACAGTTTCCAGAAAAATAGTGATCACCTGAAGAATAAAATCTTCATTGTCATCAATTTCTTTAAGTTGACCGAGGTTGTATAATTGCGCATCAGGGGTCATGAATGCTGGTCTTCGGTGTGCTTATAAAGTTTTAATTCATTATTGCTGATCATGCGGTATATGGTTGACTTACCTATATCCAGTTTTTCGGCAACTTTCAACACATCATATTCGAATGTGTCGAGATAATGCTGCAGCAATTGTGTAGTAAACTGTTTCAGCGTAAGGTTTTCTGTATTGTTGTTAAAACTTTTATTGTTGCTGGTATGTATCTGTATATGCTCCGTATTTATTTCATCTTCATTACTCATTACGCACGCCAGTTCCACGATAGATTTTAATTCCCTGATATTACCCGGAAAAGAATATAGCATCAATGTTTTTTTTGCTTCAACATCAAGATGCTTTTTAGGTAAATGGTTTTCGTTACAGAACTGATCAATGAAATAATTGGCGATCAGAATAATATCATTACCCCTGTCACGCAATGGGGGAAGATGTATAGGCAAACCCAATAAGCGGTAATAAAGATCCTCCCTGAATTTACCTTTCTTTACCTGTTCCTGAAGGTTGCGGTGCGTAGCAACTATAATACGAACATTGATCTTTATGATCTCATTACTTCCGATCCTTGTTAACTCCTGTTCCTGTAATACACGCAATAATTTGGCCTGCATGTTTACATCCATTTCACCAATCTCATCCAAAAACAATGTACCCTTATTAGCTTCTTCAAACTTACCAATACGCCTGTTGGTAGCACCTGTAAACGAACCTTTTTCATGACCAAAAAGTTCGCTTTCCAGCAAGTCTCTTGGTATGGCCGCTACGTTTACCGGAACAAAAGGAAATTTTTTTCTTTCTGAATTAAAGTGAATACTTTTTGCCACCAGGTCCTTACCGGTTCCGGTCTCGCCATATACTGAGCAGGTTATATTTGCAGAAGCAGCTTTTTCCATTAAAGCAAAAACCTGTTTAATGGCAGGGCTGTTACCAATAATAGCTTTTTGAAAATTGTATTTCTTTTGAACTTCCTGCTGAAGTGTTGCAATCTCTTTCTTTAATGAAATGTTTTCCCGCAGGTTCTGTATACTCATCCACAAACGCTCCTGTGTATCTGCATCTTTTACTATATAATCATTAGCTCCTTTCTTAAAAAGCTCAACGGCCACTTTTATATCTTCCTGCCCCGAAATTATGATTACTCTTGTTTCCGGGCTGGCTGTTTTTACCTTATCCAATAATATATCACCGGTCATATCAGGTAGCGAATAATCAAGTGTAACTATATCAGGTTTCTCATGGATGGCCGCTAATATTTCTTTGGCAGAAGTGAATTTTTTTACCTGGAAATCGGGATTTAACGAAAGGAAATGACTAAGCACAGCGCTGTAAACAGCATCGTCTTCAACGATAAAAATAGATATTGGGTCTTGCTTCATTTCAGTATTCAAACCTACAGCAAAAAGTTGGTTTTCCTTGTATCCCAAAACGGGAAAATTCCCACATTATTGTACAATGGCTGTATTTGATATAAAGATTTTGTGCCCGTCAGCAGAATAAGTATCAGGCATTGTTGCGTCGCACTCCTGTACGCTTTGTTCTTTTGGCGACCGGTGACAACTCCTTCAAAAGTACAAGAGTGAGACGCAACAAAATGATGCCGGCAGCATTACTGCCGGGCTAAAAAATAATTTTTAAAACAGCATTATTTATTTATCCTGCATATATCAAGGAACGGAGTATTTATTTGCCGTTGCTATATTTTTTGCCGCTGAATTCTGCTTTACAGCTATTTTTGTTATCATGGAAATAAATAGTGCACTGATAGATAATATAGCTCATTTATCCCGCCTTTATTTTACCGACGAAGAAAAGAAGGAGATAGAAACTGATATGCAACGCATGATATCATTTGTTGAAAAACTAGCAGAGATAGATACTTCTGGGGTAGAGCCGCTACAGCATATGGGTTCGTCTATTAATGTGTTGCGGGAAGATGAAGTAAAGGGCTCTATAAGCCGGGAAGAAGCATTACAAAATGCGCCGGTAACAGACGGAATATTTTTCAAAGTACCCAAGGTTATAAAAAAATAGCAGTTGTGGTTTATTTAGTAACCGCAAACTGTAAATTATAAAATGATTTATGGAATCAATTATCCATCTCGAAAATATCAGGAAAAGCTATTATATGGGTAGCCATGCCCTGGAAGTACTAAAAGGCATTACACTGGATATTTACAGGAAAGAATATGTGGCGCTGATGGGCCCCAGCGGTAGTGGCAAGAGCACCCTGATGAATATTTTAGGTTGTCTTGATACGCCTACTTCAGGCACTTATATTTTGAATGGCAGTGATGTAAGCAAAATGGCCGATGATGATCTTGCGGAAGTGCGCAATAAAGAGATTGGTTTTGTGTTTCAGCAGTTTAATTTATTGCCAAGGCTTACTGCTGCAGAAAATGTAGCGCTGCCTTTGATTTATGGTGGTGTAAGCAAAAAAGAGAGAATGGAAAGGGCATTGGAAGCGCTAAGAAAAGTAGGATTAGCAGACCGTAGCCAGCATAAGCCTAATGAAATGAGTGGTGGACAAATACAACGTGTGGCTATTGCACGTGCATTGGTAAATAATCCATCTATACTATTAGCGGATGAACCTACGGGTAATCTTGATTCAAAGACCTCTGTAGAAGTAATGGAAATATTTGGACAGATACAGGCCGCAGGAAATACAGTTGTATTGGTTACACATGAAGAAGATATTGCAGCATTTGCAAAACGTGTGGTTAGATTAAGGGATGGTTTGATTGAAACTGATACAACAAGAGAACCCAAGCATGCAATGGCGTAAAATATTGTATAAATAAAATAATAGAGGAGAGTTGCATACTCTCCTTTTTTATTTCTGCTGAACAAGCAATGTTTATTTTTGTTGCTCACTTAAATGTTTTTCCATGGCTTTAAAGATATATACCAAGACAGGCGACAAAGGCAAAACAAGTTTGATCGGTGGCACTAAAGTACCTAAAAGCCATATACGCATTGAGACCTATGGCACTGTTGATGAATTGAATTCATATATAGGTTTATTGAATGACCATATAAATAATGTGCATAGCAATAAAATGCTTAGAGAAATACAGGACAGACTTTTTACCATTGGTTCATCTCTGGCATGCGATCCTGATAAAGAACCATTAATGAAAATCCCTGATCTTAAAGAAGAAGATATAACAACACTGGAGAAAGAGATAGATGCAATGAATGAAGTGCTGCCCGCAATGAAACATTTTATTCTTCCCGGTGGCAGTATAGCTGTTTCCACGGCGCATATTGTGCGTTGTATTTGCAGGCGTGCAGAGCGGTTATGTGTAAATATGCAGGAACATGATATGTTTGTAGAAGCACTTGTTATAAAATATCTTAACCGGTTGAGCGATTATTTATTTGTGCTTGCACGATACATTGCACATATCAACAACGTAGAAGAAATTGCATGGAAGCCGAGAGTAAATCAAAAGTAAAATCACAAATCAAAAAAAATTATCAATTGCATTTCGATGCGATTTGCGCATCTATAGTTCTCTTAATGTCTGTATAAATTTCTTTCCTGCTATCTCGTAATAATGTCTTTACGAAAATAATGCAGGCATAACCTCTGCATTTGTCCACCATTGGCCAGGTGCCAAATAATCCGGGGCTTGCAACAGTGGTACTGCTACCGGTTGCATCAGCTTCAAGTATCCATTCGCCTAGTGCATAATTAAAGCCTTCGGCAGTTGGCGGGGCGTATCTTATCATGTTTTGATTGGTCTGTGCTTTTTGCATTTCTGCAACGGATTGTTCACTTAAAATTCTTTTGCCATTGAACATTCCCTTGTTTAATATCATTGTGAGAAAATTCATGTAGTCATTTGCCGTTGACTTTGCACCGCCGCTGGGGTTTGCAGCACGCTCACTATAAAATGTACTTGCTTTCATATTAAGTGGGCGAAATATTCTTTGCGTCATCAATTGGTCAAATGGTTTCCTGCTGATTATTTCCAATACCCGGCCAGCAATATTCAGCCCGACTGAACTATACGCAAACTGTTGCCCCGGCTGCGCAAATATTTCATGCTTGCTCATAAAGTTATTTACCTCATCCTCCAAAGTTGTAAATCGGCTATTTTCTAAAATGCCCGCAAGCCCGGATTTATCTTCAATGCCCGTTGTGTGAGATAAACAATTTCTAATCGTTATATAACCCTTGCCATAAGATGTAAATTCGGGAATGAATTTGCTTACTTTATCATCTAAAGAAAGTTTGCCTTCGTCAACAAAAGTCATAACCAATGCAGCCGTTAGCCATTTGCTGCAACTGGCAACCGGTGCAACCGTATTCGCTTTGAAATCCCCTAATTCTTTTTTATAGATAAGCTGGCTGTCTTTGTAAATCAATGTTACCACGTTACCTCCTAACTGCTGCTGGTATTGACTTAATTTACTATCCAGTTCGCTAAAATTATATTGTGCATCGGCAACCTGTAATAATAGCATGAAAACTAGTACAGTACTGACTTTCATGCAGGTTGAGGATATTTTTTGCGCCATATTTTCCTGTTACTTATGTTGGATTGTGATTTGCTGAAAGATATAAAGCTATTTGAATAAAAGATGTTAAAGCAATATTTATGAGCCCGGCTTATGAATAAGCATTGTACATCGTTGCGTCGCACTCTTGTACGTTCAGTTGAATATGGAACAGTAAGTACAAGTGAGTGACACAACGAAGAAGCCATGAAAAACTTTAGCCAACAACACAATTCAAAAAACCTTATTACTTAAAACTTATAACGTACAACATATATGAACTTAGGAAATTTCACTATTAAAGCGGCAGAGGCTGTACAACAGGCACAGCAGCTGGCGTTCAATAATCAGAATCCAAATATCGAAACAGAGCATATTCTAAAAGCGCTGCTTGATATGGAAGGCTCGCCTGTTGAATACTTGTTAAAGAAGAATAACGTAACCGTTAATCTTGTTGAAAACAAGCTTGATGAATTATTAAACAAACTTCCAAAAACAAATGGAGAAGCTGCACAATCAATTGGTCGCGATGCGAACAATGTTGTGTTGCGTGCAGGTGCTGTATTAAAGAAATTCAATGATGAATTTGTAACGCCGGAACATTTACTGCTGGCAATAGTGCAGGGTAACGATGCGGCTGCAAAATTATTAAAAGATGCAGGCTTAACTGAGAAGGGTTTGATAACTGCAATCAACGATTTGCGCAAAGGTGATACGGTAAAATCTCAAACACAGGAAACGCAATTCAATGCATTAAATAAATATGCAAAGAACCTGAACGAAATGGCAAGACAAGGTAAACTTGATCCTGTTATTGGTCGTGACCAGGAGATAAGAAGAACATTGCATATACTTAGCCGTCGTTCGAAGAACAATCCAATTCTAGTCGGTGAGCCGGGTGTTGGTAAAACCGCCATTGCAGAAGGTTTGGCAATGCGTATTATAAACGGCGATGTACCGGAGAATTTGAAAAGCAAAGTGATTTATGCATTGGATATGGGTCAGTTGATAGCAGGTGCAAAATATAAAGGCGAATTTGAAGAAAGATTGAAAGGTGTAGTAAAAGAAGTATCAACCAGCGATGGAGAGATCATTCTTTTTATCGACGAGATTCATACACTAGTTGGTGCCGGTGGAGGTGAAGGAGCAATGGATGCAGCCAATATTTTAAAACCAGCATTGGCACGTGGGGAGTTGAGAGCAATTGGTGCAACTACGCTTAATGAATATCAAAAATTCTTTGAAAAAGATAAAGCACTGGAGCGTCGTTTCCAGAAGGTAGTGATTGATGAGCCAACGGAAGAAGATGCAATTTCTATTTTGCGTGGTTTAAAAGATCGTTACGAAACGCACCATCATGTGCGTATTAAAGACGAAGCAATTATTGCTGCGGTTGAACTATCGCATCGTTATATAACAGACCGTTTCTTACCGGATAAGGCAATTGACTTAATAGATGAAAGTGCTGCAAAGCTTAGGTTGGAAATGAACTCTATGCCGGAAGAACTGGATAAGCTGGAAAGACAAATTCGTCAATTGGAAATTGAACGTGAAGCGATCAAAAGAGAAAATGATGACTTTAAATTAAAAGAACTGAATACAGAGATAGCAAATCTTTCTGTAGAGCGTGATACATTCAAAGCAAAGTGGAAAGAAGAGAAAGAACTGGTAGAAAAGGTGCAAAATGCAAAGGCTGAGATCGAGCATTTAAAACTCGAAGCAGAGCAAGCTGAAAGAAACGGCGACTATGGTAAAGTGGCTGAAATACGTTATGGAAAAATAAAAGATAAAGAACAGTCAATCGATAAACTTTCGAAAGAACTTGATTCCATAAGTGATAAACGCATCATGAAGGAAGAAGTAGACGCGGAAGATATTGCCGAGAGCATTGCAAAATCTACTGGTATACCTGTTGCAAAAATGCTGCAAAGTGAAAGGGAAAAACTTTTACATCTTGAAGAGCATTTACACGAAAGAGTAGTAGGTCAGCATGAAGCAATTGTTGCAGTAGCAGATGCGGTAAGAAGGAGCCGTGCCGGCTTGCAGGATCCTAAAAAACCTATTGGCTCCTTTATATTTCTTGGTACTACCGGTGTAGGTAAAACAGAGTTGGCAAAAGCGTTGGCGGCTTATCTTTTTGATGATGAAAGTATGATGACGCGTATTGATATGAGCGAATACCAGGAAAAACATACGGTATCACGTTTAGTTGGTGCGCCTCCCGGATATGTAGGTTATGATGAAGGTGGCCAGCTTACAGAAGCAGTTCGTCGTAAACCGTACAGCGTGGTTTTGTTGGATGAAATAGAAAAAGCGCATCCGGATGTCTGGAATGTTTTGTTGCAGGTTTTGGATGATGGGCGCCTTACCGACAACAAAGGGAGGGTGGTAAATTTTAAAAATACAATTATTATTATGACCAGCAATATTGGTAGCCACCTTATTCAAGACGCCTTCGAAAATGTTGATGAAGACAATGTAGAGCAAGCTACTGGTAGAGCTAAGATAGAGGTAATGAACCTGTTACGTCAAACTATACGTCCTGAGTTTCTTAACAGGGTAGATGAGATAATTATGTTCCATCCATTACTTAAAAAGGAGATCCGGAACATCATTAACATACAATTGAAACAATTAGAGCAGTTGGTTGCGGAAAATAGTATACATTTGACGTTCAGCGATTACCTGGTAGATTTTCTTGCAGAAAATGGATATGATCCACAGTTTGGTGCCAGGCCTTTAAAGCGTTTAATACAGAAAGAGATTGTAAATCAATTAAGTAAGCGAATTTTGGCCGGGGATATTGATAAGTCAAAACCAGTACTGGTGGATGTGTTCGATGGAACAGTTGTATTCCGGAATGAAACTCCGGAACTTGAAAAAGCAAACGGAAAAAGAAAATAAATACAGTGCCATCGCATCGCGATGGCATTTGTTTTCATATCAAAACAAAGAAAAGGAGTTAGTTATGGCATTTAAAAAAGAGGTAGTAGAAATCATAGACCCTAAAAAAGTATTTGTAGGTAGCAGCGATGCTCCTGTAACAATCATGGAGTTTGGTGAATATGAAAATGAGGATTGCGCCAAGGCAAATGAAGTGGTGAAACAGGTTTTGCAGGATTACGATGGTAAGGTAAAATTTAATTTTCGTCATTTCCCTCTTACAAGAATTCACCAGCGTAGCATGAAAGCAGCAGAAGCTGCAGTTGCCGCTGTTCAGGAAGGTAAGTTTTGGGAAATGCACAATGAAATGTTTAACAACCGTCGCAATCTTGGAACCATCAGCTTAAAACTTCACTCAAAAGAAGTCGGCATCAGTAATAAGAATTTCCTTACAGACCTTGTAAATGGAACTTACGGATGGCATGTACAGGACGATCTTAAAGAGGGTATTGACCGCGGTGTAAAAGAGTTACCAGCCTTCTTCATCAACGATGAACCGTTGCAGGGCAAACCAACTTATGCAAACATAAGTGCGGCTATCGATGCAGCATTGAAGAAATCAAAAAAGAAAACAACGCAAAAACAAGTAGCATAAGATTATCCCGCTGTAATGGCGGGATTTTTATTTATGTACTTAGCTGTAGTGCAGCTATTAAGCTTAGTTGTGTCACTCACTTCTACGCCTTTCAAAATAGCAGCCAGGCGAATAATTTATTTCACAATGAAATGTTTGCGCTCTTTATGGATAAATAACAGGTAAATCTTATTTTCATTTTTATGGATACTTCAGTGCTTCAAAAAGTGAAAGTGGCAGATATTATCGTTGAAACAGCTTTGACAAAAACTTTTGTATTACAACCACTCAATGGTTGGCAACCTCACTACCAGCCCGGACAATTCATTACCTTACTTTTTTATAATACGGGCACAGAAAAAAGAAGATCATTTTCACTTACCTCAAATCCTTTACAGGAAAATTTTTTAAGCATTACTGTTAAAAGAGTAGTAAACGGAGAATATTCCCGTTACATGCTGGATCATGTGTTAAACGGAGATGAATTCTATACAACAGGCATATCTGGTTTTTTTATACTTCCCAAAGAGAAACCAGCTAACATAAAACAGATACTCTTTCTCGCTGCAGGAAGTGGCATCACGCCTGTTTATACATTGATAAGGGCCGCATTGCAAAAATGGAATGATGTGTCCATAACACTCATTTACAGCAATCGTCATGAAAATGATGTGATCTTTTTTGAAGCATTGCAATTCCTGCAAAAGCAACATTCTGATCGTTTTAAAATTGAATTTCTCTTTAGCGACAATATTAATATTCATAAAGCAAGATTGAGCAATTATCTTTTGAATATTCTTTTAAAAAAATACAAAGTAGAAGCAAACAATGCTTTGTTCTATATGTGCGGTCCTTTTGATTACATGTTAATGATACAAATAACCTTGTTATCTTATGGAGTTCCAATGAAAAGTATTTATAAAGAACAATTCAGCACCTTACCAAGAATTGTAAAACCAGTTCCGCCTGATACCGGTAAGCATAACGCAACTATTCACATTGGGCATACAGAATATGAACTTTCTGTTCAATATCCATCAACGATCTTAGCTGTAGCAAAATCACAAAATATTATGCTGCCTTATAGTTGTGAAGCAGGTCGCTGTGGCAGTTGTACAGCAAAATGCACCAGCGGCAAAGTATGGATGGCTTACAATGAAGTACTCACCGATGATGAAATTGCAAAAGGTTGTGTATTGGTTTGCCAGGCTTATCCTGTAGGCGGCGATGTTGTGATAGAATATGAATAATCATAAACAAATTATTATGACAACTACAAAACAACCTGAATATTGGATGCGTGGTCCTATTGAAAATATTCCCGCATTATTGCAGCCTGTTGCCCACGCACTATTGCAGGCCAGAGATGAAATAAATGAAATGATGCGAAATTTTCCACCTGAATTATTATGGGAAAAGCCTGCAGGTAATGCCTCGGTTGCTTTTCATTTGCAACATTTAACTGGTGTGCTTGACAGGCTTTTTACTTATGCAAAAGCAGAACAGTTAGACCAGCAGCAATTAGATTATTTGGTAGCAGAAGGGAAAGAAGATAGTGCAATCAACACTGCTATGCTGCTGGAAAATTTTAATAAGCAAGTTGATCTTTCGCTTAAACAATTAAGCTCAACAAATGAAAACACGTTAACAGGTTTTCGTGGTGTTGGTCGTAAGCAATTACCTTCAACTGTAGTGGGACTATTATTTCATGCGGCAGAACATACCATGCGGCATACCGGTCAGTTACTTGTAACTGTAAAAGTTTTAAAACAAAATAATAACCGCTGAGGCGCAAAGGCGGAGAGATAATACGAATTTTCTTTTGTCTCCGGGCTCTGCGGTTTTCTCTGCTCAATATTATTCACACAGTACAAGAGTGCGACGCAATGAAAGCTCAATATCAGCTTTATTGCCTGGCTCAAAATATATCTCCAAATTGTCTTTTTTGTAAGTGTACCTGAATGCTTTATTTTAGTGCAAAATTGAACTGCATTGAAATCTATTTTGTCTCAGCAACAGGTTGCATTAAGTATAAAAAGACTGGCACATAATATTCTTGAAAATCATCTTGAACTAAATGATACAGTGATCATTGGTATACAACCACGCGGTATTTATGTAAGCGACCGCATTGTGAATGAACTAAAAGCTTTAATTGACCCTGCAAAAATTAGATACGGCAAACTCGATATCACTTTTTACCGCGATGATGTGCGCAAGGAACTTAAGATAGCCAACAAAACAGACATTTCTTTCAGCATTGAAAACAAAAGCGTGGTGATCATTGATGACGTGTTGTGGACGGGTAGAACCATTCGTGCAGCACTGGATGCATTGCTGGATTTTGGACGGCCTGCAAAAGTTGAACTATGCGTATTAATAGACCGCCGCTTCAGCCGTGAATTACCCATTCACGCAGATTATGTGGGCCGAACAATAGATACGTTTCCCTCGCAAAAAGTTCTGGTGCACTGGAAAGAAAAAGATGGTGTGGATGATGTTGTGCTTATATAATTAGAAAATTTATACACAAAAATTTCAACATAAAAAACTCAAAACTGTAAACTCGAAACATTCTTATATCTTCGCTTTTTAATGAAACTTTCTACTCGACATCTGCTCGGTATCAAAGACCTCACGAAGGAAGATATACAGCTTATTCTTTCCACAGCACAGCAATTCAAAGAAGTTTTACAGCGCCCAGTAAAAAAAGTACCATCGTTAAGAGATGTTACTATCGTAAATCTTTTTTATGAAAACTCTACACGTACACGTATGAGTTTTGAACTGGCAGAACGCAGGCTTTCTGCAGATACACTCAACTTTGCCGCAAGCACTTCATCCGCTGCAAAAGGAGAGACGTTACTTGATACAGTGAATAATATTCTCAGCATGAAAGTAGATATGGTGGTAATGCGCCATAGCGCCAGTGGTGCGCCGCACTTTCTTGCAAAACATATTCCGGCAGCAATTGTAAATGCAGGCGATGGCATCAATGAGCATCCTACACAAGGCTTGCTTGATGCATTTTCCATGACTGAAAAAAAAGGAACCCTTGAGGGCTTAAAAGTTGCGATCATAGGAGATGTTATGCACAGCCGTGTTGCTCAAAGTAATATTTATTTACTCAAAAAAATGGGTGCAGAAATTCTTGTTGCTGGTCCCCCAACACTTATTCCAAAATATATAAAAGAAGCACATGGCGTAAATGTTACCTACAATGTAATGGAAGCGTTGCAGTGGTGCGACGTTGCGAATGTATTGCGCATACAATTGGAACGTCAGAACCAACCATTGTTCTCTTCGTTGCGTGAATACAATCTTGCATACGGCATTAAACGCAGCATGCTTGATAAACTCAACAAAGAAATTGTGATCATGCATCCGGGTCCAATCAATCGCGGCGTGGAATTAGACAGCGATGTTGCCGATGGTCCGCACAGCATCATTCTTAACCAGGTAGAAAACGGTGTTGCAGTTCGCATGGCTGTGTTGTATTTATTAGCGAACAGGGAGAATTAATTTTATGTAACGGACTTTTGTTTTCATGGCATCGCCTGTTGTGTCACTCACTTGTACGTTCCGAGCAATAATGAGCAATCCGAAATCTGCAATCTAAAATCCGAAATCATGAGAGTATGTCTTTTTCCCGGCACATTCGATCCTGTAACGCTTGGTCATACAGATATTATCAATCGTGCATTGCCATTGTTTGATAAGATCATTGTAGGCATTGGTATTAATCCATCAAAAGAACCAATGTTCTCTGCAGAGCAACGGATGCAATGGTTCCGGGATATTTATAAAGACGAACCAAAGATCGAAGTACATACTTATGATGGATTGACAGTAAATTACTGCAAAACAATAGGAGCAAATTTTATATTACGCGGTATTCGTTTCGTAAGTGATTTTGAATATGAAAAAACCATTGCAGATGCTAACCGCACTTTAGACAGGAGTGTGGAAACAGTTTTTCTGACCGGCGAGCCTCAATATACATCAGTTGCTTCTACGATTGTAAGAGATATTTTAAGACATCATGGAGATGCATCTCCATTTTTACCAGGAGCCGTGATAAAAACATTAAAGGGATATTAGTTATTTGCAGCATTTATTTCTAACAGTACAAGAGTGCGACGCAAGCAAAGCTTAATTGAAATGCTTTAGCTGGGTTAAAAATTTTATGACCATTGTATACTGCGTAATGTGTTGATCTTCTCTTTCAACAATTTTTTTTCTGCATCACTTTGTGTAAGCTGTAGAGCTTTTTCTAAATAATCTGTAGCTTGTTGTGACTGGTTATTTCTTATATGTAACTCACCAAGCACAGCGTTGAACATATATTGAGTCTTCAATAAAAGTTCAATGCCTTCTATTGAACGCATCAGTTCAATAGCCTCTTTTGTTTTTCCTGTGTAAGAAAGCACGATGGCTTTGTTCATTTGCACAATGGGCGTGGGCTTCATTTGATAAAGCATATTGTACAGGTGCAACAATCGTGTAAAATTTGTTGACGCAAAATTTTTTGCAAGACAATGTTCTGCAGCAATAGCAGATTCTATATGATAGACCGTGATGTTTTCGCCCGAAGAAGATTTATTTAAATAATAATAACCACGATCTATCAGTTCACGATTCCACGAACTTCTGTCCTGTTGTTGCAAAAGAATGATGGTATTATTTTTATCAAGCCTGCTTTCAAATCTTGAAGCCTGGAAACACATCAAGGCAAGCAGCGCAAAAGATGCAGGATGTGTAACAGTTTTATGTTCGCACAATAACAAACATAAACGCATGGCTTCTGCACAAATATCCTTTCTTATCAGTTCATCAGATTTGCTAGCATTATAACCTTCATTGAAAATTAAATATAAAACTGTATGTACTGTATCAAGTCTTTGCTGTAATGCTTTTCCGGTAGGTATTTCAAGCTCAATATTATTTTGCTGTATAAATTGTTTTGCTCTGTATATTCTTTTTTGAATCGTTTCTTCCTGCGTAAGCAAAGCATTCGCAATTTCTTTTACACCAAAACCCGAAACAGTTTTCAATGTCAATGCAACCTTATCTTCTTCTTTTAATGAAGGATGACAACAAGCGAATATCAATTGCAACTGACTGTCTTCAATTTCTGTGTCAAGAAAAACCTGGTCAACATAATTACCTGTTGCTTCCTGTAGTTGAGTGGAGAGTTCTAGAGAATAGTGATCGGCAACATTTTTTCTGCGTAAAATATCCAGTGCTTTATTTTTTGCGACTTGCATTAACCACGCAGAAGGGTTATCGGGTACAGTTTTAAATTTCCATGTTTGTGTAGCTTTTAGAAATGCATCCTGCACTACATCTTCAGCCATAGAAAGATTGTGCATACCAAATAAACGTGTAAGCACAGCAATCATCTTTCCCGCTTCGTGGCGGAAAAGATGATCTACTAAAATTTCATTTGATGGATCTTCCTGCATTACATTTTCATTACTTCACGCACTTCAACAGTTCCGCTGCCGGGAAGGTCGGGGCAATCCTTTGCAAGTTCTGCAGCCTGCTCAATTGTATCGGCTTTAATAATAAAAAAGCCACCCACAACTTCTTTGCTTTCAGCAAATGGACCATCTGTTATTACAGTTTGTTTTCCTTTCAATACTTTGCCGGCTGGTGTTAATGGCTCGCCGGCTACATAAATGCCCTGGTTTTTTAATTTTTCCACCCATGCAAACCAAAGCTGCATATTGCTTTGCATTTCTTCTGGTGTGGCAGAAGGTCTGTCTGTGGTGTTACGGAAAATGAACATAAAATCTTTCATGATAAATTTTTTTTGAATTGTTGAATGTGTTTATCAATAAAATGACGGGTAACTAAAACATAAGCGGACAATAAAGTAAAACTTTTTTTGTACAATTTTATTCAGCATTTAAAAAGCCAAGATCAGCACAGTTATATACGGCTTCTTCTAATTTTAATCACGCTCCAATTATCTCATACCAAAAAGAAGCGTTAAATTTAGAGACATAAATATTTTATGAGAAAAAATATTTTGGTAGTTCTTGCTTTTAGCACAATGAGCCTTTTCGTTGTCGCAGGCTGTTCCAAAAAGGCTGTTGTTCCACCAAAGCAAACCGACAAAAGCGCTGCCACTGTAAAACCTGGTACAAGTGCCGGAAGCACGGCTGCTAATCAACCAGCCACAACCCACACGTGTGGTGGCGGTGGAAACTATGATGGTTCCGCAGCCAGCAGCACAGCTGGCTATTGAATTTGTCGGCTAACTGTTAAGTTCTCCTTGAGCTGCTAATAATAAATGCTGTTCAATGAGAACTTTTTATTTGTGATAATGTCATATACTCTTTATTTTACTTCATACGTTATATACAGGTAAATTTTTACAAAATCTTCTTTCCTTATCTTGCGTTGCATGAAGCAGATACTGTTTGCATTCTTTACTACGTCATGGTTGTTGCTGTCTTGCGCTAAACAAACCGAAACAGTAAACCTGCCTGCATTATCTGATTATTATCCCCTGCAAACCGGCAAAGTTTTTATTTACAAATTAGATTCATTACTTATCCCTATTTCCGGCGGCAGTGAACTTGAAGTAAAAAGTTATCATGCAAGAGACAGCATTGCTGATACTATAAGAGACAACATAGGTCGTCTTTCTTATCGTGTTTACCGTTCCATTACCGATACGCTGGAATCACAACCATGGAAAACAATAGGCTCTTATTACATAACTCCCGAAGACAATACTGTAGAAGTAATGGATGAGAACAATCTGCGGTTTATAAAACTTAAAGAGCCATTACGTAATGATTACAACTGGCAGGGAAATTCTTATATCGATACAAGAAGTGCATCCTCTTCATATCAATTCATGGATGGCTGGAATTATATTTATCAAAACGCTGCAATGCCTTATACGGTGTTAATGGGTGAACTGCCTAATACAATTACTGTTTTGCAGGAAGATGAAACTTCGCCGCCGGGAGACTTTGATCCTAATAGTTACCAGCAACGAAATTATTCCATAGAAGTGTATGCATACGGCATAGGTCTTGTATATAAAGAATTTCTCCATTGGACCTGGCAAACAACCCCGCCTCCGGCTAAGTTTGATAACGACAGTTATGGTATAAGACTTAATCTAATTTCTTACCGCTGATTTTTACTATAACCTGATTTTTTTTAGTGACCGGCATAAAAATTTTATGGCATCACCTGTTGTGTCACTCACTTGTACGTTCAGAAATAATAGCAACTAATAATTATTTATTAAGTTTATCTGTTCATATCTGCTATACAATGAAGATCATTACCTGGAATTGTAATATGGCTTTCCGAAAAAAAGCAGCAACAGTATTTCGGCTTCAGCCAGACGTTCTTGTTATACCCGAATGCGAGCATCCCGATAAATTAATGTTTATAAACATTGATGTTCAGCCAACACAAATACTTTGGTTTGGCGCAAATCACCATAAAGGTCTTGCCATAATTGCTTTCAATAATTACAAACTCAAACTACTGGATGTTCATAATCCTGCATTTAAAATGATCATCCCCATTCGTGTTACGGGTAATAAAAGAAAGTTTAATTTGTTCGCTGTCTGGGCAAATAATCCTCAAGATAAAGATGGGAAATATGTTGAGCAGGTTTGGAAAGCTGTAAATCATTATGATAAATATTTAAAGAAGACCTCAACAATACTTGCCGGCGATTTTAACAGCAACGCTATATGGGACAGAAAACGCAGGATCGGCAATCACTCAACAGTTGTAAAACGTCTTGAAGAAAAGGGTATTTACAGCACTTACCACCAACATCACAAACAGATGCAGGGCAAAGAAGAACATCCAACATTTTTTTTATACAAGAATAAAGACAAACCGTACCATCTTGATTATTGTTTTGTTTCTAAAGATCTGCTTCAAAAGCTGAGATCTGTTGAAATTGGCGATCATACTTTTTGGATGCAGTATAGCGACCATGTTCCTGTAATCGTGCGTTTTGATGATTGAAGTGAAATTCATTCAGCCGCCATATTTCCGAAAGTACAAGTGAGTGACACAACAGGCGTTCAATTGAAATACTGGCGCTGGTCACACAAAAGATTGCCTAAAATCGACCCTATTTGCATTAATATTTACTTCATGGCCCTGAATAAAAAATAACTGTACTTTTAAAAAATATTTTAGGCTGTTTTTAAGTTATTATAAACTGAACTTTACTGCATGCGTAAATCGTTGTTGAATATATTTTTAACCGTATTTCTTGCCATTATTTCGCTAACCGTTTTTTCCCAGCCGGGAACCACAGTTGAGCTGGATAAACCGAAGCAATACGAGAACCGCACTTTAAGTTCTGAAAAAAGTGACCAAAAGAAATTTAAATATCCAAAACGGGTTTACCAGAACGGTATTACGCATTACAATTATTACTTCAACGCAGAGAATAAATTAAACGAAATCCTGGACGGCGCAAAAAAGTCGTTCAAAGACGATTATACCAAACTACTTCCTTTTTACAATTATACGCTTGATGTTACAGCCACCAGCGGAGAACTTGATTCGGTTATCTATAAATGTAATGCAGGTATTTTATTACATGACCTGCGTAATGACTGGATTGATAATCTATACCTTTTACTTGGAGAGGCCTATTTCTACCGTAAGAATTTTGATTCGGCTAATGCTGTCTTTCGTTATATCAATTATGCATGGGCGCCAAAGGAAGAAGGTGGTTATGATATTCCTGTGGGCAGTAATGTTTCGGGAAACGGTGTTTTTAGCGTGGCCACTAAAGAGAATAATTCTTTGGTGCAAAAAGTTTTTGCTACACCACCCAGCCGCAACGAGTCTTTATTGTGGCAGGCGAGGAATGATATGGAGACGGATAATTTTGGCGAAGCAGGAGGCATTCTTGAAATTCTTCAGCATGATCCGGTATTTCCTGCCCGGTTGCAACCTGCGTTACACGAACTGGTGGCCTACTGGAATTATAAACAAGGCATTGCCGATAGTTCTGCGGCGCATCTTATAAAAGCATTGGAAGCAGCTGGCAGCAACCTTGAAAAAGCAAGAATGGAATTTCTGATTGCGCAGTTATATGAAAAAACTGACAGCATAGAGAAAGCAATTGCATGGTACAGCAAAAGTGCAGCTCACACTACAGATCCTGTAATGGAAGTGTATGCCAATCTCAATAGCATTAAAGCATCTGGCAGTAAGGATGAAAATGTATTGAAAGAAAAGCTTGATAATTTGCAGAAGATGGCAAAACGCGATAAATATTATGGTTACCGCGATATTATTTATTATGCTATTGCACAGGTAGAACTTGATATGAAAAATGATTCGGCTGCTGCTATTATGCTGAAGAAAAGTATTTATTACAACACGGAAGAAAATCCTGAACAAAGAAGTAAATCTTTCCTGCTGCTGGCAGACATCAATTACAATGATAGTAAATATGTTGACTCAAAAAATTTTTACGATAGTGTGGAAACTTCTTCTATAACAGACGAACAAGACCTTAAAAGAATTGACTTGCGTAAAGAAGCACTTACAATTATTGCAGCCGATGTGATTGTAATCAACAGGGAAGACAGCCTCCGGGAAGTGGCTGCTTTGCCTAAAGACAAACGGGATGCATTGATAAAAAAAACTGTACGGAGTTTACGCAAGCAAAAAGGGCTTTCAGAAGAACCGGAATTAAGTATAAACCCCGCTGTGCAACAGCCACAGCCCGCCGATCTTTTTAATGCTAACACCAGTGCAAGTAATAAGGATTGGTACTTTAATAATCTTCAGTTAAAGAGCAGTGGCGCTAATCAGTTCCGCGCTACATGGGGCAACAGGCCTAATGCGGATAACTGGCGCAGACTTGCCGGCATCAAGCAGGAAAAAGCCGGCGATGACCAAAAAGACGATAATGATACAGATACAGGAGATGACTCAACTGAAGTAGTTGCAAATACAGGAGAACCTTTGTTAACGGATTCAACCGGTGAAATTACTTACGAGAGTTTATTAGCATTATTGCCATTAACTGATGAACAAATGAAAGCATCAAATGAAAAGATTGCCGATGCTTTGTTCCTTAATGGCCAGGCTTTCCAGGATAAGTTAGAAGATTATCCTGCCGCCATAAAAACCTATATTGAATTACTGGAAAAATATCCTGATACAAAAAATAAAGAACAGGCATTGTTTAATCTTTATTATTGTTACAACAAAACAGGCGACAAGGCAGGTGCAGCAGCAGTAGCTGGTACACTTTCAAAGAATTTTCCTGAAGGTGATTTTACAGCTAAAATAAAAAATGCCCGTAAAAATGCAGAGAAGCAAAGCGATCCTGCTACGGCAAAATATAAAGAAATATACGATCTCTTTGTTTCCGGTGAATTTGAAAAAGCCGAAGCAGCTAAAGTTATTGCAGACAGCACTTATGGTAATAGCTATTGGACACCACAGTTGCTTTATATAGAATCTATTTACTACGTTTCAAAAAGAGACGACAGCACGGCTATTGAAAAATTAACTAACCTGCAAAACATGTATGCGCAAACACCGCTTGCAGAAAAAGCAGCCACTATGATAGATGTGCTTGGCCGCAGAAAAGAAATTGAGAACTATCTTACCAATCTTGATATTAAACGTTACCAAGAAGATGCTGGCCCTGTTGTAAATCTTGAAACACCAAAGACTGTTTTTGAAAAAGTAGATACCAAACGCGATTCCCTTGTATCAAAACCGGTAACGCAAATTGCCAAATCAAATGTTGATACAACCAACAAAGTTGCGGCTCCTGTTATAAAATCTTATGAGTTTAATGCAAAAGATCCGCAATATGTAGTTGTGTTGCTCGATAAAGTAGCGCCTGTTTTTGTAAGCGAAGCGAAGAATGCATTCAATAAATACAACCAGGTAAATTTCTACAATCAGAAATTAAATATTACGCCTGTGCCACTTGATGAGCGTTATAATCTTGTGCTCATCGGCCCTTTTACAGATGCGGCCGTAGCAGTTGAGTACGTTGATAAAGTAAAACCTGTAACCGGCAGCCGCATTATCCCATGGCTCACCCCTGATAAATACACTTACAGTATTATCAGCGAAAGCAACCTTGCTATTATGAAAGAAATTAAAGATGTAGACAGTTATAAAAAACTAATAGATAAAGTATTGCCCGGCAAGTTTTAATTTTTGTTTACAGGCTTTAGTATTTATTTCATGAAATGCCGTAGATATTATTTGCTTTTCAGCTACGGCATTTCATGGCATCGTCTCTCGTGTCACCATTTGTTCGCTTGGAAATTTTATTGTGCAGCAAAATAACTGAGCCCGCTATAAATTTTAAAAATCATGTTTCATAGTTCTAAGTAGAGGCTTGTATTAATGCGTGATGAGACATAGACTAATAGTTGTTGAACAGATATCTTATTTCCCTGTTTTGCTTATGGTACTACATCGCTTTTATAGAGAAAAATTTTGCCTGGCATAATAATCACTATATTTGTAAAGATCCCGTTTGTCTGCAACAATTCAGTACCCGTCTTAAGCACTTAATCATTTGTTGTTGCATGTGTCTTAAAAGTTGAAGTTCATTTAGTTATTGTCCGCGGTCTTTTTTGTTTTCGTTTAGTTAGTTCAGTTCAAGGTTATTAGTAAACATTTATTTAGTTAACGCTATTAAAATTAAAACTATGAAGCTTTCTGAATTTATTCTATTGAATGAGGCAGATAAAAAAAAGTCAGTGATGCAAGAGGGCGTGCTGCTCGCCAAAAGAACTTATCCCGATTCCATTGTTTTTCTTTTTCAGTTAGAAAATTATTATATAGAAACCTATTGCAATACAGCAAATAAGGTTATTGAAGAATACAGGGTTCTGCCCGGTATTGATGCACTGCGTCCTTACCTGGAGGCAATTCCTATTGATGATTTATTAAACTAACACTTGGAAAAAATTATCTCCTGACTGCATGATTATTAAGCAGGCCAGTATTCTTTTTGATGTTTTATTAGGTAATGCAGAAATAAAGGTTATCTTCGCACTGTTAATTTGAGCCTCGCATCAGTATTCATTAATTACATTGCTTAGTAAATCTGCATTTAGTTAGTTTCTTACTCTTTGCTTTCTCAGAAATCTTTAATTTTTAATTGTTAAGAATGAACATTTATGTTTCTAATTTAAGCTTCAACGTACAGGATGAAGACTTAAAAGAATTTTTTACTCCTTATGGAGAAGTAACCTCAGCTAAAGTTATCAACGACAGAGAAACAGGCAGATCAAGAGGCTTTGGCTTCGTTGAAATGTCTGACGATGCTGCTGGTAAAAAAGCTATTGCTGAACTTGATGGCGCAACTGTAGAAAACAGGGCTATCAGCGTAACAGTAGCTAAACCAAAAGAAGACAGGCCTGCACGTGGCAACGGTGGCGGCGGTTACAACAACGGAAATAGTTATAATAAAAACAGGTATTAAGATATTTTCCGGAAATGCATAAAGCCCTGGCAACAGGGCTTTTATTTTGCCCATAACTCAATAATTTTTTGTACCCGGCACTTGTATACCTATGTGGCTTTTCTTGCGTCGCACTCTTGTGCTTTTTAAACGCTAATGAGATTTATGTAAGCAATAATTTTATTCAGGCTTTAAGTATATTTTAAATTCTGAGCCTGTACCCAATTCACTTTCTAATACAATTTTTCCTCCTGAATTATTTACGAGCTCTTTTACCAGATATAATCCAATGCCGGAACCCTCAATAGCATTTTCAATGCGATAATATTTTGAAAAAATAGCATCAAACTTACCTGCATCAATGCCGATGCCATTATCCTTTACAGAAATAACAATGAAATTTCCTTCTCTTTCTGTTTTAATAAAAATTTGAGGCTTTCTGTCTGGTGATTTAAATTTTATGGCATTGCTTACAAGGTTATAAATAATGCTTCTTAACTTTCTTTTGGAAAAAGTAATTTCCGTAATATTTATTTCACTTTTTATAATTGCTCCCGATGCTGAAATATTATTATTAAGTGTAAGTCGGACATCTTCCAGTATATGTTTGAAATTTAAAACCTCTTCTTCAGCTTTATATTTTGGTCCTTCCTTCCTTGTATCCATTAATTCAATAATTATTTTATACATTTTCGACAAGGAACTATCTACAATTTTTAAAAGTGATTGAAATTCTTTTTGGTTATCAGGAGAAGTATTTTTGAACAGGTCAACAGCCATTGACAAATTAGCCAAAGGATTTTTATATCATGGGAAATGGTATCCAGGAGGGTTTCATAATCTGCAATCAGCTTCTCACGTTCTTTTAAATCGTTAATACGCATTGTAATATCCACAAATGTTATGATTACGCCATTTGTTTTATTAGTCCTGCGTTCTATATATGGAATAATATTCATTTCGAACCACCTGTAATCAGTAGTTTGAATTTCTTTCTCAAGAACTTCATTACTGCCTATTACTTCCTGAATGTCGTTTATGATTGTAGGGAAGCGAAAATTATCATGAATTTCAATAATTGATTTACCCATATCATCATCAGATATATTAAACTGTTTCATGGCTGGTGGCGTGTATTTCCTTAATATAAGATTGCCATCAATATATAACTGTGGTATAATGGTATTTCTAAAATAATTTTCCAGTTCATCATTCAGCTCTATCAGCTCACTTATTTTAGTATTTGCTTCAGGCATATTTAAAAGCTTGCACTTATTTAAACATATAGATAAAAGAAGGTAAAGATAATATTAGTTACAAGCTGTCTTATGAGGAATGTTTTACCCAATAAGAACGGAAGGTAACGTGTCTCATGCATTATCGTGAAAACGACAGAAAGAGGATAATAAACAATTAATATTAATATTATCGGCTTTATTTGGTACAGTAGAATTACCGGTCGTACAAGTGAGTGACACAACCAAAGCTCAATGGCACCCCTTATGCCAGCTTACAAAACTGCTTTTTTATTATGGAAGACCAACTTATTTATTTTTTTTATAAATTACACAGAGGTGACAAAAGTAAGGCATTGATAATTCTTTTACCGGAGGCTGCTTATGAAAATACATCTTATGTCCCGAAGAGTGCTGATACAAGTCATTGCATTGCTTTTAATAACTGTGTTTCTCATCCTGCTTATCGCTGCCCCACATTACAGGCGCATGGAGCCACTGCAATTTTATCTTTTACTTGCTCTTGTTTTCTTAGCGTTGATTTTATTGTTATTACTTTTTTTGCGTGCCCGGCAATTATCTGTAGAGAACAGGAAATACATTGCAGAGAGAGACGAATCAGAAGCAAAGATTATTAAAGCAAACAGGTTGTATCTTCTTATCAGTCAGATCAATCAAATGATTGTAAAGACTACTGATGAGGCAACACTTTTTAAAGAAGCCTGCAGGATTGCAATAGAGACTGGTAAATTTAAAATGGCATGGGTAGGCATAATAGATGAAAGCACCAGGATACTAAGACCTGTAATGCATGATGGGATGGATTTGGAATATCTATCTGCCATAAAAATTATTGCAGATAATCGTGTGCCGGAAGGAAGAGGACCAACGGGTACTGCTTTGCTGGAAGGAAAATATGTATTCTGTAATGATATAGAAACCGACCCAAGAATGGTTCCGTGGAGAACAGAAGCTTTGAAACGTAACTATCTTTCTTCAATAGCGCTTCCTATTATGAAATCAGGAAAACTTATAGGAGCCTTTACACTATATGCTGATACAAAAAATTTTTTTGATGCAGAAGAAATTGCATTACTGGAAGAAACAGCCCGTGATATTTCTTTTGCATTAGATGTTTTTGAAAAAGAAATGCTACGTAAAAGAGCAGAAGCAGTGATATTGGAAAGAGAGCGGCGGTATCAGACGCTTGCAGAATCATCCCCGGTAGGAATATTTCATACAGATGCTTCCGGTTATACCACATATGTTAACCCAATGTGGAGTCTTATTTCTGGTTTACCTTTTCAGGAGGCATTGGGAGATGGCTGGTTTAGTGTGGTACATCCGGAAGACAAACCCGCATTGGTAAAAGGCTGGCAGGAAGCAACAAAGAAACAGACAACATCATCTACAGAGTATCGATTTGTGCGCCCCGACGGAACAATTGCATGGGTTATTGGACAGGCTGTTCCTGAAAGAAATGCGGAGCATGAAATAATAGGATATGTTGGTACTATCACTGATATTACAGAGCATAAAAAAGCAGAACAAGAAATAGCGAGAATATACAAAGAAAAAGAAACAGCATTAAACCGAATCAAGGACAGGGTAATATCTCTTGATAATGAATGGCGGTATACTTTTTTGAATGATGCTGCAATGGTTATACACCCGGAAGGCAAAAAAGAAATTATAGGCAAAACAATTTGGGAAGTACACCCGGAACTTATCGGCACTAATTTCCAAAAGAATTATCAGGATGCGATGCGCGCCAAGAAAGTGGTTGAGTTTGAAGATTATTATGCGCCTATGGATAGCTGGTTTTTTGCAAAAGTATATCCTTCTGATGATGGGTTAACAGTCTTTTATAAAGATATAACAGAGCAAAAAAAAGCTGAAGAAGATATTAGAAGTACTAACGAAAAATTACGGCAGTTAACAACACACCTGCAAACCATAAGAGAAGAAGAGCGTAAAAGAATCGGCCGTGAAATACATGATGAACTTGGGCAACAGCTTACCGCCATAAAAATGGATGTTGCATGGATAGATAAAAAAATACCGGAAGAAACAACGCTTCTAAAAGCCAAATTAAAAAACATTATGACCTTGCTTGACGGAAGTAACCAATCAATAAGAAGGATATTGAGTGAACTGCGTCCCGGCGTTTTAGACGAAAATGGATTGCTGGAAGCTATGCAATGGTTAGACAGCCAGTTTACTGCCAATACCGGCATACCTGTTATATTTTCTACGGTTGAAAAAAAGATCAGATCATCCGAGCCAATTGCAAACTGCATTTTCAGGGTGTATCAGGAGGCTTTAACCAATATTACCAGGTATGCAAATGCACATAAAGTTTTCAGCTCTTTAAATATTACAGGTGATAATATTGTTGTAACTATTGAAGATGATGGGCAGGGTTTCGATATGGCATCTGTAAAAAATAAAAAATCTTTTGGTATCTTAGGAATGAAAGAAAGAGTGCTTTCACTGGGTGGAGCATTTGAGTTAATTTCTTCTCCAGGTAAAGGAACAAAGATTATTATCAGCCTGCCTTATATTACTTCAGATAACAGTTAAACCTGCATGCAAAATGAAACGAATACTTTTAGCCGATGATCATAGCTTTATACGGTTAGGCCTTATCCAGATATTGAAAGATGAATATCCATCTGTTGAAATAAAAGAAGTAGGCGATGGTGATGCATTGGTAAAAGAAGTAATGCAGCAAGACTGGGATCTCGTAATATCAGACCTTGACATGCCTGGCAAAAATGGCCTGGAAGCATTAGAACAAATTAAACTTTTAAAACCTAAATTACCAGTTTTGATCCTAAGCGTTTTTACAGAAGATCTTTATGCAGTAAGGGTTATAAAAGCAGGCGCATCGGGTTACATGAACAAGAACGCAGCTCCCTATGAATTAGTTACAGCCATACAGCGTATACTCTTGGGAAGAAAATATATTACAGCAGAGATTGCTGAAAAGTTATTGTCAAACCCCGACGCCGATAAAAAACCACATGAATTACTCAGCAACAGAGAATTCGAAATTTTTAAAATGCTTGCATTAGGAAAAACTATCTCGCAGATTGCAGACTCACTCTCATTAGCACTCACCACCATCAGCACCTACAGGGGAAGGATCATGGAAAAACTAAACCTGTCTACCAATTCAGAACTAACGCGCTACGCAATAACAAACCATATCATTTCGGATATCAACCTGTAAAAAATATGGGCAATATGTACACCATTGCAGGAAGAAATAACGCTAACAGGTATCAGCGTATTTTTTTATGAGCCCAACGCTGCTACTACTATTAAGCTTTCGTTGCGTCGCACGCTTGTACGCTTTGTTCTTTATTAAACTTTCGGTGCAGTAATAATGAAACAATCGTTGCTGTGCAAATTATTTTACTTCATTAGCTTTTAAAACCCTTAGAAAATTACCGCCGAGAATTTTAGTTATATCCGTTTTACTATATCCTTTTTCAACCAATGCTTTTGTGATCAACGGATAATTTGTAACATCATCCAGTTGCAACGGTGTAAGATTAATTCCATCAAAGTCTGAACCCAGGCCCACATAATCAACTCCCACCAATTTTATGATGTATTCAATATGCCGGATCACCAGGGACAAAGGCGGCCGTATCTGGTTTGCCTCTTCCGCATATTTATTATACAGGTAATCCATCGTATAAAAATCACCCATACCGCTTTTGATAAGAGAATCATTTTCTGCAGCATGTCTTATAAGAAAAGCTTTTTCTTTGGCACCAAAGCTGCTGTCGATAAACCCCGGGTTAAAGTTTATCTGTATCACACCACCATTTCTAGCAATAGCTTTTATTTGCTCGTCTTTTAAATTTCGGGGATGCGGCACAAGGCTGTATACTGAACTGTGCGAAGCGATAACAGGTTTTGTGCTTATCTTAATAACATCCCAGAAGGTTTGATCCCCGGCATGGCTTACGTCTATGATCATCCCAAGCTGGTTCATACGTTGTACTACCTGCCTGCCAAAATCTGTAAGCCCTTTGTGCTGTAGGTTTGGGTTGCTTGTCTCTTCTGCCGCGCTTGTTGCCCAGGAAGGTGCTATGTTATGTGTCAGGGTCAAATATCTTGCGCCTCGTTTATATAATGAATCTAATTTATTCAGATCATCTTCTATCATGTGGCCGCCTTCCACACCAAACATTGCAGCAATTTTATGTTGCTTTACAGTCTTTATAAGTTCATCATAGCTGCTGACTTTTGCAATCTTATCCGGATTTCTTGCCACTACAGCATCGAGACTATCCATTTCCCTGTTGGCAAAAGCAAATGGATTTTTCACATCGCCGTCACAGTAAACAGAAAATAATTGAACATCGAGTCCCCCTTTTTTCCAGCGTGCCAGGTCGCTATGCGTTTTACCTGTAAGATCCTGGTCAAATACAATTCCTTTATCAGCAGCCTTCATCAATATGTCGTTGTGTGTATCTGCCACAATAGCTTTGCGATGTATTTTTTTGTAAGACTGCGCATATGCATGGTCTATTAAAAGCATAGTGAGTACGAATAGTATTATTCTCATGTTGCCGTTTTGGTTTTTAAGTAAGTTCGACCTTGAATGATTGCTGACAAGTGCATCGGTTTTATCATACACAATGTAATATTTTTCCTGTTACTAAAAATTAATCCCGCTCTTGTATTGCTGTTGAACTAATACAACTTCGTTTTATAAACTTTATAAATATTTGAAAGTAAATATAGCAGGAGAATTGGTGTGCGTTTCCTTTACTTCACGGTTACTAAATGTATCTATAAAACTGGATTGCCCGAATTTTTTATGAGCCAGGGACCGGTGCTGCTATTGGGCTTTGGTTGCGTCGCACACTTGTGGGGTTGGATTGGTGGTTGGGCTTAATCAATATTTGAAACCCAATTCTTCATTTTATCAATTTCATTTTCTATTAAATGACTTTCACAATTGTAATCATAAACAATTGTGCTTTGCCCGTCTCTAAATTTGATATTAAAAGATTTTGCTAATGATACATAGGTAATTATAACCCTTGGATTGTCAAACCGCTCTTTATAATTGTTGAACATTGATAGAACTAAAGATTCATGCGAATTACTCGGATAAAATGTTTTGCAAAGACCATAATTCTCTAACTTGTTTATTAATTCAATAATGGGTTCCTGATCCCATTTATATTTGTCTATAAGCTCTAGGTAATTCTCAATATTCTCTTTCCACAATTCTTCTCTTGTCATATAAAAATTGATTTGTAATACAGGCATTTAATATTCACAGCATGTTTATGTCTAAGTTGCTTTTGTTTTATTATTGAAGATACATTTTTGTTTTGCGTGCAGTTTTGTAAAATAAAAAATCATGTTTACCGAAACGCAACTTCTCATAACCTATACACTAAATCTGTATGAAGACGTTGCTGAGAAAGAAGCACATTTTAGCGGTAATCAGTTTTCTGTCAACACTACAGTTATCTTCTTTCTTAGGTCGGTCTTGATGTTAATTGTTATTGGTTCAAGTTCTTTTGGAACGCTATCTTTTTTCAGATATTCTCTTCTGATGTTGTCGTTGCTATAGAACACTTCTGAAAATATATTAATACCGATTTTAAAATTTATTGTAATAATTGTGTCAGTCGTTTGGAAAAATGCAAATGTTTGAGGAGTACTAAGTCCAATGTAATAGCCCAAAGTGTCTTGCTGTCTATTTTTAATTATGCACTGTAGTTCTTCCGGTCTTTTGATTATGCTATATCCTTTGCCTTGTCCTAAAGTGTCTGTCCATTCTACGTAAAATAAATTTTTATCGTAGTCTTCAGGAATCACCTCGAATGTAAGTTTGATTTTTTGTTTTGTTTTAATGCTCAAAGTATTCGTCTGTTCGCAACTAAAAACAACAAAAAAAAATACTATGAAGTTTGCAAGTCGCATATAATTACCGCCAACGTTTGTATTTGCTTTGGCAAAATATTCGCATTCCCTCACGTTTATACCAAAGTTGCTTTTTGTTTTATTATAGAAGATACATTTCGCTGCAAAATAAAATAAATAGCTGTCTTGTTGCTGCATATCATTCCCAACCGTACAAGAGTGCGACGCAACCAAAGCTTCATGCTTATTCCAAAGCCGGGTATCAAAGCTATTTCTTCATTATAAAATGCTAAAGTGCAGCGCGGAATAATATTTGCAAGTAATTAAAACACCTAAATTGCGTTGTTTAAATTTTCGTATGAAAAAGTCTGTAAAAATTCTCTGGCGCGTATTCCTTTTTGGTTTCGGCCTTTTTATATTAATCATACTGCTGGCCAATTTTGGCATATTTGGCAGCATGCCTTCTATTGCTGACCTGCAGAACCCTTCTGCATCACAATCCAGCCAGTTATATGCAGATGATGGTACGCTAATGGGCAAGTATTACCTGGAAGACAGGGTAAATGTGGAATACAAAGACATTAATCCTTACATAGTAAAGGCATTGGTGGCTACAGAAGATGAGCGTTTTTATGATCACAGCGGTATTGACCCACGTTCTTTGGCAAGGGCCTTTTTTTTCCTGGGCAGTAAAGGCGGTGCAAGTACCATAACCATGCAAACGGCCAAGAACCTTTTTACAGAGAACTGGAACACGGGGAACATTTTCCTGCGTATCATACAAAAAGTGAAAGAGTGTATCATAGCAGTTAAGCTGGAAAGGAATTTTACCAAAGACGAGATCGTTACACTCTACCTGAATACTGTTGCTTTTGGTGATAATGTTTTTGGAATACGCAATGCATCAAAAACTTTTTTTGGTAAAGAGCCGGATCGTGTAAGCGTGGAAGAAGCTGCGGTGCTGGTGGGTATGGTTAATGCGCCTACTACGTATAATCCGCGCATTTATCCAAAGAATGCACTGGACAGGCGCAATGTGGTGTTTGAACAAATGGTAAGAAATAATTACCTGTCAGAAGCTGAAGCAACGGACCTGAAACGGAAAAAAATTCAGTTGAATTATAAAAAGCTGGATGAGACAGCAGGCCTTGCACCTTACTTTAGAATGGTAATGGGAGAGGAGTTAAAAAGATGGTGTAAAGAACATAAAAAATCGAATGGTGATAATTATAATCTTTACAAAGACGGGTTAAAAATATACACCACCATTAATCCGCGTATGCAGTTGTATGCAGAAGAAGCAGTTGCCAAACATATGGCTTATATGCAAAAACTTTTGAACCAGCAAAGCGATGTAAAAAGCGGCAGCGTTTGGAAAGAACATGAGAATGTGTTGCAGGCTGCTATGAAACAAACAGACCGCTGGAAGAATATGCAGAAAGCAGGAGTAACAGATGATGATATAAAAAAATCTTTCTATGTAAAAACACCCATGAAAGTTTTTGCATGGAACAACAACCGTTACAAGGATACGGTAATGACGCCCTACGATTCAATCAAGTATCACCGTCAAATGTTGCAGGCAGGTTTTATGGCAATGGATCCTTTAAGCGGTGAAGTAAAAGCATGGGTGGGTGGTATAGATTTCAAGACCTTTAAATACGATCACGTAAACGTTAATACTAAGCGGCAGGTTGGCTCTACTATAAAACCTTTGTTGTACAGCCTTGCCATAGAGGATGCAGGTTTTACACCAGGCACAATGGTAGAGGATGTGCAACAGAATTTTAAAGGTTATGGTATGGTACCGGCTACGGATAAAACATGTACGGGCCGAACGATGCCGATGGCTGAAGCGCTTGCCACATCAAGGAACTGCGCCACTGCTTATATCATGCAGCAGTTGGGTGGAGGCAATGAAGGTGCAAAAAGATTTATAGATTTTCTACGCAACTGCGATGTTTCTTCAAAGCTTGAACCTTATCCTTCTATTGCACTTGGAGCCGGTGAAATTTCTTTGATGGAAATGATGCAGGCTTACAGCATGTTCCCCGGTCGTGGGTTTAATGTTAAGCCCATGTATATAACACGCATTGAAGATAAGAACGGAAATGTGTTGCAGACTTTTACACCGCTGCGTAAAGAAGTGATCAGTGATGTTACCGCATATTCTGTTATCAGTATGATGCAGGGTGTAATGCAGTTTGGTACGGGTCGCCGAATATGGAGTTATGGTGTTACCGGTGAGATAGCCGGTAAAACAGGTACCACCAATGATAACAGCGATGCATGGTTCATGGGGTATACGCCACAGTTACTTTGCGGTGCATGGACGGGTTGCGATGATCGTTTTATTCGTTTCAACAGTACAGCGTTGGGTCAGGGTTCTTCTGTTGCCCTGCCTATCTGGGCCTATTTTTATGCAAAAGCATCAAATGATAAAAATGTAGCGATCGATAAATCATCTGTATTTGCAAAGCCCGATGTTATGGAGAATGATATCAGTTACGATTGGATCAATGATGTACCAACAGATCTTGGTGCAGAGGGTGATGATATTGGTAATGGCAATGCAAAGGATTATGGAGATGAAGTATTACCCCCAATAAAGCAGGAAGATATAAAACCCGAAAGCGAACTGCCCGATACAACAAAAAAAGAAAAATTACCGGATGGGAATGATAAGCCAAAAGCAATAATGCCAAAGAAGCCGGGTATTAAGTAGAATTTTTTTGTGACAGGCTCTTGTATTGCATGGCATCTTCGTTGTGTCACTCACTTGTACGGTTGGCTTTTTGTTGAGCAATAAAAGATGCTGTTTTTTATTAATTCGCACATCTGCCCATTTACATATCTGCACATTGGCTTTATGCCAGTCTGTACATTTTTCCGGGCAAACTTATCAGTACATTTTGCAGTTCAAGACTAAGCATTGATGCAGCGATGGCGCTGCTGCTTAAGCCACTTTTTATAAACAGTTCATCAATATGAACACTGTCTCTTTCTTTCAGAAGGTCAACAATTACTCTCTCATCTGCAGAAAGATCAATAAACAATTCTTTCTGCGCTTTTGCCTTTGCTTTCTTTTTTTGCCAGCCCAACATTTCTATCAGTTGCTGTGCATCGGTCAATAATGTTGCATGTTTTTGTTTAATAAGATAATTGCAGCCTGCACTCTTGCTGTCTGTTGTTTTGCCGGGCAATGCAAATACATCACGGTTATAATTGTGTGCCAGTTCTGCAGTGATCATACTGCCACCTTTTATAGCTGTTTCCACAACAATCGTTGCATCAGCCATACCCGCAACGATCCTGTTACGTTTTGGAAAATTATGTTTATCAGGTTTTGTTTGTTTGATGAATTCTGTAAGCAACCCACCCTGCTGCAGCATTTCTTTTGCCAGTCCTTTATGATGCGATGGATAGATCGTATCAAGCCCATGTGCCAGTACGCCAACAGTAGGTAAATTATTTTGCAATGCAGCTTTATGTGCAATGGCATCAATGCCAAATGCAAGACCACTTAGCACCAATACATTTTCATCTGCAAGATCGGCTACTAATTTTTCTGTTACCTGTTTGCCATAATCTGTGTTATTCCTTGTGCCGATAATGCTGATGATCTTTGTATGATTAAGATCTGCATTGCCGCGGTAATACAGCAGGGCAGGAGCGTCATAACATTTTAATAAACGCTGAGGATAATTTGTATCAGTAATAAAGATGGGTTGTATCTTATACTTCTCAATAAAATCTATTTCCTCCTGTGCCTTTTCGAAATTGTCAAATGCTTTAATAGATTCTGATCTTACTTCACCAATATTTTCTACGGCATTTAATTTTTTGAGGCTCGCTTTAAAAATACTTTCCGCATCTCCAAAATGATCAACCAGTATTTTGGCTTGCACGGCGCCAATATTCGGCACCAACGTTAAGGCTATTTGATATAAGAGATCGTTGGGCATGTTTCCGGTTTGAAATTCTTTATTTGATTGAAGATACTACTGTAAAAGAAAAATACAAACCGCAACGACGCTGAGACGAAGTGATGTTTAATATTTTCTTTGCGCTTCTCTGTCTTTGAGGTTTCAATGTCCAATTGAATTGTTGCTGCACAAGAGTGCGACGCAACAGTTGTTGAGAAAAGTTATAGTGACGGGCTCAAAATAAAAATGGCCGTCTTTACAGACAGCCATTCAATATATTAGTTTATAATTTATTTCTTTAACGCAGCAGCCATTGTTTTACCAATATCTGCGGGGCTGTCAACAACATACAGTCCGCAATCTCTCATGATCTTCATCTTTGCTTCGGCAGTATCGTCAGCACCACCAATAATAGCGCCTGCATGGCCCATCCTGCGGCCCGGAGGCGCAGTTTGCCCGGCTATAAAACCAACAACCGGTTTGGTACCATTTTCTTTTATCCAGCGTGCAGCTTCGGCTTCCATGCCACCACCAATTTCACCTATCATGATGATACCATCTGTATCAGGATCATTCATCAATAATTCAACGGCTTCTTTAGTAGTAGTACCAATGATAGGATCGCCCCCAATGCCAATGGCAGTGGTTATTCCAAGACCTGCTTTTACTACCTGGTCAGCAGCTTCGTAAGTAAGCGTACCTGATTTTGAAACCACACCTATCTTACCGGGTTTGAAAATAAAGCCAGGCATAATGCCAACCTTTGCTTCACCTGCAGTAATAACGCCGGGGCAGTTAGGTCCTATGAGTCGTGTATTTTTTCCCTGCAGATAATTTTTCACTTTCACCATATCCTGTACAGGAATGCCTTCTGTAATACAAACTACAAGCGCAATACCTGCATCAGCAGATTCCATAATAGCATCAGCAGCAAAAGCAGGTGGCACAAATATGATGCTTACATCAGCGCCTGTTGCTTTAACTGCATCAGCCACCGTATTAAATATCGGCCTGTCAAGATGCGTGCCGCCACCTTTACCGGGCGTAACACCACCTACCACATTGGTTCCGTATTCGATCATCTGGCCGGCATGAAAAGTACCTTCCGTACCAGTAAAGCCCTGAACAATTATCCTGGAATTCTTATTAACTAATACTGACATGATGCATTTTTTTCGGTTGCGCAAAAATAGGTGAAAGAGATTAGAGTTTACCTTTTATGGTTTGTAGTTTTTTTGTTCCCGGCATTTGAGTAAGGATTTGGCTTTTGTTGCGTCGCACACTTCATCGTTCTGTTCGTTTATCAGCATATATAAGCAAACTGTGTTAATTTTACGGCCATTTATAAATTCAATATTGTTGTGATACGCAATGCGTCTTATCTTACTGCTCTAAACACCAGCTGCCTTGTTAAACCGCTTGTAATTGTTTGCCGTATGTAAAGAAGCTGATATTCATGTTTTTGAATACAAGTAATTTTGAAATTGTATGGCATTGAAGAAAACGTTAGGAATTATATTGTTACTGTTTGTTGTCGGCATGAATAGTTCTTATGCCCAGGCAAGAATATTAAGAGGCGTAGTGCTGGATAAGCAGAGTGATGAGCCCATTCCGTTTGCTTCTGTTGTTTTTAAGGTAAATGGCAGAGGTGTACTTACCGACTCTCTTGGGCGTTTCGATTTTCAACTAAACACATGGCCTGTTGGCGATACACTTCAGGTACTTAACGTGGGATATAAAATAACCGAGATACCTTTTGCCAACATCAAAGACTCCTCTTCCATTACTGTTTATATAGAAGTATTGCCTTCAAGAAGTGAAGCGATCGTGAAAGTGAAATACAACAGGGCATTGTGGTTCTGGAGAAAAATAATTGCCAGCAAGCCGAAAAATAACCGGACCGTTTATGATAATTATGGTTATGAAGTGTACAACAAATTAGAGCTTGACCTGAATAAAGTAAACAAAGATAAACTCGAAAAGAATTTTGTATTAAAGCCGCTGAAATTTGCGTTTGATTACACAGATACCACCTCTGAAAGGGATCCATTTCTACCTGTGTACCTAACAGAAACGATCTCTGATTATTATTACCAAAAGAAGCCGTTCCGTACAAGAGAAGTTATCAAAGCAACCAATGCCAGCGGGTTTACCAATGAAAGCTGGATGAAACAATTGGGGGCTACCTACCAGAATATAAATGTGTACGATAACCAGATACCTGTTTTCGATAAATCTTTTGTAAGCCCTTTTAGCGATAATGGCGATAATTATTACAATTTTAAACTGCTCGACACACAATACCTCAGCAAACGCAGGCTGGTACATTTGCAGTTCAAGCCAAAACATGTTGGTGAAAATACTTTTGAAGGAGATTGCTGGGTGAATGATACCACATTTGCCATTCAGAAAATTACACTGCGTCCTGCGCTTGACGCCAATATAAATTTTGTTACCGGTTTAACACTGATACAGGAATATAAACTCATCAGCGATTCTGCATGGTTTTTATATAAAGACAAGTTCGTAGTAGACATTGCCCCAACAGGTCAAAATAAATTAGGATTTAAAGGAAGGAAGACCACCACTTACCGGAATGTAATTGTAAACAGTGATTCGGTAACTAATGAATTAAATAAAAGCAAACCAAGTGAAGACATTATATTGGTGCCCAATACACAAAACCTTCCTGATTCTTTCTGGTTACAAAACCGCTTTGAACCGCTTAGTAAAAATGAACAGAATATCTATTCTTTGTTAGATACATTACAGAACAATAAGACATTTATTTTTTATAAAAACTCCGTAGACTTTCTTACTACAGGCACAAAGTATATAGGCAATTATGTTATTGGCCCATGGTATTATTGGCTTTCCGGCAATCGGTGGGAGGGAACAAGGGTGCGTTTTGATCTTGGTACAAACAGAGGCTTCAGCCAGCACTGGAACCTGCATGGGTATCTTGCCTACGGCTTTCAGGACAAAAAATATAAAGGTCTTGGCGAAATAAAATACCAGTTCAGCCGCAAACCATGGAGTTATATAATGGCTTCTTATAAAAGCGATCTTGATAATGGCCAGGTTGTGTATGATCAATTAGGCAGCGATAATATTTTTGCTGTGTTTGCACGTAAACCCAATGTGCCTTATAAGTTTCAGCAGATTAGAGAAAAGAAGCTGGAATATTTTGCAGAAACAAATAAGAGCTTTTCTTTTGGCCTTACTTTATCAAGCAGACAATTTACGCCTTTACTAAACCTTCCGGGTAAAGAATACTTTCCTTCAAAAAATGGAGATCCGCTGAACACTTTTGAAACACGTTTCAAAATTCGTTATGCTTACCAGGAAAGATTCTTGGAAAGTAATTTTGACCGCAGCAGTTTTGGCAGTGAATATCCTATTCTTCAATTGATATATACACACGGTTTTAGTGGCATACTCAACAGCAGTTATGATTACAACAGAATTGACTTCAACATATCAGATTATTTAAAAATCGCGCCTTACGGAAGTCTGCGTTATAATTTATTTGCAGGAAAAGTTTTTGGCACATTACCTTACCAGATGCTGGTGCATCAACCGGGTAATGAGTGGTATTATTATAGCTATCATTCTTTCAATCTTATGAATCGTTTTGAATACCTCACAGATCAGTATGCCGGGTTTAATATAGAGCATAATATCGGTAGTGGTTTGTTTCGTTATGTACCCCTTACACGCAAGTTAAAGCTGCGTCAGTTCTGGGAAGTAAAAGGTGTTGCGGGTAATCTAAGCGACGCCAACAAACAACTCAATTTTGTAGAAGGCGCACCATTCAAATCATTAGATGGCAAACTGTATATGGAGGTAGGAACAGGCGTAGATAATATTCTTAAATTCTTCCGCATAGATTTTATATGGCGCGTGTTGCCACAGCCATTGCCCGATGTAAAGCAGCAAAGATTTGGTGTGTTCTTTGGTTTCAGGTTTGCTTTATAATGTTATAGAATAACATTTTTTTGTTGCCGGCAATTGAATATTAATTCAGCTTCTGTTGTGTCACTCACTTGAACTGCAACAATACTATTCAACCAGGATTTGAAGAGTTGGATATATACATTACTCCTGAAATTTTAAAGCGGCAACTTTCACTACTTTTACCACATGTTATTACAGCAGTTTCAGCAACGCTTAAAAGATCATTTTCAGTTGCAACAACAGCGGCATAAATTTTTGCTTGCTGTAAGTGGCGGAATAGACAGCATTGTACTTACCGATCTTATTTATAAAAGCGGCTTTGATTTTACGATCGCACATTGCAACTTTCAATTAAGAGGTGAAGAAAGCGAAAGAGATGAAGCATTTGTAAGATCGCTTGAAGCAAAATATAACAAGGCTGTTTTAGTGGAAAAGTTTGATACAAAAAACTATGCTGCACAAAATAAATTAGCCATACAGGAAGCAGCTAGAAACCTGCGCTATCAATGGTTTGAAGAAATCGTCAATCGTGAATCGTCAATCGTGAATAATAGCCGAAATTTTACTCACGATTCACGATTCACTACTCACCTTGCAACTGCACACAATGCCAACGATAATATCGAAACAATGCTGATGCATTTTTTTCGTGGCACAGGTATTCATGGTCTAACGGGTATTCCTGAAACAGATGTAGCAAGAAAAATTATCAGGCCTTTATTATTTACAAAGCGGGAAGATATTTTAGCTTATGCAAAAGAAAACGATTTGCAGTGGGTTGAAGATTCCTCCAACGCTTCAGATAAATACACAAGAAATTTTTTCAGGTTACAGTTGCTGCCAGCTATTAAAGAAATATTCCCAAAAGCAGAAGCTAATTTGCTAACTAATCTTGAACGTTTTAAAGAAGCAGATCAATTGTATAAACAAGCTGTTGACCTGCATAAGAAGAAATTAATTGAGCAAAAAGGAAACGAATTGCATATTCCTTTTTTGAAGCTAAAAAAAGTAAATCCGCTCAATACCATTCTTTGGGAGATTATAAAAGACTTTGGTTTTTCAGCAACGCAGTTGCCTGAAATAAAAAAACTCTTTAATGCAGATAATGGAAGCTTTGTAATGAGCACAACGCACAGGATCATCAAAAACCGCAACTGGCTTATTATTGCGCCATTGCAAACTGAAACAGCAGCCAATATTTTAATTAATGCCAATGACAGAAAGATAGGTTTCGAAAATGGAATAATTATGTTGCAGGAGAGTTCTGATTTTGTATCTCGGATTTCGGATGCTTCAACATCTGCTTTACTTGATGCCGCAACAATAAAATTTCCTTTGCTCCTGCGCAGGTGGAAACAAGGTGATTATTTTTACCCGCTAGGTATGCAGAAGAAAAAGAAACTCAGTAAATTTTTTATCGATCAGAAATTATCCAAAACAGAAAAAGAAAAAGTTTGGGTGTTGGAAGCTGACAAGAAAATTATCTGGATAATTGGTTACAGGATAGATAACAGGGTTAAAGTAACTGATAAAACAAAATCAGTTTTGCATATTGAATTCAAAAGCAAATAGACCATCCTATTTGCTGCATATAGATACCTGGTACAAGAGTGCGACGCAACAGCAGCCACATTTCTATTCTAATGCACGGTCCAAAAAAATATCTACCTGAAATAATCTGTTACCTGTTCTACAAAACTTTCTAAAGGCCTGAACTCGCTTAGGAAATACGATGTCACGATCAGGAAGGCCAGCCCATATAATGCACCCCATAAATGTGCAGAATGATTAATGCCGCTGTCTCCTTTTTTATCAAGATATGCGGTGATGATAAGATAAATGGGAGCGAATATAAAAGCAGGTATAATGGGTGGTATTACCAACAGACCAATTTTGGAAGTGGGAAAAAGAAGTATGCCTGCAAAAACTACTGCAGACACAGCACCTGATGCGCCAAGGCTTTTGTAATAATAATTGTCTTTATGTTTGGAATAAGTGGGTAAAAGACAAATAGCCAATGCAGATACATATAAGGTTACATAAAGAAATGTACCGATACCGGGAAATATTATACGAAATTCCTGCTCCACCAACTTTCCAAAAAGGTAAAAAGAAAACATATTAAAAGCAAGATGTGCAATATCAGCATGTATCAATCCACATGTAAAAAAACGATACCATTCTTTTTGCTTATTGATGGCAGGCGGATAAAAGATAAGCTTATCAACTATGGCCTGGTTGGAGAAGGCCATAAATGATACGACACAGGTGATAACCAAAATTGTGATCGTTACTTCCATTGCGTGTTTTCTTTTAAGCGGCGTAAATATACCGCAATGAACCAAAAAGCGGGGATGAATATTGTGTAAAGTCTTAAAAGATTACGAATGGTGATATTTCTCGTTCTTTAGTATGGTGCATGCACGGTACACCTGTTCTGCTAGTATAAGCCTTACCAGCATATGCGGGAATACCAGCTTAGAAAGACTCCAGGTATAATTAGCTCTTTGCATAATTGTGTCATTCACCCCAAATGCACCGCCAATCAGAAACACAATTCGCTTGATGCTCTCATTGGCTCGTTGCTGTATGAAATTGGCCAGCTCGGGAGAGGATAATTGTTTACCGCGTTCATCTAATAAAACAAGGTAGTCGTCTTTGGAAAGCTGTTGCAGCACTAGTTTGGCTTCCTGTTTTTTCAATTCGGTTTCGTTAAGTGCTGCTGCATTTTTGGGCGGCGCAACGATGATCCATTCTGCATTGAAATATTTTCCTGTGCGGCCTGTAAAATCTTCCACGCCGGCTTTTATATATGCTTCATGCGGTTTGCCAACAGACCAGAATTGTAATTTCATTATTGCGAATGTACGTTTGTGATTTTTTATGGCCTGAACGGTATGGTCAGGCCAGTTATCAAATGTCAGCAAAATGTTATTTTGTTATATTTATTTCTGAAATCAGAATAGTCTACTAAATTTGTCGTCAAATTATTTTTAACCATGCGCATTTGTCAAAACTGTTGTTGTTGTTTCCAGCTTTATTAACAGGGAGGAATGCGTGTAATTATATCAAACTAATTATTCCCTTCTCTCACCGGAAGGGTTTATTTTTTAAATAAAACATAAATGGAATACCCCGGCCATATTCTTACCAACCACCTCCCTTCAGTAAAAGAGATCAATGCTTTTACGGATGAGATGATCGCTTATCTTTTCCCGGTTAGCGATGAACCTGAAATGTTTATGGAACATCATGAAGCTTCCTTGTATAAGCTGGAAGAGCATTTCAGGAGGTTGCTCGATTCCGTTGACCTGAGTAGCAAATTGAATAAACATTCTATTACAGAACATTTCTTTTTGTCGTTATCCGGTATTAAAGATCTGTTGTTAAAAGATGCGCATTTAATCCTTGATTTCGATCCTGCAGCATCATCACTGGAAGAAGTGATCTTATCTTACCCCGGTTTTTATGCTATCATGGTGCATCGGTTGGCGCATGTTGTCTATCTCGCCAAAGTACCGTTGATACCGCGTTTCATGAGCGAGTGGGCACACAGCAAAACAGGTATTGATATTAATCCCGGTGCAACAATCGGCTCTCCGTTTTTTATAGATCATGGAACTGGTGTGGTAATTGGTGAGACTGCTGTTATTGGCAACAACGTTAAGATCTACCAGGGTGTAACGCTTGGCGCAATGGCTGTGCGCAAGGAAGATGCACAAACAAAACGTCATCCGACCATCGAAGACAATGTGATCATCTATGCAGGTAGTACCATACTTGGCGGGCATACAACCATTGGTCATGATAGTATCATTGGTGGTAACACCTGGGTTACGCAAAGTGTGCCACCGTTTAGTGTGGTGTATCACAAGAATCAAACGATCGTAAATGACCGCAAAGATTTTGAAGAGCCACTGAATTTTATTATTTAATTTTTTGTAACCGGCACTAGTTCTTTATTCAGCTTTGGTTGTGTCACTCACTTGTACGTTCGAAATTTTATTGAGCAATGTTTATGGGTTCACGAAGTTTACACGTTTACACGTTGGTCAAATGCAGAGAACTTGTGAACATGTAAACCAGTAAACTGCTGAAACTTTTGCATCAGCCCAAGAGTGCGACGCAACAGGCGATGATAAAAGAGTTAAATGCCGGGCTCATAAAAAAGACTTAAACTCAATTCTGTAAACTGCCAAAAATAAAACGGTAAATACGTGAACTTTGAAACTATTTAAAGCATGAAAGCAAACAACATTTTAGAAACGATTGGCAACACGCCGCATGTACGTATTAATAAATTATATCCATCAAACATTGAAGTATGGAGTAAACTGGAAAGGGCTAACCCCGGTGGAAGTATTAAAGACCGTATTGCATTATCCATGATCGAAGATGCAGAACAAAAAGGCATACTAAAAAAAGACAGCGTAATTATTGAGCCAACATCTGGTAACACAGGTATCGGCCTGGCAATAGTTGCAGCAGTTAAAGGTTATAAACTGGTATTGGTAATGCCCGAAAGCATGAGTGTGGAGCGCAGAAGATTGATGAGTGTTTATGGTGCAACATTCGAACTTACGCCACGCGAAAAAGGCATGAAAGGCGCTATTGAAAAAGCAAAAGAACTGATTGCCACTACACCCAATTCATGGATGCCGCAACAGTTCGATAATCCTGCAAATATTGATGTGCACGTAAAAACAACTGCGCAGGAAATACTCGCAGATTTTCCGGATGGCGTTGATTTTTTAATTACCGGCGTTGGTACAGGTGGCCATATAACCGGTGTAGGCGAAGTATTGAAACAAAAATTTCCTAAACTTAAAGTGTTTGCAGTAGAGCCGGAATTATCACCTGTACTGAGTGGTGGTGCGCCGGGGCCGCATCCCATACAAGGTATTGGTACCGGGTTTGTGCCGAACAATTTGCATGTTTCTGTGTTAGATGGAGTGATACAGGTTAGTAAGGATGAAGCATTTGCTTATTCACAAAGAGCTGCAAAAGAAGAAGGTATTTTCCAGGGTATTTCAAGCGGTGCTACTATGGCCGCGCTTGCAAAAAAATTACCAGACATTCCTGCAGGCAGTAAAGTGCTCATCTTTAATTACGATACCGGCGAAAGATATTTAAGTATTGATGGACTCTTCGCGTAACTATAGAAACCGCAGAGGCGCGGAGACGGAAAGAAAAGTATAAATATCACTCTGCGCCTTTGCGCCTCAGCGGTTAAATCTATTTTTGTATTATGAAATATATTTTAGTTGCCGCAGTATGTACGGTACTGTGTTCCTGTGAAAAAGAGATCAAACTTGACGTGCAGAACCAGCCTGCAAAACTGGTGGTTGATGCAAGCATAGAAAACAATAACGTGCCGGTAGTGGCATTGTCAAACTCCCTCAATTATTTTAGTTCCATTTCAGCAAAAGAACTTTCTAATTCATTTGTGCATGATGCCGTGGTAACAGTAAGTGATGGCACTATAACAGCAAAATTGAAAGAATACAGTTTTACTGATACAAGTGGTTTTACGGTATATTATTATAGTGTAGATAGTGCTGATCTTTCTTCCATTATAGTGGGGGCATTTGAAAGACAATACAAGCTTGGTATTACTACAAAAGACGGGCAAACATATACATCCACTACTACTATACCTGCACTTACAAAAAAGGTGGATTCTTTGTGGTGGAAACCTATATCTTTTACAGATGATACAACGCTTTGCGCTTTAGTGGCAAAAGCTACAGATCCTTCCGGTCTTGGGAATTACATACGCTATTTTACAAAAGTAAATAGTGGCCGTTTTTTGCCAGGGCTTAACTCTGTTTTCGATGACCAGGTGGTAGATGGTATTACATATACACTACAGTTTGATGCAGGCTGGGATAAGAACAGCCTTGAAAATCCTGCTTCCACAGATGATTATGGTTTTGTAAGAAGAGGCGATACGGTAACGCTTAAATACTGCAATATAGATAAGGCCACTTATACATTCTGGAGCACCTGGGAGTTTGCCTGGCAGAGTTATGGCAACCCTTTTTCTTCGCCCGGCAAGGTATTGGGCAACATCAGTAATGGGGCATTAGGCGCTTTCAGCGGTTACGCGGCACAATACAAAACCATCATTATCCCCAAATAATGCAGGTGTTTTTTTACTAACACTTTATTATGTAAGACGAACTTAACTTTGCACGTCTTTAGAAGAGTTGAGTAAGAATATTTATGTACCCAACTTTAGTTCCTGACTAAGCTTTCGTTGCGTCGCACTCTTCAGCATTCTGTTCATTTATGAACAAAGCGTACCAGTGAGTGACACAACGGAGATGACGGATGAATAAAAGTTTGTAAACAAAAAATTATTAAGACAACAGGTATGGAAAATGCTGCAACAGAAAAAGTTCATTGTTTGATTATAGGCTCAGGGCCTGCAGGTTATACTGCAGCTATCTATGCTGCAAGAGCAAACATGCACCCGGTTTTATACCAGGGTATCCAGCCCGGCGGGCAATTAACGATAACAACAGAAGTGGAAAATTATCCCGGCTATGCTGATGGTGTGCAAGGGCCCGAAATGATGGTGCACTTTGAAAAGCAGGCTATGCGCATGGGTACAGATGTGCGTTATGGTATTGCAACGGCTGTTGATTTTACAGGCCCTGTACATAAAGTACAGATAGATGAAGAGAAATGGATAGAAGCTGATGCCGTAATTATTTCAACAGGCGCCTCTGCAAAATGGCTTGGCCTGGAAAGTGAGCAACGTTTAAATGGTTATGGCGTTAGTGCCTGTGCTGTTTGCGATGGTTTCTTTTTTCGGGGTAAAGAAGTTGCTATTGTTGGTGCAGGTGATACTGCTTGTGAAGAAGCATTGTATCTTTCAAAACTTGCAACCAATGTGCACATGATCGTTCGCAAAGATGAACATGGCATGCGTGCCAGTAAAGTAATGCAGGATCGTGTAAAGGCAACACCGAACATAAAAGTTTACTGGAATTCGGAAACGCTGGAAGTGGTTGGTGAAACAAAAACGGAAGGTGTACGTATAAAGAACAATAAGACAGGAGAAGAGCAAACAATTCCTGTAAGCGCATTCTTTGTTGCCATTGGTCATGAACCCAACAGTGGCATCTTTAAACCGTGGATAGATATGGATGAAGCCGGATATATAAAAACAATACCAGGCACCTCCAAAACAAATATTGAAGGTGTATTTGCGGCAGGAGATGTGCAGGATAAAATTTATCGCCAGGCGGTAACCGCCGCGGGCAGTGGTTGTATGGCTGCTTTGGATGCAGAAAGATATTTAAGCGCCAAAGGCGTAGTATAAAGAAGAAACACATTTATAATAAAAAAGCAGCCGGGTAAAAGGCTGCTTTTTTATTGCAGGTATTATTTTTCTTAAATGGTGACTGGATTAATAAGCATTCCACTAAATTTGATAGGAATAAAACCATTGCATATGCCTGGCACTCTTTACCTGATGAAATTACATTTGCGTTACCGCCTCTGGATAGCTGAAATGAATGAAGACATAAGTGTATTACGCATCTTTGATGATCATCTTGCTGAACTGCAATCAAGACACGAGCCAACAACAGCAAATGCCGTTAATAATTATAAGCAACAATTCGCAGGTTTCAGGAAAACGATCGATGAATTAAAGCATGAAATGCATCTTCGTAAAATGGATATTGCAGCGCTTACAAAAGAAGAAGTAAATACTGAAAAGGAAAAGAACGAAAAAGAATTACATGTGGTTTTAGAGAAGCGCTATAATGATTTCAGGAAGCAATTTGATGCGTTTAAAAACTCTTTTGTATTGCTGGATGCGTAACGCCGGAAATCTCCGCCCAAATATTATACACCATAAATATTCCTGTCCAGAAATGCATTCCTGAATTTTCCTTTGGGGTCATAATCTTTCAATGTTCCAACAAATGCATGCATTTTTTTATGACGGTTTGCAAGTTGCGCATGCGTATGCGTAAACAACTTACCCCAATGGGGTTTAGCTTTGAAAGGCTCTAATGCTTTTTCAATAACCGGTAACAAATTCATTACTTCAGGAATTTCCTGCTTTAAAGTAAAATGTATAGTAACGGAATCCTGTTTATAACAGGGGCTCATCCAAAGATCATCTGCTGCCATAGTACGGATCTCGGTAATAAAAAGATGCGGTCCTATTTCTTTACCAAGCTTTGCAATTGCAAAAATGGCTTCTACTGCATGTTGTTTAGGAATAAAATATTCAGCCTGCAATTCTACACCACTGCTTGGTGTAAAACCCATTTTAAAATGAGGCAGTCTTTCATACCATGGCCCGGAAACACCCATTTGTTCAGTACAATTCTCGGCAGATAATGCAGCAATAGGATGCATATTTTTTGTAGCTGCTTTAGCACCAAAGAAATCAGCTTTAGGATCAAACTTCATTTCATCACCATCTTTTGTTTTGATCCATACTTCATTTATATTTCCTGATTGCCAATCTGTAAAAAGACTTACACTGTAACCTGCAGCAACGATCTCTTCAAAATGTTCATTTAATACAGCCATGGGCAATTGTTCATACACATATTGCCGCATGGTAAATGTGGGCACAAGGTTCAGGGTAACTTTTGTGAGTACGCCAATTGCACCAAGACCAACAACAGCCGCATTAAATCTTTCACCATCTTTTGTCTTAGACAGATTATGTAATGTTCCATCCGCACTTACAAATTCTATAGCAGCAACAGCGGTAGAAAGATTACCATTCTTTACACCAGAGCCATGCGTTGCAGTTGTAATGGCACCTGCCACAGAAATATGTGGCAGCGATGCAAGATTGTGCAGCGCAAAACCTTTGCTGTCAAGGTATGGAGCAAGCTCACCGTATTTTATACCGGCTTCCACTGTTACCGTTTTTGCATCTTCCTCAAGCGATATGATCTTATTTAATTGTTTGGTGGAAACAAGATTGTCTTTGCTGTCTGCGATATCGTTAAAGCAATGACGTGTGCCAAGCACTTTCAGTTTATCATATTTTTTCACCAGTTCCTGTACTTCGGTAACTGATGCAGGATAATAAACTTTATCCGTACTATAGGTAAGATTACCTGCCCAGTTCTTTAGTTTATCACCAGGCAGCCACGATACAAGCGGCAATATTATAGGAGCAGTCATCAGTGCAGAAGTTAATTTTAAAAATGTTCTTTTCTTCATGACAAATCGTTGTAGTATAGCTAAAGATAATTAATGCCGAAAACAAGTATGAATATATTTATGGCCCAGGCTTTTATTTATCCATTAAGCTTTGGTTGCGTCGCACACTTCGGGGCTTTATTATCATTTCAACTTTAATGCAGTTCTGTTTATGGCAGTAAAAATTCAAAATATTTTAGGGTTAGGGGGCTTCGGCTTAGATTTGCTGCATGCTTACAATTGAATTAACAGGATTACGTTTTCATGCTTTTCATGGTTTGTATAAAGAAGAAAAAAAGATCGGTGGCGATTATGAAGTAAATGTAACTATCCAGCACCTGCCCAAAAAATTACCTGTTGTACATATAGATGAGACAATAGATTACACCGTTGTATACAATCTTATCAATGAATTGATGCAAAAGCCTGAGCCGTTACTGGAAACAGTTGCCAGTCTTATTGCTTCAGAAATTTTGAGGAAATTTTCACATGCAGAAACGGTAAGTGTAAGCGTTACCAAGTTAAATCCGCCTATCATTGCATTCCAGGGAAGTGTTGGTGTGAAGTGTGTGTTGAATCGTGAGAGTGAGAAGTGAAAGGTGAGAAGTGAAAACCAATATTCAACATTGAATAATCTTTCAATTTGTAATTAATCATGAAGTATATACTGATCGCATTGTTTTTTGTTTGCTCTGCTTTTTTGCATGCACAGGATATAAATATTTTACTTAAAGAAGCATCCAATTATGAAAAGCAGTTGAATGAGACAGAGGCTTATAAAAAATATGCACAGGTTGCAGAACTTGATACAAAAAATATAACGGCACTGGTAAAATGTACAGAAATAAACTGTGCTATTGGTACAAGACAAAAAGATAAAAGTGCAAAAACCATTTATTTCAATGCGGCACAAACATTTGCACAAAAAGCGTATGCAGCAGATTCCACTAAAGCAGATGCCAGTTATGCTATGTCACTTGCTGCAGCTAAAATGACCGAAGTGGCAGAAGAAAATAAACAAGTAGTTGCATGGGTGCGTCAATCAAAATTATATGCCGGTAAAGCCTTACTGTTAAACCCAGGCCATGCAAAAGCAAATTATACAATGGGTAAATGGCATTATGAAATGACGAATCTTTCGTGGGGTAAAAAAGCAGCCGTTAAAACCTTATATGGAGGTTTGCCAAAGGGAGATATGGATAGTGCCATTTACTACATGGAGCAATGCAGAAAGTTTGATATGTATTTTGTGCAAAACTATCTTGATCTTGCTAAAGCATATAGAGATACTGACCGCCCTGCACTTGAACTGGAAGTATTGAATAAACTGGTAAAGCTTCCCAACCGTACACCCGATGATGCAGCGTGGAAAGAAGAAGGTAAAAAAATGCTCGAAGGAATACAATAATATCAAAACCATTATAAAAATCTATACCATTATGGAATTACAACAATTATTTGAACAGGCAGTTATCAACAGTAAAATGCTTGGTGATAAACCTTCCAATGAAGTATTGCTGCAATTATATTCTTTGTACAAACAATCCACCGAAGGTGATGTAACAGATGATAAAGCGCCTTCAAATGCATTTGATTTTGTAGGTAAGGCAAAGTTCAATGCATGGAGCGAACTGAAGGGTAAATCAAAAGAAGAGGCGATGAAAGCTTATGTTGATCTTGTTGAGAAGCTAAAGGGATAATGGCTATACCGCAGGGGCGCAAAGTTATTGAGAAAACAATTTCTCTCCGTTTCGGCGGTTTTAAAACAACTGCATGGCATACTAAACCGTACAAGTGAGTGACACAACCTCAGCCTAATAGTATTGTAAAAGCTAAGTACATCAAATAAAAAAATATCCTCAAACACAGTGCTGTCAATAGTTTCAGCCCATTTACAAAAAATTATTTTGAACCAATTTACCTGCCACGCTATCTTTGCACATGGCAACACTAATTAATTCCCCACGTAAGAAGACGAACAGTTCAAGATTTTTTGGAGAAGGGCTCACCTTCGATGATGTATTGCTGATGCCCGCATACAGCCAGGTCTTACCAAGAGAAGTAAATATTCAGTCACGTTTAACAAAAGCGCTCACACTTAATGTGCCCATGCTCTCTGCAGCCATGGATACGGTAACTGAAGCAAACCTTGCAATAGGTCTTGCGAGAGAAGGCGGTATCGGTATGCTGCACAAGAACATGAGTATTGAAAGACAGGCAGAGCAGGTACGTAAAGTAAAAAGAAGTGAAAGCGGACTTATTGTTGACCCTGTAACACTGCATGATGATGCTACTATTGGTGATGCACTGCGGCTGATGAAAGAAAATAAAATTGGTGGTATTCCTATTATTGACAATAACAGGATACTGGTTGGGATCCTTACCAACCGCGACCTGCGTTTTGAGACCAATAAGGCCATCAAAGTAAAAGAGGTAATGACCACCCAGAACCTTATTACTGCACCACAGGGAACAGATATGAAGAAGGCAGAAAAAATTCTGCGCCAGTATAAAATTGAAAAACTGCCCGTGGTAAATAAACAGGGCAAACTCATTGGTCTTATTACGTACCGGGATATTTTACAGATCCGTAATTTTCCTTATGCCGTTAAAGATGGTATGGGAAGATTATTGGCAGGTGCAGCACTTGGCATTACCAAAGATCTTTTGGAAAGAGCAGAGGCATTGCAAACAGTAGGTGTGGATGTTGTAACACTCGATAGTGCGCATGGTCATACGAAAGGTGTAATTGATTCTGTAAAACTCTTAAGAAAAAATTTCAGAGACCTGCAGATCATTGCAGGTAATATTGCTACGGCGGCAGGTGCATTGGCATTGGTTGCGGCAGGTGCAGACGCTGTAAAAGTTGGTATTGGTCCGGGTTCTATTTGCACCACCCGTATTGTAGCAGGAGCAGGTGTACCGCAGCTTACAGCCATTATGGAAGTTGCTGCAGCATTGAAACCGAAAGGCATTCCGCTGATTGCTGATGGTGGAATTCGTTATACCGGTGATATGGTAAAAGCACTGGCAGCAGGTGCAGGCACCGTAATGATGGGTAGTGTATTTGCAGGCGTGGAAGAAAGCCCTGGTGATACCATTATTTACGAAGGGCGCAAATTCAAGGAATACCGCGGTATGGGCAGTATTGGTGCCATGCAGCAGGGTAGCAGCGACCGTTATTTCCAGGATGTGGAAGATGGCATCAAGAAACTTGTTCCCGAAGGCATCGAGGGCCGTGTGGCATACAAAGGTTATCTAAGTGAGGTGGTGGCGCAGTTTGTTGGCGGTCTGCGTGCAGGTATGGGTTATTGCGGTGCAAAAGATATCAATGCATTACAGCAATCCACTTTTGTAAAGATCACCAATGCAGGTATGCGTGAAAGCCATGCACATGATATTGAGATCACAAAAGAAGCACCTAATTACAGCAGGAGCTAGATTGAAGTATATAGCGCAGATAAAGTATATAAAGTGCCGGGTATGTAAATTAATTTTTATGTACCCGGCTTTTGTATTTTATAGCATCTCCTGTTGTGTCACTCACTTCAGGGTTCTTCTTTTATGGCAGCAAAGAGAAACTGCAAAGCATTAATCATCTGGTTGCATGATCACTTGTCTTCATTGATTCTCATAATTCATATAGTTCATACAATTCATCTTCATTTGTTCAACATTATCCAACGATTAATTTTCCCTGAAAGATTAGGATGTTAAAAAAAACTTATTTAAGTTCGTTATCCAGACCAGAAAAAGCTTCCCGTTGAAAACTCACCTTGAAAACCCTGGAACGAGAAAAATCCGTTACCCGAATTTTCCCTTCCGGCTATTTTTAGAATGCTGATATTTTTTGAAAAGCCATAGCTGATATAATAGGCATGTATCCAGTTTGCACTGATGATTTTTTGTGCCTGTGTATATTCACTATTTTAAACATGGGGCCCTTTAAAACCTGCACCTAATGATTGTAGTACTCATACCCGGATCAAGCTATGCTGTTTGTTTTTACGTAGAAAAACAGAGACGATATCCATCTTTATTTCCTTCTATATTTTTTACAAGTATTATCTTTTTTTTATCAGCATTCAAAACTATTGTATATGAATAATTCTACCCTAAGTTGTTTGCCAATTGGAAAACAATCAGCACAAAATAACGCCTACCGGTTTATGATGCGCATCATGTCCATCTTTATATTGGTATTATTTTCATTTATGAGCAACTATGCCTGGGCACAATCAGGCGCAGCAACGATAATAAGTGACCAGGTTGATTACGCACCAGGTACTACCGCAACCCTCACTGGTAGCGGTTTTCAGCCCGGAGAAACTGTTGTGCTGCAGGTTTTGCATTACGACGGCACGTCAGATGGTGGAGAAGACCATCAGCCATGGGAAGTAAATGTGGATGAAAATGGAAATTTTACAGCCACTTGGCATGTCTGTGAAGATGATTGTGTTGGTTCTACTTTGCGTGCTACTGCTGATGGACAAAGTTCAGGACTGCATGCGGAATGCTTTTTTACGGACGCAATTGATTGGACTATAGCGTTACCTACAACGACATTGTGCCCTGGTAAAAAAGTTACCTTAAAATTTACTGCAACCAGTACTGGATCTACTCAAGTTGGATGCATACGGGTGGATATTCCTACAGGTTATATATCACCTGCCAATCCAACTATTATATCCTCAAGTGGGTTTAATTGGAATATATCAATAATTACTGTTTCAGGCACTCCTACAATTAGTGTGCAGGCAAATACGAGTGGGGATAGGATTTCAGGTAGCTCAAACAATCAGGTCGTTTTTAGTATTGATGTCATTGCGCCATCTTCTGGATCCAGTACCTGGCTTTCCAAAGCTCGCACCGCAATTAATTGTTCCGGAGGCGGTGCAAATCCTACTGCAAATCCAACAACAGCTGTTTTAGATAATAATGCTCCTGTGCCAAATGTTGTAGCGTTGCCAAATGCAACTGGTGAATGTTCAGTAACGGTATCGACTGCACCAACAGCAACAGACGATTGCGTTGGCAGTATTACAGGAACAACAAGTGATGCATTAACTTACACTAATCAAGGCACCTATACAATAAATTGGAATTATGATGATGGTAATGGCAATATAAGTCATCAGAGCCAAACGGTCATTGTAAAAGATATAACAGCACCCGTTGTTCCGACACTTGCCGATGTTACAGGAGAATGTGAAGCTACAGTAACTGCACCCACCACAACGGATAATTGTGCAGGGACAGTTACAGGAACAACAAGTGATGCACTAAGCTATAGCACACAGGGTACACATGTAATACATTGGACATTTGATGATGACAACGGTAATGTAAGCCATGCTGATCAGAATGTAGTGATAGATGATGTAACAGCACCCGTTGTTCCGACACTTGCCGATGTTACAGGAGAATGTGAAGCTACAGTAACAGTACCCATCACAACGGATAATTGTTTAGGGGCAGTTACAGGTACAACAAGCGATGCACTAAGCTATAGCACGCAGGGTACACATGTAATACATTGGACATTTGATGATGGCAACGGTAATGTAAGCCATGCTGATCAGAATGTAGTGATAGATGATATAACAGCACCCGTTGTTCCGACACTTGCTGATGTTACAGGAGAATGTTCAGCCACAGCATCAACTGCACCCACCACAACGGATAATTGTGCAGGGACAGTTACAGGTACAACAAGTGATGCACTAAGCTATAGCACACAGGGCACACATGTAATACATTGGACATTTGATGATGGCAACGGTAATGTAAGCCATGCTGATCAGAATGTAGTGATAGATGATATAACAGCACCCGTTGTTCCGACACTTGCCGATGTTACAGGAGAATGTGAAGCTACAGTAACTGCACCCACCACAACGGATAATTGTGCAGGGACAGTTACAGGAACAACAAGCGATGCACTAAGCTATAGCACACAGGGTACACATGTAATACATTGGACATTTGATGATGGCAACGGTAATGTAAGCCATGCTGATCAGAATGTAGTGATAGATGATATAACAGCACCTGTTGTTCCAACACTTGCTGATGTTACAGGAGAATGTGAAGCTACAGCATCAACTGCAACCACAACGGATAATTGTGTAGGGGCAGTTACAGGTACAACAAGCGATGCACTAAGCTATAGCACACAGGGCACACATGTAATACATTGGACATTTGATGATGGCAATGGTAATGTAAGCCATGCTGATCAGAATGTAGTGATAGATGATATAACAGCACCCGTTGTTCCGACACTTGCCGATGTTACAGGAGAATGTGAAGCTACAGTAACTGCACCCACCACAACGGATAATTGTGCAGGGACAGTTACAGGAACAACAAGCGATGCACTAAGCTATAGCACACAGGGTACACATGTAATACATTGGACATTTGATGATGGCAACGGTAATGTAAGCCATGCTGATCAGAATGTAGTGATAGATGATATAACAGCACCTGTTGTTCCAACACTTGCTGATGTTACAGGAGAATGTGAAGCTACAGCATCAACTGCAACCACAACGGATAATTGTGCAGGGACAGTTACAGGTACAACAAGCGATGCACTAAGCTATAGCACACAGGGCACACATGTAATACATTGGACATTTGATGATGGCAATGGTAATGTAAGCCATGCTGATCAGAATGTAGTGATAGATGATATAACAGCACCCGTTGTTCCGACACTTGCCGATGTTACAGGAGAATGTGAAGCTACAGTAACTGCACCCACCACAACGGATAATTGTGCAGGGACAGTTACAGGAACAACAAGTGATGCACTAAGCTATAGCACACAGGGTACACATGTAATACATTGGACATTTGATGATGGCAACGGTAATGTAAGCCATGCTGATCAGAATGTAGTGATAGATGATATAACAGCACCTGTTGTTCCAACACTTGCTGATGTTACAGGAGAATGTGAAGCTACAGCATCAACTGCAACCACAACGGATAATTGTGCAGGGACAGTTACAGGTACAACAAGCGATGCACTAAGCTATAGCACACAGGGCACACATGTAATACATTGGACATTTGATGATGGCAACGGTAATTCAACTTCTGCTAATCAGAACGTAATTGTTCATGATGTAACCGAACCAGCAATAACTTCACTACCGAATATATATTTATCAGCTTGTACAAATACAGCTACGTGGTCAGTGCCATCATTTAATGATAATTGTACAGGAGCAACAATTGCACAAACTGCAGGTCCAGCCTCAGGCTCTGCGTTTGACAATGGTACCACAACTATTATTACATATACAGTAACAGATATTGGAGGTAATCAGAAGAGTTGTTCATTTACGATAACCAGAGCTCCAGCATTTGTGGCATCATCATCGTCAACTGCAATCCTCTGCAATGGTGGTAATTCAACTATAACAATAAGTGCAACAGGTGGAACTGCGCCATATACAGGAACGGGACTGTTTACAAATGGTGCAGGCTCATATTCTTATACGGTAACAGATGCCAATGGTTGTACTTCGACAACTACAGGTACAATCACTCAGCCAACGGCATTAACGGCAACTTGTAATCTTAGTAATACAGATCTTTATTACGGTTACACCGGAGATCAAACAACCGTGTTCAGCGTTAAACCATCTGGTGGTACAGGGCCTTACACTGTAGTTATCACTATGAACCGAGCGCTGAAATGCAACCAAATTAATGATGCCGGAGATGAAAACTGGATAGGCAGCGCCGGTGTAAATACAATTGGTACCAGCTGTCCTTTATATCCTGATTCTACGCACGGACCTAGTCCTGTTTCTACTAAAACAATTACAGCTGCCGGTGACTCAGCATATGTTAAGTTAACATTGCTTGCTGATGCAAATATCACTGCTATCATTACAGATGCAAATGGATGTGTAACAACCTGTACTAAGCATATACATGCTGACGACGTTCGGTGTTTTGGAGGTAAGAGCGGAGTAGTGAAAGTTACGCTCTGCCATAAAACCGGCAGTGCAAAGAATCCTTGTGTAACAATTTGTGTGGATGAGGATGCTGTTGCAGAGCATCTTGCACATGGCGACTTTTTGGGTAAGTGTACCGCAGATTGTTTGCCACCGGCTTCTGTTTCAAGCACTGCTGCTTCTATAACTTATACAGGTACAAAGATTGTTGATCCAACAACTGAAAAGCTAAATGTGAAAATACTGCCTAATCCTGCAACATCAGTATTTACATTGGTAATGCAAAGCAATTCCAATGAACCAGTAGAAATTGTTGTAGCGGATATGTATGGCAAGAAACTATACCAGATAAAAGGCAGTATTACAGACACATATAAATTTGGAAACAATTTTGCTTCCGGAATGTACATTGTAAGAGTAATGCAGGGTTTAAAGACACAAACTGTAAAGGTGATAAAGACAAAAGGATAGGGATAAAACACAAATACTTTCTTTCAAGGGCCATCAGAAAAAGATGGCTCTTTTTCTTTTTAACCAAGGTGTTATTGACGACGTTATTTATGATTGATTTTGAATGTGTTTATTATTTATTTAGACTGAACAATAAACTAATGAGCAACAGCAGTTATGCTGCTTCCCTGTGTGATTTTATAGTGCTCCTCAGCAGGTTCATCGACTGTGTACCAGGCGCAGTTCTTTCTGATTAAGCATGAAAAATAAGCTGGAATAATCATCTGAAGTTCGTAAAGTATAAAGTAATAGCTTACTTAAAACAGAGTGAAGCAAATCGGAATTTCAGTGGTTTAAAAAATGGTGTTTTTCACTGATCAGCAACGGTGTTTCCAGATAATAACAATTCGGGATTGGGTATTGAAAAAAGGACAGTGCAATACTACAGCGGCTCCAACTTTTAAAAAAGGTGATTTTTCACATAAGATGATGTGATTTTTCACACAAATGGATGTGATTTTTCACGGCACACTTTTTTTACTGAATATTTTTATAAGCATACATAAGCCTTTTTCTCTTCAAGGCCGATTCGGCTGTGGTTTTCTTATTTTTGAAGAAAGCTTTCTATGCAATTCGAAATCTTTCAGCAAAGTATAAAAGATAACAAACTGCCCCGAGGCATCTCTGTTTACCTGCAGTCTATGTGGTATGATGGAAACGCTAACTGGCACAAAGCCCATAGAATGGTTGATAACCTGGAAGACAGCACTGCCTGTTGGGTTCATGCTTACCTGCACCGTAAAGAAGGTGATATAGGGAACGCAGATTACTGGTACAGAAAAGCAGGCAGGCTAAGGCCTGAGGTTACTTTGCAACAGGAATGGGAAATCATTGTAAAAGCGCTGTTATAAAAATTTTATTGCTTTTGTGCGGTTGCTTCTCTGCTGTTTATGCAGCATCTTTGCAGGATGGAAATTGTGTTTACCCTCAATGAAATAAAAGTGGCAGCAGGAAAATGCTGGCAGCAACATCAATCCAAAAAAATATGGGCATTTCATGGCGCAATGGGCGCAGGTAAAACAACTTTTGTGCATGCATTGTGTGATGTGCTGGAAGTAAAAGACGTAATAAGCAGCCCTACATTTGCTATTATCAATGAATATAAAAGCCCTGTTGCAGGAATTATTTATCACATGGATTGGTACAGGCTAAAAGATGAAGAAGAGGCTATAAATGCGGGTATTGAAGACAGTTTATTAAGTGGCAATCTTAGCCTGATAGAATGGCCGGATAAAGCGGCTGGTCTGCTGCCGGATGATACCTTGCATATACACATTGAAACGATTAATAATAATACAAGAAGACTGTACACTGAAACTTAGGCCGCCCAATGATTAGAAAGATAAAGTGCTTGCGACGCAACAGGTGCTCCCCTGAAAAACCGCAGCCTGTATTATAAATTTCCTATCGTTAAATTCTTTAATTTTACTTTCACTGCAAACACAAACCATTTCAATGGCTACATCAAAACCTATTGTAAGTACCTCTTTCAGTTACGAAACATTAGAAGAAACACTGGATATAAAATCAAAACGTGCAAGTCTGCATATTGGTATTCCCAAAGAAACGGCTTTCCAGGAAAACCGTGTAGCGCTTATACCCGATGCCGTGGGCGTTTTGGTTGACAATGGTCATGAAGTGATTGTTGAAACAACTGCAGGTGAAGGCAGCAAATACAGTGATAAAGATTTCAGTGAAGCGGGTGCACGTATTGCTTATGATAAAGCAGAAGTTTATAAAGCACCCATATTAATTAAAAGTGCACCGGTAATAGAGCAGGATCTTCCGCACCTGCAAATGAACCAAACCATTATTTCGCCAATACATCTTTCTATACTACAAAAAAACATCATTGAGCAAATGATGGCAAAACGTATTACTGCACTTGGCTTTGAAAATTTAAAAGACGACAGTGGCACCTATCCTATCGTTAGAAGTATGAGTGAAATTGCCGGAAGCGCTGTGATGCTTATTGCAGGGCAGTATCTTGGCAGCCCTAATAGTGGCAAAGGCGTATTACTTGGTGGTATCAGTGGCATACCACCAACAAAAGTTATTATTATCGGCGCCGGCGTGGTGGGCGAGTTTGCAACAAGAACTGCATTAGCAATGGGTGCCTCAGTGAAAGTATTTGACAATAATGTTTACCGTTTAAAACGGTTACAGAATAATCTTGGTGTACGTGTATGGACCAGCGTAATGGAGCCCCGCATTCTTGCAAAGCAACTTAAGACCTGCGAAGTTGCAGTAGGTGCATTAAGCAATGAAAATGGCCGCAGCCCGATCGTTGTAACAGAAGAAATGGTAATGGCTATGCGCCCCGGTAGTATTATTATTGATGTAAGTATAGATCGTGGCGGATGTTTTGAAACAAGTGAGATAACCACACATCAACATCCTACATTTGAAAAGCATGGTGTTATTCATTATTGCGTCCCTAATATTCCCAGTGGTTTTGCAAGGACTGCCAGTCATGCTATCAGCAATGTTTTAATGCCGCTTTTGCTAGATGCCAGTGACGAAGGAGGTCTTGACGAAATGGTCTGGCACAATTTTAATTTACGTCATGGTGTGTATATGTATAAAGGCCACCTTACCAATTTTTATATCAGCCAGCGTTTTGATCTTAAATTTACAGACCTCAACCTGCTTATTGCCAGCAGAAGATAAATCATTTCATTTTTTTAGCCAGGCTTACGAAAATATTTTGATGCATTCGTTGCGTCGCACACTTGTACGTTCATAATACTCTTCAGCCTTTTCACATACAATCTTGTTCAGCATTGGATTTTACCTGTTCAGCAGGATAATTTTTTTATGAGATATAATTAATTATAAATTTCCTAATCTTTATAATTAGCCAGTTATAAAGTACCATAACTAACCAAGTCCCCTGCAAAACCACTGTTTTAATTTCAGCGAATAAGCAATGCATTTGTAATAAAGAATTAAGCGCTACATAAGAATAATATTTCTTTACGGTAAGTGTTGTTGCCAATGCTGTTTTTTATCCAAGCCTGTTTTTTCTGTGCCTCATTAATAAAATCTAAAAAAAACTTACATCATGAAAAAATTTACCCTTTTTACTGCATTTATAATATGCAGTTTTTCTGTTATCAACGCAACCATTATCACGGTAAAGGTTTCAGATTTTCAGTTTAAACCAGCTACTGTAAATGCCAAAGTAGGAGATACCATACGCTGGCTTTGGAAAAATGGTATTCATACAACCACATCTGTTACGATACCTGCAGGTGCCACAGCATGGAACAGACCTGTAGATTCTGCGCACAGAAATTTCCGGTACCGTTTAAAGGTAGCGGGTAAATATACTTACCAATGTACATTTCATTTTACCGTAATGAAAGGAACCCTCAATATTACTTCAGCATTGGATGCAGGACTAAATGATTTCGTTGTTAGCGGTGATGATTTAAAAGCTTTGCTAAGCTGGAAAACAAATACATCAAAGGATGTTGCTTATTTTTCCGTGCAAAGAAGCACAGATGGTGATAATTTCAGAGAGATACAGAGAATAATGCCATCACCAGGAAACCTGTACAGCATTGCAGATAATACAGCCACAGCAAAATATACTTACTATCAGCTTCAGATGGTTGATACAAAAGGAAATATAGAGTACACAGATATACAAATGCATACACGCAATATTGCGTTAGATAAGATAGTCACGAGCCTGAGCCCAAATCCAATCACCAGGCCGGGTCATTTAATGATTCAGTTCAATTCGGATATAGAAGGCAGTATGCGGGTTCAGCTATTTGGACCTGACGGACGGCTCATCAAAGAGCAGAACATGTCTGCCTCAAAAGGCATCAATAACGGACATTTTCACATGGGTGATCTTTCACCGGGATCATATTATATTCTTTGCACTTTGGGTACGAGGACGGAAAAACACACAGTGATAATGAAATAAAGAAAATGGGTCAGATAAAATGCAAAAAGCCGCTGGTTTCTACCAATGGCTTTTTTGTTTTAATAATCACCTGTAATTAATTGCCGGTAATCATCATCTTTAAAACAAATCAAAAATTCCTGTAGTTTTATTTGAAAATAATTTTATGCGTTTTTTAAAATGGTTAGCCATAATCATCATTGGAATTTTTATTATTTATTTATTAGGGCCCAGCCCGGTAACACCGGTCTATACTATAACAATGCCTTCAGTACCTGCGACCCCAAATGAATTAGAGACTTACATAAAAAATAATGAAGCGCAGCATACACTAAAAAAAGATAATGAAGCAAGAATTGTTTGGGCAAATGATTCGCTAAAGCAAAAAACTGAATATGCCATTGTATACCTGCATGGTTTCTCTGCTTCGCAGGAAGAAGGAGAACCCATTCACAGAACAATTGCAAAAGAATTCGGTTGTAACCTTTATCTGTCGAGACTTGCAGAACACGGTATAGATACAACAGAGCCAATGATAAATCTTACTGCCGGTGAATATTGGGAGTCTGCAAAGCAGGCACTGGCAATTGGTAAGCAACTTGGCAATAAAATTATTTTAATGGGTTGCTCAACAGGTGGCACCAATGCACTACAACTTGCAGCAGCCTATCCAAATGATATTGCAGCTCTTGTTTTAATGAGCCCTAATATTGCTATCAATAATGATAAAGCTTATCTACTCAATAATCATTGGGGCTTTCAACTTGCAAAAATGATTATCGGTTCAGATCATATCACATCATCAGATCAACGAGATATATTCAAAGAATATTGGTATTCATATTATCCATTACAGGCAACAGTGCAATTACAGGAATTGCTTGAGACAACTATGACAAAAGAAACTTTTGAAAAAGTAAAGCAACCAACTTTGCTGTTATACTATTATAAAGATTCTATTCACCAGGATAGCGTTGTAAGCGTGCCTGCCATGCTTAAAATGTTTGATGAGCTTGGTTCTGCAACAAAAATAAAGCAGGCATTACCAAACACCGGAGATCATGTATTGGGCAGTTACATCAAATCAAAAGATTTACGCAGCGTGCAAATTGCCATTGATAATTTTATGCAGCAAACACTGGGCTTAAAAAAGCAGGAAGACATTGTAATTGATAACAGTATACAATTAAGACAATAATTTTTTTGAGCCAGGCTAAAGTATTTCAAGTAAACATCGTTGCGTCGCACACTTGTACTGCAACGAAGATAGCAACAGGATTATCCTGGTCTGTGTTCATTTATTTCTGAACGCACAAGTGAGTGACACAACAACCGATGCCAATTGTACAAGAGCTTGTAACCAAAAACCTATAACCAAATTAATTACTTTGTAATATTTCTACCTGTTGTTTGTACACAACATTTTTATTGCTTTGCAGTGTAAAAAAATACATACCGCTTATTAAATTATTTACTTCCACCTGAATATTCGCTGTGCCCGAATTGATCTTTTGCGTTTTTACAACAGTGCCGGTTACATCCGCAATAATAAGCTGTAACTGATCTTTAAATATCAATGGAATTTTTATACTAAGTATGCCATTCACTACAGGATTAGGATAGGTTTGTATTCCTGTTTTATCAATCAGTAAACTGTTGCTGATAGCAGATGCAAACGCAGCATCATCGTTTATGATAGTTCCTTTTGCAGCAGTAACAGCAAGTGTTGCATTAGCTGGTTTTTTAAGTAAGAGTTTAAAAGTTTCATTGCTTTCAGGAGAAGTATCTCCGTTAATTGTAACAGGAATTGCTTTTATTGTTTCTCCGGGTGCAAATGTAAGAACACCACTTGCGGCTACATAATCGCCGGGGGCAAGTGCAGTAACATCTTTCGTAAGATAATTTACCGTAATGGTTTGTGTTGATGGTGCACTTAATGTTACTGTAAAATTCATTGGTGCAACGCCTGTATTACCTTCTGTTGTACTTTTATTAATGACGGTTATCGTTGGAAGCGCAGGAGCTGGTGGCATTACCACAAACTGTCCCATCATTCCTTCATCTTCATGAAAGCTTACATGGCAGTGGTACATGTATGGATGTGATGAATCTGCATAGTCGGAGAATTTTGCAATAAATCTTACAGTGGTTCCTTTTCTGATAAGTATTACATCTTTCCAGCCTTTTTCATAAGCCTCAACAGGGCCATTTGATTTGCTGAGTATTTTAAAAGATACATCATGTATATGAAAAGGATGAGAAGTAAGTGCATTGTTTGTGATCTCCCATATCTCTGTAGCATCCTGTTTTACTTTGTAGTCAATGCGGTTCATATCAAAGAACTGTTTGTTGAACCACGCACATTTTGTTGTAGGATCAGGACATGCCAAGCCAGCCTGTGTTATTTTAATTGTTCTTGTAACAGTTGCCTGGGTTGAATCTATGGTTTCATTAGTAATAAGTGTAGCAGGCATAGCTGTAACCGCATTAGCTGTAGCACCGGCAATATTCAGTTTAAGTATATCAAAATCTCTTGCACCAAGTGCGTTGCGCACAAAGTCAGCAGTTTTAGCATTATCAGGATCAGAACCCGAAATGTCCGATGGCAGTTCGGAATTAAAAGCCCGCAGTGTTACCGCCTGATTTATTTGCCCCGAAAAATCTAATAATATTTCTATGCGCTCGCCGGGAGACATGATATACCGTGTTAATGCAACCGGGCTATTCAGTAAGCCTGCATCACCTCCTATTACAGAAAAACTTCGATTGTCGCTAAAACCTATATTATAAGCCCTGTCTGGCGCTGCATTCAGTAACCTGAAACGCACCACCTGTGCAGGAATATTAAATTGAGCATTCAATGTGCCGTTGCACATCATCGTATCGCCGTAGCGGGACATTACAAATTGATTGCTTACTGCCTCAAACCTTTTGTCATTTAAAATAAGCGGTATATCATCCACTCCATAAGTGCGGGGAAGATTTAATGTGCTTTCTTTATCATCTCTTACGATGATCATTCCTCCAAGCCCTTGTATTAGCTGCTGTGATGTTTTTTGGTGCAGGTGCGGATGATACCAGTAAGTTGCTGCATTATTTTTTACAACCCATTTTGGTTCCCACAATGCACCCGGTGCAATAACCTGGTGCGGACCACCATCCATTATAGCAGGCAAATGAATACCATGCCAATGTACCGTAGTGCTGTCCTGCAGCTCATTCCTTACATGCATTTGCACCGTAGTGCCTTTATTGAAAATAAGTGTGGGCCCTAAAATATCATTATTGTTGTATGCCGATGTTGCAGTTGCAAGCCCGCTGAGATATTGCTTTGTTGAATCGTGTATACGTAATGTAAAATTTGTACCACTCAAGGTATCAGGAATAAATAAGGTATTGAACCCGCTTTCCGGCGCAGTTACATTATAATTCCATCCTGTAAACGGGAGATAAGTAAAAGTATAACCATTGCTGGTTAACGATGTTTTGTTTGCACCGCATGAAATAGTATTCTGCTGTTTATAAGCCAATACCTTTTTAACGGCCGCTTCATTATTATTCGTATTGGAAAATTGAAGAAATGCAAAAGCGAAAACGTAAGCAAACCAGGAAACAGAAAGTGTTTTCATGATGATATAGGGTTTCAGATAAAATGTTGCTCAAAGTTATGTTTATAGATATTGTCTTTTCTATTAAATACATTAAAAACTCCTGAAGTGATTGTATGATTTTGAGCATGTGCCCGGCAATTGAATAAACATAGGGCTTTCGTTGCGTCGCACTCTTGTACTGAAGAACAGGTTTCGGCAATCAGCAATCAGGTTTTAGATAAATTCACTTTGTTTACTAAATACTGCTACCTGATAGCTCATACCTTTTCCGAGCGCACAAGTGAGTGACACAACAGGCGATGCTATGCGATACTGCAGCTTGCAACCAACATTTATTTCAATGCAAATTCAACAGCAGCTTTTGTATGTATTGCTGTAGTGTCAAAAACCGGAACGGCAACATCATTTTGTTTTATAAGAATGGGAATTTCTGTACAGCCCAGTATAATGCCCTTTGCACCTTGAGTTATAAGCTCGTTTATAATGCGCAGAAAAACTTTTTTTCTTTCGGGAAGAAAAATGCCTTTACCCATTTCGTTGTAAATGGCATCGTTGATGTAATCGGCATCTTCTGTGTCTGGTATTATGCTTTCAATATTTTTTTCCGCAAGCTTGTTCTTGTAAAAATCAAGTTGCATTGTGTATTTGGTGCCAAGCAGCGCAACTTTTTGTAATTGTAATTGTGTAACAGCTTTTGCAGTCTCTTCTGCAATATGGATAAGCGGAATTTTTATAACTGATTGTATTTTATCTGCGATTTTATGCATGGTGTTTGCGCAGATCAATATGCAATCTGCGCCGGCTGTTTCTAATTTTTGCGCAGCATCTGAAATGATTGCTGCAAGACCATCCCAATCATTTGACTCTGTAAGTCTTTTGATCTCTCCAAATTCAACAGAACTCATTAAAATTTTTGCAGAGGAAACGCCGCCGATTTTTTCGTTGATCATTTGATTGATCAGGCGATAATAATCAATTGTAGAAAGCCATGTAATGCCACCAATAAGGCCGATTGTTTTCATAAAGTGAAGATAGCAGAAATCTTTGCTTTATAAGTGTGGTTATTGAACGAGAAGTTTTTTGTTTAATTAACTTAGCTTTAAAATAAATAAACGTGAAGAAAAAAATTTACTTCCTGTTGATAGTGGCAGCTATGTCTGCCTGCAATAACAATAACGACAAGGAGGCTGCAAACAAAGACTCTGTTTCAACAACAATAATTACAGATACTGCAAGAAATATAATTTCAATTCCGGGTAAATTATGTTTTCAGCGTGTGTTGCAAAGAGATACTATTTCTATTGAGCTTTTTATAAAAGATAGTGTTGTTTCGGGTAATCTTATTTATAATTTTTATGAAAAAGACAGGAATAAGGGAACGTTTAACGGATCGATCCATGGCGGGATCATAAAAGCGGATTACACGTATGCATCTGAAGGCAAAACTTCAATAAGAGAAGTAATGTTTCAATTGAAAGACAGTGTGCTGACAGAAGGTTTTGGTGTGACGTTAATGCAGGATAATAAATCTATTTTTAAAGACACTTCCAAGATTCAATATACACAGGTATTCAAACGTGTTAATTGTAAATAATTATCTTAAAATATTCAAATGCGTTCATTCATAACGTTATTAATATCCCTTGCTCTTTGCAATATTTCTTTTTGCCAGCATTCTTTTAAAGTGGTTCCGTTAGGTGTAAAAGGTGGCATTGATGAAAGTAATCTTTCTGCTTACATGCTTGCTGTTAATGGCACTGACGATTATGTTTGTCTTGATGCAGGGACATTACATGCTGGTATTCAGAAATCAATCGATGCTGGAATCTTTAAGAATGTTTCTGCAAACGATGTTCTAAAGAGATATATTAAAGGGTATTGTATTTCTCATGCACATCTCGATCATCTTTCAGGCCTTATCATTAACTCACCAGATGATACAGTCAAAAATATTTATGGTATGCCTTACTGCCTCGATGTGTTGAGAAATAATTATTTTACCTGGAGAAGCTGGGCAAATTTTGCAGATGATGGCGAAAAACCAACTCTTAATAAATATCATTATCTGCCACTCGAAGAAGGAAAAGAAATTCCGATTCCGCAAACAAACCTACATATAACTGCCTATCCATTGAGTCATTCGTCACCTTATCAAAGTACTGCTTTTTTAGTGCGGTATGAAGATGCTTATTTCCTTTATCTGGGGGATACCGGTGCTGACACCACAGAACACTCCGATAAGCTTAAATCAGTATGGCAACATATTGCGCCATTAGTAATAGCAAAAAAACTTAAGGCAGTCTTTATTGAAGTTTCTTATACTGATGCTCAACCTCTAAATAAACTGTTTGGTCATCTCACGCCTTCTTTATTGATGAATGAAATGAATGTATTGTCAGCGCTTGCCGGTACAGATAATATGAAGCCTCTGCCAATTGCCATTACGCATATAAAACCATCCGGAAGCAATCAAATCATTATCCGGCAACAGTTAGAACAGTTAAATACGCTGCACCTGAAACTTGTTTATCCAGAACAGGCTAAACTATTATTATTTTAAAATGCATTTACGTTGTTCAAAAAAATAAATAATGTATTGTATCTGACGCACAATTAATTTTATAGCATTATAATAAAGCCCCACATGAAAAAAATATGTTTGCTTGCCGGCCTTGCTGCATCTTTGATTAATGCTTCAAACACTAAAGCGCAACAACAAAAGATCATTGTTTATACCACTGCAGAAAACACTAACCTGCGGATTACGCCAACCGATACTTTGTCGTTTAGCGATTTTGGCCAGCCGCTGGAAACACAACCCTGCATTTTTGTTGATCCGGCAAAAATGTTTCAAACTTTTATTGGTATTGGCGGTGCATTAACCGATGCATCGGCAGAAACATTTTATAAACTGCCTGCTGATAAACAAAAAGAGTTACTACAGAACTATTTTGATCCTGTAAAGGGTATTGGCTATACACTTGGCAGAACAAATATCAATAGTTGTGATTTCAGCAGCGACTCATACATGTATGTGCAGGAGGATGATAAAGACTTAAAAACTTTTTCTATAACGCATGATGAAAAATATAAGATACCATTTATTAAGCAGGCCATTGCTGCAGCAGGTGGCAGGCTTATCATGTTTGCAAGCCCCTGGAGCCCGCCGGCATTCATGAAAACCAATAATGATATTTTGCATGGTGGTAAACTGAAACCAGAATTTTATCAAAGCTGGGCCGACTATTATATAAAATTTTTCCAGGCTTATGCAAAAGACAATATTCCTTTCTGGGGTCTTACAGTGCAGAATGAGCCTATGGCTGTGCAGAAGTGGGAATCCTGTAATTACAGTGCAGAAGAGGAAAGAGATTTTATAAAAAATTATCTAGGCCCAACACTACAGAATGCAGGTATGGGTGAAATGAAATTAATTGCCTGGGATCATAACCGCGATCTTATGTACCAGCGTGCAAGCGTAATCCTTAGCGATCCCGGTGCGGCCAGGTATGTGTGGGGTATCGGTTTTCACTGGTATGAAAGCTGGACAGGTGGCGGAAAAATTTTCGATAATGTAAAACGTGTTTCAGAATCATTTCCCGATAAGCAACTCATTTTTACAGAAGGTTGCGCAGAAAGCTTTAAAGCTTCAACTATTGATGACTGGCAATGGGGAGAGGCCTACGGTCGCAACATGATCAACGATTTCAACAGTGGCACATGTGCATGGACTGACTGGAATATCCTGCTTGATGAAAAAGGCGGCCCCAATCATGTTGGTAATTTTTGTTTTGCACCGGTTCATGCAGATACAAAAACAGGCGAGTTGCATTACCTCAATTCATTTTATTATATAGGTCATTTTTCAAAATTCATCAGGCCGGGTGCACATCGTATTATAAGCTCAAGTAGCCGCGGACAATTGCTTACAACAGCTTTTATAAACACTGATGGAACTTTGGTGGTAGTTGTTATGAATCAAAGCGGCGATACTATACCATACCGTTTGTGGCTGAATGGTAAAGCTGCAGAAACAAAATCGTTGCCGCATAGTATGCAAACATTTGTTGTGCAGTAAGAGAAGAAGAATTATGTACTAAGCTTTAGGATAAGTATTAAACATCGTTGCGTCGCACTCTTGTACTGATGGAATTTAACGCAAAGACGTAAAGTTTATAAGACGCAAAGATATCTTTGCGGCTTTGTCTTATGTTCCTTTGCATGAAAAGCTCATTATAAACTAAGCGCATAAGTGTGCGACGCAACGATGTTTAATAGCATTCGTGATGCCTGGCTCAAAAATATATAAGCGCTTATATAAAGATCAGGTTACACATTTATACCACCACTTACTTCTATTCGTTGCCCGTTGATCCATCTTGCTTCATCTGTGCAAAGAAAAGCAACCACACCACCAATATCATCCGCATTGCCAACCCTGTTAAGAGGAGACAGGGATGCAAGTCTTTCTTTTAATTGAGGATTATTTCTTATGGTAGCATTATTGAAATCTGTTTCAATCGGGCCGGGCGCCACAATATTTGCACCAATGCCTTTTGCACCCAGTTCTTTTGCCAGATATTTTGTAAGCACTTCCATAGCACCTTTCATAGACGCATACACAGAATAACCGGGGTTTACAAAGCGTGTAGTGCCTGTTGAAATATTAATGATACGTCCGCCTTCATTGATATGCGGTACACATTTTTGGGTTAAAAAATAAATGCTTTTAAAGTGTACGTTCATAAACTCATCAAAAAAAGTTTCCGTAACATCCGGAAAAAATTTTGAGCCACCCATGCCTGCATTGTTGACCAGGAAATCAAATTTGTCTGTGTTCCATTTTGATTGCAATGTTTGTACTAATTGCTGCATGAAGTTATCCAGCGAATCAAACTTTGCCATATCAAGCTGCAGTGCTGCTGCTTTTTTTCCTGCTGCTTCAATTTCTTTTACCACTTTATTGGCTTCTGCTTCGTTTGTGCGGTAAGTAAGTATCACGTCAATTCCTTTGCGTGCAATGCTAAGTGCCATATCTTTTCCAAGTCCGCGGCTGCCACCTGTAACCAATGCGATCTTTGTTTGTGTTGACATATTTTATTTTTTTTAAAAATGTTGTACAAAGTTGAAGCCATATCAATACACAAACATGGTGTTTGTTTAAGGAAAAATGGTGAGTGCTTAAGATTTTATAATGAATTGATAAACTGGTCCCTGAATTTCTTTGGTGTAGTTCCGGTATAATGTTTAAAAAACTTTGTAAAGTTAGAAGGATCATAGGTAAGCTGCTTTGCAATAGCGGCGATACTCATATTGGTATTCAATAAAAGATCTTTTGAAATTTTAAGTAAACGCTCTTCGTATAAGTCGCAGGTTGATCTTCCTGTAACTTCTTTAATAGTATTACTTAAGTGGACAGGATGTACATGTAACAATTTTGCAAGATCCCTTATCTCCATTGCACGGTCTGCTTTGCCTTCTTTTAAGTCTTGTATATGTGTATCAAGCTCTGTTATATACTGTGCGGCTAGTTCTTTTTTCCGGTAGGAGAGCACCGGTGTTAAAGTGTTGTCCATAATATTAAAGCTAAAGATAAAATAATCTGTTCTATTACAAAACTCCGATCCTAAATATCATAATTACTCTAAATTGCAAAAAAGCTTGTCAATGATAATAATCATTTCTCCGGCTAATTGCTATCATTGAAGAATTGTATAAAATAAATAAAATTTATACTTCCAAAATTAATGAGTATGAAAAGTTATACGATACACAAATATTTCGGAGTATTACTTTTTATTATATCGTTATTATATGTTGAAAATATTCAGGCGCAAAATCTACAACAGTCATCCGGCATAAACACTACAACAAAATTTAATTACAAGATCATTGATGCACCCGATAAAACATTTGGGTATGATGTATATGCTGACGATAAGTTATTAATACATCAGACAAACAAACCCGCAATGCCCGGCAGTAAAGCATTTGCTACAAAGAAAGATGCAGTAAAAATAGCAGAACTGGTTATTGAAAAATTACGAAAAGGTATTATGCCACCAACAGTATCCAAAGAAGAATTACAAATGCTAAAAGTAATTCGATAGTATATTACCTAACTCAAAATTAAACTTATGAAAAAGACAACATTTCTTTTGGGTACACTGATGTCATTCATTACCATATATGGTAATGCACAGGGCACATGGACAAGAGAAGCAGATTTTGCTGGCATGCAAGACAGGATGGCACTGCTTTTCTGTTGGAGGCAAAGGATATATTGGTCTTGGTTATGACGGTATTACCTATGGGTTAAAAGATTTTTTGGAATATGATAATACGACCCCGCAACAAATAAATGGACACGCCAGGCTGATTTTGGCGGCACCGGAAGATCCCAGGCGGTAGGGTTTTCCATAAATAACAAAGGATATATTGGCACTGGCAATATGTCAAAAGACTTTTGGGAATATACACCTGGCGGCGGTTGTGCTGTAACTTCGGATTTAAGGGTGGCTAAAATAACAGATACATCTGCCGTATTAAGATGGGCATTGCCAACCGAAACTGTTTCCAGTTTTAAGATTCGTTATCGCGCAGTTGGTTCCACAGAACTCACAAAACGAAATGTAAAAGGCGGTAGCAATTATGTTGTATTATGCGGCTTATTACCCAACACAACATATGAATGGCAGATAAGAAGTAATTGCACAGAAGATACTTCAGCATGGGTATGTGGGCCAAACTTTACTACAGCAAGTAACATCGCAGTAGTAAGTTTAACTGATGCATTACAGGCAAAAACAAACACAGTACAAATGCTTGTTTCACCAAACCCTAGCAAAGGCAATTTCAATATTCATATCCAATTACCTTCCAAGGAAGCTTTAACAACATTAATAGTATATAACAGTCTTGGCGAAAAAGTTTGGCAACAAAGTTTAGGTGCAGTAAATGGTTCGGTAATTAAGAATATTGATCTGGAAAACAAACTAACAACAGGTATATATACTTTAAGAATTGAGAGAAACGATATACGTTTGATGCAAAAAGTCGTAGTAACTAAATAAGCAGGAACATTCATTTTAAAAGAGCTGTTTCATGAGAAACGGTTCTTTTATTGGCAACCCCGCTGTACAACTTTATGCATCTGTCGTTGCGTCGCACTCGTGTACATCCGTTATACTATTCAGCAGCTCACTCCTGGCTGAAAAACTAAAACTATCAGAGCAGCATTATATTTTTTTATTGAGTACAATCATTGATCACGCTGGCAATGGTCATAGAAAATGCGGGTGATAATAAATAATATTTGCTGCTACTATAATCAAAAAAGAATGCCATGAAAATCACTACACAATTAGTTGTTGTATGTCTGCTTTCACAGGCAACATTTGCACAACCAGTAAATACAACATTAAGTACTCCAAATTCGTGGATACAAAAGGCAGATTTTAACGGAGGGCTGAGGAATTGTGCAATTGGATTCAGCATTGGTGACAAAGGTTACCTGGGTACAGGATCAGTATATGGGCAACCTATTATCTATTACAAAGACTTCTGGGAATTCGATCCTCAAACCAACGTATGGACACAAAAAGCTGACTTTGGTGGTACAGCCAGGGATCGTGCCGTTGGCTTCAATATTGGTGACAAAGGTTATGTTGGCACAGGTTATAGTCCGGCTAATGGGTATTTAAAAGACTTCTGGGAATATGATCCTGCTGCAAATCAATGGACGCGCAAATCCGATCTTTCCGGACCTGGAAGATATTCTGCATTTAGTTTTAGCAGTGGCTACAAAGGCTATATTGGTACAGGGGACATTGCTGCATATACGCACAGTAAAGATTTCTGGGAGTATGACCAGTCAAGCGATACCTGGACGAGAAAAGCTGATTTTGGTGGTGCAGCACGCCAATATTCTGCTGCGTTTGCTATTGATGGAAAAGGCTATGCCGGGACCGGGTATGCCGAAGTGCGTTTTAATGATTTTTGGGAATACAATCCAACAAATGACATATGGACACAAAAAGCAAATTTTCCCGGATCTCAAAGGGCCGCAGTAGTAGCATTCGCCATTAAAAACAAGGGATATATAGGCACTGGGTCATTGTATCATTTTTATCCAATGAATGATTTCTGGGAGTTTGATCCTGTTACTGATAAGTGGACCCAAAAAGCTGATTTTAGTGGTAAGGCTCGAGATTTTGCAGTTGGTTTTTCAATAGGAAATAAAGGCTATGTCGGAACCGGTAGATCAGATGATGGTGCTGGCAACATAATTGAAGACAAAGATTTCTGGGAATACACACCCGATGCTCAAACAACAGCAGTACCCACCATTACTTCCTTTGCCCCAACCTCCGGCCCAGTTGGTACAACAGTAACCGTTACTGGTACAAACTTTGGAGCAAACCCCGCAGATAACATTGTTTATTTCGGTGCAACCAAAGCAGTGGTTACAGCAGCAAGCACAACAACTTTAAAAGTTAAAGTACCTGTTGGTGCAACCTATCAGCCGGTCAGCGTAACAGTAAATGGGTTAACCGGTTCTTCAGCAATGCCGTTTGTCGTAACCTTTAAAGCCATCAGGGGTATTGATACTGTTTCATTCGCGCCTGCAATTAATATTTCAATGGGTAGTAACCCCGATCAAATGGCGCTCGCCGATATAGACGGAGATGGTAAATCAGACATGATTGTTGGCAGTTACGGCGAATCAGCCTTGCCACAAAATGCAGTTGCAGTTTTCAGAAATACCAGTAATACCGGAGCAATTGCTTTTGCACAAAAAGTTGAGTTGTTAAAAGGCAGCGCACAGACGTATCCTGTTGTTACAGATTTTGACGGGAATGGAAAAACTGATCTTGCTGTGCTGGACACCCGTTTGGAAAAGTTATATTTATTCAGCAACAAAAGCACACCGGGAAACATTTCTTTAATTCAGCAGGCAGAATATACGACCGGCGATTTTCCATATAGTATAGGAACGGTCGATATAGATGGCGATGGTAAACCGGATATCGTGATACCAAACCTCAACGGTAAGAATTTTTCAGTCTTTAGAAATACCAGCGCTTCCGGCTCCATTTCCTTTGCGCCAAAAATTGATTTTCAGCTGACTCTTAAACCAATTTCCATTGCCATTGGCGACCTCGATAAAGATGGAAAAACGGACATTGTGATTGGTTATACCGACTACAATAACTATACAATCTCTATATTCAGGAATAACAGTACCCCGGGATTGATTTCATTTGATCCAAAAATTGATTTAGCAAACAATGCGGACGGCTACACAAGCGGTATCAGTATTGGCGATCTTGATGGAGACAGTAAGCTGGATATCACCATATCAAACTTTTCAAACAGCGCCAGCACATTATCGTTGTACAGGAATACAGGAAGTACAGGATTGATTTCTTTTGCCCCCAAAGTAAGTTACGCTACAAAAGGTACAGGGTTCCAGAACAATGCTATCAATGATCTTGATGGGGACAGCAAGCCTGATATTGCCGGTACAAATTATTGGTCAGGAACTACTGCAATCTTTAAAAACAAGAGCATTCCCGGCACATTATCATTGGGTAAAAGTGTAATGTATCCTGCAGGCTCAGGCCCTAAGGCTACAACTATTGGTGATATTGATGGAGATGGTAAACCTGATATTATTTTCCTGAATTTATTTTCAGGAACAATTTCAATTCTGAGAAACCAGGTCAAACCAAGTCTTTGCCAACCACCTTCCTCATTAACAGTTGATAATTTAATTTACAATACTGCAAGACTAGGATGGACATTACCTGACTCGTCAGTTAATGGTTTCATGATCCGTTATTATCCGGCAGGTACAAATGAAATAAGGGAAAGACTTGCAACATCAACTGCTACGCATCTCATCTTAAAAAATCTGCAACTCAACACCACTTATAAATGGAAAATAAGAAGTGTATGTTCAAGTGATGTTTCTTCCTGGGTTAAGGGTCCTGATTTTACAACAGCGGCATCCTTTGCATTATCATCAAATGCTGAAACCATTACCCGCAGCGGTGTTCAGGGGAGTGAAGTTGTACAGATAGTACCAAACCCCAGCAACGGCAACTTTACCATACAAATGCAGTTACCTGCAAAAAATGTGTTAACCACATTAGCATTGTATAATAGTTTTGGAGAAAGAATTTGGCAGCAGCAGGCAGGCATGTTAAGTGGTACAGTTACAAAAAGCATTGCGCTGGACAGTAAGCTTTCTGAAGGTGTTTACATATTAAGGATTGAAAGAAGCGATGTGCGTTTGATGCAAAAAGTTGTTGTAAATAAGTAAACAAGAACATTCATTTTATAAAAGCCGTTTCGCAGGAAGCGGTTTTTTATTTTGAGCCCTTCTTCAAATCTTTTGGCATCGCCTCTTGCGTCGCACCCTTGTACGTTCGGTAATACTATTCAGCAACTAACCCCTTGGCCTAAAGAATAAAACTATCAAAGCCGCATTATATTTTTTTATTGAGCACAGTCATTGATCAGGCTAGCAATGGTCATAGAAAATGCGGGTAACAATATATAATATTTGTTTTTAGAATCATCCAAAAGCATAACCATGAAAATCTTTACACAAATAGTTTTTGCATGCTTGCTTTCAAAGGTAATGTTTGCACAACCAACGGTTACAGTATCAGGCACATTAGACACATGGACACAACAAAGCATACCATCCATTACTGCAACATCTAATACTGCCGGCTTTTCAATTGGATCTAAGGGGTATATATGTGCAGGGTTAGAATGTTGGGAATATGATCCTGGTTCAGATACATGGACGCAAAAAGCAGATTTTGGCGGAGTAGCCAGAGATAACGCCAAGGGTTTTTCCATAGGTTCAAAAAGTTATCTTGGTACCGGCGGGTCTCGTATTTTTTGGCTTAATGATTTTTGGGAATATAACCCTGCCCTGAATATCTGGACCCGTATAGCAGATTTTCCAGGTAATGGTTATAGACCTTTTTGTTTCAGTATTGGCAATAAGGGTTATGCCGGAGCAGGTGGATGGGATGAGGATTATGATAATAGTTTTTGGGAGTATGACCCACAAAATAATGCATGGAGCAGCAGAGCCAACGTTCCGGGGTACAGCAGAAGTGATGCTATAGCATTTTCAATTGCTGGTAAAGGATACATGGGAACAGGCATCGAACAATTCTACGATTACGGGGTTTTAAAATCAAACTTTTATAACGATTTATGGGAATATAATCCCGAAACGGATAGCTGGGCAAGAAAAGCCGATATTCCCGTTGATAGAGGAAGATCAGATGCAGTTGGTTTTGCTATCGGATCAAGTGGCTATCTAGGAACTGGTTATTGGACAGATACCTGGGGAGAGATGGAAACGCATTATAAAGATTTCTGGGAATATGATCCGGAAACAAATAACTGGACCCCAAAAGCAGATTTTGGAGGTGGAGAAAGAAGAAATGCAGTTGGCTTTTCTATTAATAATTTAGGATTTATGGGTATGGGCATTGGCGGTTTTCAGGATTGGTGGAAATACACACCCGTTGCAGTAACATCAGTGCCAGCCATTACTTCATTCTCACCAACCTCTGGCCCTATTGGTACAACAGTAACCATAACTGGTACAAACTTTGGCGCAAACCCTGTCGATAACATTGTTTATTTTGGCGCAACAAAAGCAACGATTACTACAGCTACTTCAATATCACTTACTGTTACGGTACCAATTGGTGCAACATATGATCCCATAACTGTAACAACAAATGGCCTTACTGCTTATGCTGCCAAACCTTTTAATGTGACATTTGAGGGCGGTGATGGCCCTTTCGATGATGGCTCGTTTATAAAAGAACTCAGTCTGGCTACAGGCAGATCCTACACTTGGTCATATCCTTTTGGCATTACGACGGCAGACTTTGATGGAGATGGCAGAGCTGATCTTGCCGAAAGCATAATATATTATGACAGCTTGGTGGTATATAGAAATATTTCTGCCGTTGGTGCATTTGCTTTTGCAGAAAAGATCAAATTGCCGGTTCCTATAGATCGTTTCAGTTCATATAGAATTCCTGTTCATGCCAGCGATATAGATGGTGATGGCAAGCCTGATCTTATTGCTGTCAATGAAGGCAACAGCGATTATTATTTATACAACGGCGGTGTTTCATTCTTTAGAAATAAGAGTACCAGTGGTGCTATTTCTTTTGAACAGGAATTTTTTTTAAGTTATCAGATCTCAAGAACACAGGATATTGCCATCGCAGATTTTAACGGGGATGGTAAAGCGGATCTTGCCGTATTGAATGCAGGAGGGGACCCTCCATATTTGCCCTGGTACCTTTCAATTCAAAGAAATACCAGTGCTCCTGGTAATATTGCTTTTGCAAACCGCGATACTATATTCATCGGCGAAGAAGGGAAACATGTTAATCCTATAAGTATTGTCTCTCGGGATTTTGACGGAGACCACAAACCCGACCTGGCATGGGTAGATAATCGCCTGAATATACTTTCTATAGCCAAAAATATCAGCACAACTGATTCAATAATGTTTGCAGAAAAAACAGATTACTCTTTATCGCTAACTCCCTACTATATTAGCTCTTTTGATGTTGATAATGATGATAAACAGGATATTGTAATAGCTAATCGAACAAACACAGTTTCTGTATTCAGAAATATAACCGCTAATGGCAATATTGCTTTTTCTTCAAAGCTTGATTTTACAATTAATGCGGCAGCAAGAAGCCTTGCTATAGCAGATCTAAATGGCGATGGAATGCCAGACATCGCTGTTGCCACTGATAATGATCCCAATGCTGTTTCCTTGTTAGAAAACAAAAGTAGTTTTGGTGTTATTGATTTTGCGCTTAATGCAAATTATGATGCAGGTAGCGCCGCCGCTAATATTTGCATAGGCGATCTTGATGGAGACGGAAAACCTGATATTGCAGTAACCCACCAGGACGAAGATTCCATTTCCATTTTAAGAAATTTGATCAGCGCAGAAAATTGCATTCCACCAACAGCGTTAAGTGTTGCAAAAATTAGAGATACGGCTGCACTATTAAGATGGACATTACCCGCAGAACCTGTTTCTGGTTTTAAGATCCGTTATCATGCAGTCGGTACTTCACAGCTTATTAAACGAAATGTAAAAGGAAGCAGTAATCATATTATACTCTGCGGCTTAATGCCCAATACAACGTATCAGTGGCAAATCAGAAGTAATTGTCTTACTGATACATCAAATTGGGTGCGAGGGCCAAACTTTACTACAACCTCATCGTTTGCATTATCAGGATTATCAATGGATGTGGACAGTAAAATTTCAGGGAACAACGGGTTAAAAATAATGCCCAATCCAAATAATGGGAACTTTGTGATACAAATACAATTACCTATCAAAGAAGCGCTCACCTCATTGGCGCTGTACAACAGTATGGGAGAAAGAATCTGGCAGCAGGCAGGAATGTTAAGCGGAACAGTAATAAAAAATATTGTATTGAACAACAAACTTTCTGCAGGCATATACATATTAAAACTTGAAAGAAATGATGTGTATTTGATGCAAAAAGTGGTTGTAAGCAAATAAATGCTGAGAATAGCCGTATCATAAGGCAGTTATTTTTAATAGATTGTCAACAGAGATTATTAGTCGTGGTATTTTAATAATCTTTTCTGCCCTATACCTGTTGAAGAATAGAAGCCTTGAAAATAAATTGATAATATTAAAAGCCTGTACAATGAAAGAAGTATTTCTGACACATTGCTTCTTTGCAATGTTTGCAATTGCACATGCACAACAAGAAAATTCATGGGTAAAAAAAGCTGATTTTGGCGGTAATGCAAGACAGGACGCTAGCGGTTTTTCTATTGGCAATAAGGGGTATATTGGACTAGGTTATGATGCAACGACAAATTATAAAGATTTTTGGGAATATGATCCTGTTACTAACATTTGGTCGCAGAAAGCCGACTTTGGAGGTATAGAGCGAGACGGACAAGTAGGATTTTCCATTGGGTCAAAAGGTTATATCGGAACCGGACAAAGAGTCGATGTTACTGAAAAATACTTCCAGGATTTTTGGGAATACGATCCCGTTACCAACAACTGGACACAAAAAGCCGATTTTGGAGGCGCGGCAAGGCGCGGGGCTGTTGGCTTCTCTATTAACAATAAGGGCTATATAGGAACTGGAATTACTACTTATGAATATCCGTATACATTTTATAAGGATTTCTGGGAATTCGACCCGCTTACGAATAGCTGGCTAAGAAGAAGTGATTTCGCTGGCGTAGAAAGATCCTATGCAGCTGCATTTTCTATTGGTGGCAGAGGATATATTGGTACAGGTGTAAATTTTAATGGTGAAGGGCCAACAAACGATTTTTGGGCATACGATCCTTTTACAAACATATGGACACATATGGCCGATTTCGTGGGAACTAACAAAAGAAGTGCAGTTGCTTTTTCTATTTACAACAAAGGATATGTTGGGCCTGGCTCCGGGGGATATCCTGTCGGAGACAGTACTCTTTGGGAATATGATCCTATTACTGATACCTGGGTGCAAAAAGCAGATTATCCTGGCGTTGGAAGATACGGAACGGCTGCATTTTCTGTTGAAGGAAAAGCATATATTGGCATGGGTGTAAATTTTATCGGTGAAATGCCAACGAATGATTTCTGGGAATATAGCCCCGGCATAACTTCCTGCCCTTTACTTACCGGATTAAGAGTTCAAAAAGTAACCGATACTGCTGCACTATTAAGATGGGCATTGCCAACCGAAACTGTTTCCAGTTTTAAGATTCGTTATCGCGCAGTTGGTTCCACAGAACTCACAAAACGAAATGTAAAAGGCGGTAGCAATTATGTTGTATTATGCGGCTTATTACCCAACACAACATATGAATGGCAGATAAGAAGTAATTGCACAGAAGATACTTCAGCATGGGTATGTGGGCCAAACTTTACTACAGCAAGTAACATCGCAGTAGTAAGTTTAACTGATGCATTACAGGCAAAAACAAACACAGTACAAATGCTTGTTTCACCAAACCCTAGTAAAGGCAATTTCAATATTCATATCCAATTACCTTCCAAGGAAGCTTTAACAACATTAATAGTATATAACAGTCTTGGCGAAAAAGTTTGGCAACAAAGTTTAGGTGCAGTAAATGGTTCGGTAATTAAGAATATTGATCTGGAAAACAAACTAACAACAGGTATATATACTTTAAGAATTGAGAGAAACGATATACGTTTGATGCAAAAAGTCGTAGTAACTAAATAAGCAGGAACATTCATTTTAAAAGAGCTGTTTCATGAGAAACGGTTCTTTTATTGGCAACCCCGCTGTACAACTTTATGCATCTGTCGTTGCGTCGCACTCGTGTACATCCGTTATACTATTCAGCAGCTCACTCCTGGCTGAAAAACTAAAACTATCAGAGCAGCATTATATTTTTTTATTGAGTACAATCATTGATCACGCTGGCAATGGTCATAGAAAATGCGGGTGATAATAAATAATATTTGCTGCTACTATAATCAAAAAAGAATGCCATGAAAATCTTTACACAAATTCTTGTTGCATGCTTATTTTCAGAGATAATGTTTGCACAACACATAAATACAGCGTTAAGTACTCCAAATACCTGGACGCAAAAAGCAGATTTCGGAGGGGCTGACCGGGGATATGCAGTAGGGTTCAGCATTAATGGTAAAGGGTATCTGGGAACCGGAGGTAAATACCCTGATCCACCTTATAAAGATTTCTGGGAGTACGATCCTGTTACAGACACGTGGACGCAGAAAGCAGATTTCGCTGGAACAGCCCGTATGTATGCAGTAGCATTCAGCATAGGCAGCAAGGGGTACCTTGGTACGGGATATAATGATGGCACTGTCTACAAAGATTTTTGGGAATACGATCCAACGACTAACCTCTGGACACAGAAAGCTGATTTTGGAGGACCTCCACGTTCATTTGCGATTGGCTTTAGCATCGGCAACAAAGGGTACCTTGGAACGGGGAGTAATTATCCGTACTACTACAAAGATTTCTGGGAGTATGATCCTGCTGGTGATAAATGGACACAAAAAAAAGATTTTGGAGGCGATGCCCGTGCTTATGCGGTTGGCTTCAGCATAGACAATAAGGGATACCTGGGAACTGGTTATACTTATCCAAGCTATTACAAAGATTTCTGGGAATATGATCCTGCTAATGACGCATGGACACAAAAAGCAGATTTCGGGGGAAATTCCCGGGCATATGCAGTTGGCTTCAGTATTGGTGGTAAAGGATACCTGGGAACGGGAGATATAAGCATCTCGTCCTATCCATCAAAAGATTTTTGGGAATACGATCCGGCAACTAATAACTGGTCTCAAAAAGCTGACTTCGGCGGAGCTGCACGTGGGTATGCTGTTGGTTTCAGCATTAACAGTAAAGGTTACCTGGGAACTGGAGATATTAGCGCCTCACCCTATCATGCAAAAGATTTTTGGGAATATACACCCGGCAATAACTGCCCTGCACCCACAGATTTAAAAGTGCTCCGTGTTTCAGATACCTATGCCATATTAAAATGGGATGATATTGGTGGAGGCGTTTTAAAATTGCAGGTACGTTACCGGACATTGAATGAAACTTCATGGACCAAACAAAGGAGAAATCCTGATCATAACTGGATGTATATAAATAAACTAATACCCAATACAACCTACCGATGGCAGCTAAGAAGCTTATGTGCTGAAGATACATCCGGTTGGATTGCCGGGCCAAATTTTACTACAACTTCTTCAGTTGTATTGTCAGGTATATCAGGTGATCTTAACTACAAAGCAGCAGAAAGTTTTGCAATACAAATAACACCAAACCCAAATAAAGGCAACTTTACTATTCACCTGCAGTTGCCTGCAAAAGATGCTTTAACTACATTGACATTGTATAATAGTTTTGGAGAAAGAATTTGGCAGCAGGCAGGTATGTTAAGTGGAACAGTAACAAAAAATATTGTGCTTGACAATAAACCGGCAACAGGAATTTATGTTTTATATATCGAACGAAGTGATATGATTCTTACTCAAAAAATTGTAATAAGCAAATAAGATTATGATCCTCAAAGTAACGTGCTGCTTCTAACGAAACGGCACTTTACTATTTTGAACATTTATTTTTATAGGCGTATTTATTTTTTTCACCGGCAGTATCACTACTTTCATCTTCGTTGTGTCACTCACTTGTACTGTTATATCTTTATTCAGCAGAATTTATCATTGCTTAAAAGAAATCGTAATGCACAAGTGTGCGACGCAAGGAACGATGCCATAAAAAACAAATGCCGGGAACATGAAAAAAAATTTCTTTCTTTTCTTTTTTTGTTGTTGCGTAATAGTTGTTACCGCACAGTCAAATGCCTGCATTAGAATTAACCAGCTTGGATATACACCCAATGGTTTGAAGATTGCGGTATTAGGTAGTAATGAAAAAATTGCAGCAGAAAATTTTGCTGTGATAAATACTGCCAATAATGTGGTGGTGTTTACAAAAAGGATCGGCGCTGACTTTGGAAAATACGGACCTTTTGTCAACACTTATCGTCTTGATTTTTCTTCATTCGGTAAAAGCGGAAATTATATTGTTCGTGTTGATAATATTGTTTCACCTGCATTTACTATTGATGTATCTGTGTATGATGGCGCTGCTGATTTTTGTTTGCGTTATATGCGCCAGCAACGCAGTGGTTTCAATCCTTTTCTAAAAGATTCCTGTCATGCGCATGATGGTTATACTTTGTATGCGCCTGTGCCGGATAGTACACATATAAATGTTATTGGTGGCTGGCATGATGCGAGTGATTACCTGCAATACAGCACAACATCTGCTAATGCAACTTATCATTTACTGGCAGCGTATCGTGATTTCCCAACCGTCTTCAAAGATGAAAAAGAAGCCAATGGTCTTGATGGGAAAAATCATATAACAGATGTACTGGATGAAGCAAAGTGGGGGCTTGACTGGTTATTGAAAATGCATCCCAAAGATGGTTGGTTATTTAATCAATTGGGTGATGACCGTGATCATCGTGGTATGCGCATACCAAAAGAAGATACTAATTTTTATGGCCGTGGTTTGGAACGACCTGTTTATTTCTGTAATGGCAAGCCACAGGTAAGAGGGAAATTTATGAACAACTCAACAGGCGTTGCCTCAACAGCAGGTAAATTCAGCAGCGCATTTGCATTGGGTAGTGCCATTTTTTTTAATATCGACAAAGCATATGCAGACAAGCTTTATCATAAATCTATAACAGCCTATGCGCTTGGACTTGCTAAACCTGGTGTTGCACAAACAGCTTCTGTGCTTTCTCCATATATCTATGCAGAAGATAACTGGACAGATGATATGGAACTTGCATCAGCCATTGCAGCAAATAAAAAAGATCAATCTTCCATGCTTGATAATGCTTATCAATATGCATTGAAAGATCCCATTACACCATGGCTTGGCGCAGACACAGCAAAACATTACCAATGGTATCCGTTTATTAATGTTGGGCATTATGAGCTTGCAAAAGAATTAACAGATAAAAGAAGAGATACGATTATTCAATTTTACAAAGAAGGAATTGATCGGGTGTGGCAGAAAGCAAGATCAAATGCATTCTATCATGCTATTCCGTTTATATGGTGCAGCAATAATCTCACCGTAAGTTTTGCCATTCAATGTTACTGGTACAGACAATTGACAAGCGACAATACATACATGCCATTGGAACAGGCTTGCTTTGATTGGATCTTTGGTTGCAATCCCTGGGGCACCAGTATGGTATACGGTTTACCATCATGGGGTGACACACCGACTGATCCGCATTCTGCATTTACGCATCTCAAAAATTATCCTATCGATGGCGGCCTTGTGGATGGCCCGGTTTATACAAGCATTTACAAAAATCTTATCGGCATACAATTATTCAATGCAGATGAGTATGCGGCTTATCAAAGTGATCTTGCTGTTTATCATGATGATTATGGCGATTACAGCACCAATGAACCAACGATGGATGGCACGGCCTCATTAATTTATTTATTAGCTGCACAACAATCACAGGCAACTAAAGAAAAGCATTTTACTTATTCGCATGGCGGTATTGTACGAGGTGATTCAACTAAAAAAGAAATTGCATTGGTTTTTACCGCAGATGAATTTGGAGATGGTTTGCCTGTTATAACAAAAACGCTGCAGGAAAAAAATTTAAAAGCTTCATTTTTCTTTACGGGAAGATTTTATCGCAATAAAAAATTTCAACCGGCCATTCAGCAATTGTATGTGCAACGCAATTATATGGGGCCTCATTCTGATGAACATCTTTTATACAATGACTGGAACAATAGAGACAGCTTGCTTGTGTCGCATGATCGTTTTAATGCAGACATGCAAAACAATTTAAGCACTATGCAGCATCAAAATATAATGGTAAGCTATCCGCAGTATTTTATTCCTCCTTACGAATGGTGGAATGATACTATCGCAGCATGGAGTAATAAACTTGGTTTGAAACTTTTCAATTTTACATCCGGCATACGCACCAACGCAGACTATACTTATCCTGAAATGGGCAACACTTATAAAAGCAGCGAATGGATATTGCAATCGCTAAAAGATCAGCAGGATAAAGATGCTAATGCATTCAACGGCGCTATTATATTGATACATACCGGCACAGATCCACGCAGAAAAGATAAATTGTACAACAGGCTTAATGATATTATTGATTATCTGCAATTAAAAGGTTATGTATTTAAAAGAATAGATGACCTGCTGAAATAATTGTGTACTGAGCTTTATTACTGCTATGATACATCGTTGCGCCGCACACCTGTACTTCATCACTTTATTCAGCAATTAATACGTGTTTACCGCATCAATAGAAATAAATAATTTTAAAGATGCTAACAATAGCTTTGTACAGCCTGCTGTTATGTACACTGCATACGTTGGCACAACCAAAAAAATAAAACTCACTGATAATAGTATTTTAGAAGTAAGAATGCAAAAAGGCCAAACCATTATTTTTGAGAATGGTTATGAATAATTTTATGGGCCAGGCTTTTGAATAAGTATTATACATCGTTGCGTCGCACTCTTGTGCTGTTTGTGCTTCAGTCAACTGTTAACCGTCCACTGACCACAGTAAATCCGAACGTACAAGAGTGCGACGCAACGGAAGCTTAATAACAGTACAGGTGCCCGGTACAAATAATTTGTTATAATGCTTTTAGCTTTACTTTGCCTGGTTAATTTATACACAACACTTTTAAATATGAAAGCAAAAATTTCTATCAATACCATTTTTACAGATATCGGCGGCGTATTACTTACCAACGGCTGGGATCGCGGCTGCCGCAGAAAAGCGATAGACATTTTCAAACTCGATCCTGAAGAAACAGAAGAGCGTCATCATCTTTGTTTTGACACACTAGAAGTTGGTAAGTTATCGCTTGATGAATATCTTGACCGTGTAGTGTTTTATAAAAAGCAATCTTTTACGCGTAAGAAATTCAAGGATTTTATGTACGATCAGTCAAAACCATTTCCTGAAACGATCGAACTGGTAAAGCGTTTAAAAAAGCAATATAATTTAAAAGTAGCCGTGGTAAGTAATGAGGGCAGGGAGCTTGCTGAATATCGTATCAAACAATTCAGGCTGCATGAGCTTGCAGATTTTTTTATTGTTTCCAGTTTTGTTCGTTTCAGAAAACCCGATGCAGATATCTTTCGCATTGCATTGGATACAGCGCAGGTAAATGCAAAGGAAGTGCTGTATCTTGAAGACCGACCAATGTTTGTGCAGGTGGCACAGAGTCTTGGCATTCATGGGTTGCGGCACACAGATTATAACAGTACCTGTAAAAAGCTGGAGAAGTTTGGATTAAAGTAAGGTTATATTATTGCCGGTTGGCGCTACCCTGACAATATATATAATTCAGCTCATGCAACTGCTGTTACGAATAAAAATAAGCAAACAAAAAAACCTATCATGACAACAGGAAATTACGCCAGCGTTAATGGTATAAAAATGTATTACGAAATTCATGGGGAAGGTAAGCCATTGGTACTTATACACGGCGGCGGTTCGACGATTGAAACAACTTTTGGAAGAATACTTCCTTTGTTTGCACAGCATTATAAAGTGATAGCAGTAGAACTGCAGGCACACGGCCATACAAGCGACAGAGATGCGCCTGAAACTTTTGAACAGGATGCAGATGACGTTGCTGCATTATTGAAGCAACTCAATATTTCAAGAGCATACATCTTTGGCTTTAGTAACGGCGGTAGTACAACATTGCAGATTGCTATTCGTCATCCTGAAGTAGTTGATAAAATTATTGTGGCTTCAGCCGCTTATTTGCGGGAAGGCCTTATGCCAGGTTTTTTTGATATGATGCAACATGCAAGTCTTGAAAATATGCCACAGCCATTGAAAGATGCGTTCCTGAAAATAAATCCTGATACCGCTGCACTGCGCAATATGCATGATAAAGATGCAGCAAGAATGGTTGCTTTTAAAGACTGGAAAGACAGCGATCTGCAAAGTATAAAAGCACCGGCTTTAATTATGAATGCAGATAAAGATGTTGTGTTAAATGAACATGCTTTAAAAATGTCGAAACTTATACCCAATGCCGGGCTGATAATTTTGCCGGGCGTGCATGGTGCATTTTTAGGTGATGTTTGTACGGCAGTGCCTGGTAGCAAAATGCCTGAAATAACTGTTGCATTAGTACAGGAGTTTTTGGAAAAGTGATTTAGGAAAGTTTAAACTCTATTGTAAAAAGGCTTCTCACAATTTTTACATAGGTGCATATTCCATTTGTATAGAGGTAATAATTTATATTGCCATCAGGCAATGTTAATTTATACATGCCGTCTTTATTTTTTTCAATGGTAAGCATAACATGAAAAAAATCAGAATAGACCTGTTTAATATTTACCGGTTCAGAAAAATACAGGCTCAGCTGGTTATAGTAAATTCCACTTATTGGTATATGTTCATCGTTTTTTGTTTTGCGTATTATATATTGATTGCCTGTGTATGCAGTTTGCTGGTCAAATTTTATTTCGTTATTTATTTTGCGGTACACGTAAGATTTTATGAGTAACCCGTTTTCAAACACTGACTCCTGTTTTTCATTGAATGTAAAAAGGGTGATCATTCTTTTTTTTGTTTCCGATTCCGACCTTATTGACGAGAGATTACTGCTGTCCGTCTTTTCAATATTCATCCAGCCGATCTTGTTGCTACCCTGCATAATTGCATAATGCAATTTTAACTGCTGTGACGTTCCAGAGAAATTACAGCCAATCAAAAGCGTGATTAATAAGATCTTTAAAATACTTATTAATGGTTGTCTTGTAACAGCATGATTATTCCTGGCTTTCTTATACCCTTTTTCAGAAGCTGTGGTTTCTTTTTTTCTAAGCTGGTTTGTTGTTTTGCTGCTGCCATCTTTGCTCCAGCCCGGAGCATTAAAAATAAAATTAAAAGCTTCTGATACAGATATTGCTTTGCGCAGGTCATTAAACATGTTGTACCATTCGTGAAAAGCAATTTTGACGGGGTTACGCGAATTGATCTTTTTAGTTAAGCCATAAACAGGCTTTTTGCTTTCATCAACAAAAGTTCCAAATAACCTGTCCCATATGATAAATATGCCACCATAATTTTTATCAAGGTAATCAATATTGCAGCCATGATGTACACGATGGTGAGAGGGTGTATTGAAAATAGCTTCAACCCATTTTGGTAATTTATTGATGACCTCGGTATGTATGCAAAACTGGTAAATGATGCTAACAGACTTTATCAATAGAATAAGACCCGGTTCAAAGCCAACAAAAGGCAGCCATATCCAAAACAGTAAGATACCGGTAATATTGCTTGTCCAGCTTTCCCTAAGGTTTGCTAAAAAGGAAAATGTTTCTGATGAATGATGTACAGCATGAGATGCCCAGAAAAATCTTATTTTATGACTTAACCTGTGAAACCAGTAGTAAGTAAGATCATCAGCAAAAAAACAAATTATCCAAACCCACCAAACATTATTTGCAAAATCAAATATCCTGTAACTGTAAACCACACTATACAGGTACATCGTTACACCCTTGCCTGCTGCAGCCGATATAATAAAGCCTGCACCAATACCCAAACTTACCGGAAAGTCTTTTTTATATTGATCTCTATTCTCCTTCACAAAGAACATAAATTCCAGTATTACTAATAATATAAAGCCGGGTATGGCATGCAGCAAGATAGTATCCTGGTTCATAAGTGAAGATTGGGAGGTTATGTAATTTTTTTAGTTCAACACAGTAAACAGTGTGCTTGCCTGTATTGATGGCATAAAACTATTACCCCTGCAGGCGGGCTCATAATTGATCTGTTCCGTAAATTTTTATGTTGAATGATTAAATAAGAAAAATGAAAGAGCACGTTTCTTTCCGTAATGAATATTGCTTTGCAGATGATTGAAGAATCATTTATGGCAATAATTGCAAAAAATAATTTTCGGTTTCAGGGTTTATGCAAAAAATAAATGAACACTTAAGAAAGTAAAGCCTGCAGGTATTAAGGAGATTTCAGGAAGATTGTTTATAATTAATTGGGGCGCCAGCTATTGTATTTTATGGCATCGACTGTTGCGTCGCACTCTTGTACAAAAAGAATTTTATAGCACCTTAAATTAAAACTCAGAACAGGAACATGGAGTAAAAAAATTTTTATTGCACTGCATAATGATGCATAATAAATAAAGCGTACAAGTGTGCGACGCAACGATGCTTAATTAAAACATAAAGGCAGGGCTCAAAAACATCAAAATACATTTATTGTACGCGCAACACCTTTCTTAAAACGATAGAATCTGTAAAGTCTTTTACTGCAAATACATAATCACCTTTCTTTTCCGGATCAAATTCAAAATCCCTTGTTTGGCCTACCGTTATGCATTCGTCTTTGGCAGGTTTTATTATTTGCAGGTCAGTTGGAAGATAGGCTCCGTCTTTTGCAAAGGCACGCCAATTAACGGGAACATCATTTAGTAAAATGGAAACGTTTAGATCTGTTAAGTAGCCAGTTGTATTTATAAACCTGAAGCGGTAGTTTTTCCCCGGATGCAATGTCATCGTATCTGTGCGTGATTTTCCATTTAAGAGTAAATGGCCTTCCGTAAATACGGCAGTGATATCCTGGCTGAAAAGAAAAACCTTATCTGTTGTGCTATTGTATTTTTCATTCGGTTCTGTAACAATGAAAGCCCCATACAATCCTTCAAACACCTGGAAGTTGTGCATATGTGTATGATAATAAAAAGTGCCGGCACGGGGAGGTGTCATATGCACCACAAATGAATCGCCGGGCATGATCATTGGTGCCAATTCTTTACCCCTGTTTCCCCAGCCGGAAACGCCATCATAATAACTCTCAATCTCAAGCCCGTGCCAGTGTATAGTGGTTGGTTCATGCAAATGATTAATGATCTTAATGGCTACCGGTTTGTCACGTTCAAGGATAATGGACGGACCGGGAATACTTCCACTTGTATCTGTCGAAGCGTTGCCTTCGCGCAATACAAATCCATAGCCATTTAATGTATCGTAGTAGTTCTTTTTTTCTTTGATGATCATTGTCAATTCGCGTTCAGCAATTTTTTCATCAGGCGCTTTCTTCACTTCATTTATTGACGGCAGTATCGAAATACCCATGATCAATCCTCCCATCCCTTTTGCAGCATGTGTGTTTATATCGGTCATTTCCTGATCCGTCATCTCAGGCATCTTTCTCAGGAAGCTGCCTGCCATTAAATGAAAAAGGGTATGGCAATGAAACAACCAGTTTCCTTCCCTGTCTGGTGTCCATGTAAACGCAATAGTTTGATGCGGTTTCAACAATTCTGTTACAGAAAGATAACGATCCTGTTCTTTGTAAATAGTATCTGCTTCTTCATTGCCACGGCTGTTCACAGTATAAAAAAAGCCGTGCAGGTGCATAGGATGGTCCTGGTTACTTGCATTTATTACTCTCCAGTGAACAGGCACATCTTTTGGATAAATAAGCCGCTCTGTAAAAGGCCAGGTAAGCCCATTAATGGCAAGTTCTTCACGGTCGTTTGTATACTCTCCTGTCTTTGTCGTATCATTCCACAGACCTATTATAAATATTCTTTCCTGCGGGTCGGCAATTATATTAGGTGCATCAACTATGAATGCACCAAAAAGCTGGCTGTCATTTAGAAAGGGTAAATTATTGAAGGGTGTTCTTACACTTCCATCACTGGCCCAATACATATAAGTACCGGCCTTGCCTGCTTTGAACTGTACTTTATATGTTTCATTAAAAGCAATTTTCACACTATCTTTTTCATTACCGGGACGTGAATAAAAACCATGCAGCACTAAAGGGGGGCCGGGAATGGAATTATGAATTTCAGCGTTGATGATGGCGCCTTCCGGAACACGGATAAGTGGACCCGGCAATTGTAAAGTTTTACCTGTTTCTGCAAATGCACATACCTGCAAAGGATCTCCTTCATGCGTTTCAGGATACCAGTTACCTATGCGGGTTTCAAGTTTTAAAAACAGTACACCGTTGCGCAGTTCGCCTGCTGTTTTACGATTGTCGTTAATAGCGATTTCTTGCGTACCATCAAATTTGCCTGTTATATTTCCTGTGGTTAATGGACCGCATGCGATAATATTTTGCTTTTGGAAAGTTGAGATAGTATTATTGTTTAATATAAAAGCATTCAGGAAAAACAAGAACAGGCAACATCCTGTCAGGAATGTGAGTTGTTTCATGTTGGGCCGGTATTTGCTTCTGAATATACAAAATATATTTAATATTAGAAATAATATAAACTTCAAGTGCTGTTTTATCATGTATATGTCTGCAACCCAGGCGTAGATAGAAACATATATAAGTATGGGCCGGGCAACTGAACTCTGTTAGACTTTTGTTACGTCGCACACTTCTACTGTTTAATGCATGGCGGCAATGCTTCACTAAGCTTTTCTCAGCATCCTGTCTTATATTATTCACCTGTATTTTCTGAAATTTTTTATCTTCGGCCTATCGTCAGTAATATTAATATGCATTGTCTTATTGTACTAAACCCTTTTAAAAAATGAGAAGATATTCTTTACTGCTTATCAGCATTATTGCCAGCGTAGCAGCAGATGCGCAGGATAAAAGCAACATAAAATTTGGAAAAATAATAGCAGCTGATTTTATTATCAACTCACCGGTAGTAGATTCTAACGCCAATGCAGTGGTAATTGCAGATATAGGCAGTTCTGAATTTGAAGGAAATAATACCGGGTGGTTTACACTTGTATATAAAAGGATAAGAAGAATTAAGATCATCAATCAAAATGGTTTAGATGCAGGTAATGTAAGTATTTTATTGTTTAAGGATAATGGCTATTACCAGGATACAAAAGATAAGGAAGTGCTTTTAGATCTTAAGGGATCTACTTATAACCTCGAGAATGGAAAAATAGCAGAAACAAAACTCGATACAAAATCCGTCTTTGAAAACAGAATTGACAAAAACTGGTTAGAAAAAAAATTTACAATGCCTGCAATAAAAGCAGGCTCAGTCATTGAATATTCCTATACTATTAAGTCAGATTTTATATTCAACCTGCAGCCCTGGTATTTTCAGGGAAAATATCCCTGCTTGTGGAGCGAGTACAAAGTAAAGATACCTGACTGTTTTACTTACATCGCTTTATCCAAAGGTTACAACCCATTTTTTATCAATGAGAAAAGTAGAGAAGCCAAAGTATACCGCATCGAAGATCTTGCCTGGAAAAAAGGATCTTATGGCAGTATTACTCCGGACGTTTATAGTGTAAACGCAGATGTTTTGGTTAACAGATGGGTTATTAAAGATGTTCCGGCTTTAAAGGAAGAAAGCATGGTTTCTACAAACAGGAATTATGTATCTGAAATAGAATTTCAACTCTCGCAGTACAGGTTTACAGATCCACCCGAAAATAAGATGCAGGACTGGCTTACCGTTAGTAAAGAATTTTTAGAAAGCTATGATTTTGCCCGTCAATTTGATGATAGTAAATGGTTGGTAAATGAGCTAAATACTTTTCTTGACAGCACTATGAATAATGCAGCAAAAGCAAGAACTATTTTCGCTTTTGTGCGGGACAATTTTACCTGTACCGGAAACAATGGTATTTATTTATCACTGGATGCAACACTTAGAAATATTTATAAAAATAAAAAGGGATCAGTCAGCGATATTAATTTATTGCTTACTGCAATGCTTAAACAGGCGGGTGTAAGAGCAGACCCTGTAATACTCAGTACAAGAGACCATGGAGTAGTGCATCCTGTGTACCCATTATTAAGCAGGTATAATTATGTTATTTGCAGAACTATCCTTAATGATTCATCTTTTTATCTCGATGCAAGTAACCGTTATTTAGGGTTTAATAAATTGTCAAAAGAATGTTTTAATGGCCTTGCAAGGGTAATAAGTACTGATACAGCTACCTTAAAATTTACTCCCGATTCCCTAAAAGAATTTTCCGTTAAAACAATCTTTCTTGCAAATAGTCAGTCTGGCAACAGTATTTCAGGAACGTTTTTATCTACACTTGGTGATGACGCATCAATGAATTTAAGACAGCAACTTTCAAAACAGAAAAGGGAAGATTATTTTAAAGAGCTGGAAAAGGCTTATGGTTCCGATATAAAAATTGATAATTGCAATATCGATTCTTTGAACAACTATGATGCACCAATTGCCATAAGATATAATATTACCTATAACTATAACAATGACGATGTAATCTACCTGAACCCTATGTTTGGACAGGAATTAAAAGAGAATTCGTTTAAAAGTGAAGAAGCAAGATTATTTCCCATCGAAATGCCTTACTGCCCGGATGATCTTTTACTGGTTAATATGGAAATACCAAAAGGGTATAGAATAGAAGAAATACCAAAGTCCGCAAGAATTAAATTAGGCAACGATGCAGGCATGTTTGAATACCTGCTCGATCAAAGCGGAAACAGGATACAACTAAAATGCAGGCTAAAGATCAATAAAGCAATCTATGATGCAGACAATTATAGCGCTTTAAGAGATTTTTATTCTTATGTGCTAAAAAAAGAAAGTGAGCAGATTGTGCTTAAGAAAATAAGCCAATAATTTTTTGTGCCATGCTTAGAAAAAGTATTAAGCTTTTATTGCGTCGCACACTTGTACTATAGCCTTAATGGCGGCAAATTTAATTATGGATGCTGCTTTTGCCACTCCAAATATTTTTCTGCAAGAAACGCAGAACCGGCTTTCCTGTATTCAGGTGTAGAAACAGTAAAATGATCACCGGGGTAATAACCAAAAACAAATTTGCTGTTTAGCTTTTGCATTTCTCCATCAAGTATGTGCACTGCATCATTCAATAAGAAATTGTCCTGCTCACCAACACTCACTCTTATTTTGCCTTCAAGGTCTGATTTTAAAGTATTCCAATTGGTGCGCAGGTTCAGTGAAATATCATAATGCTTCCAGTGTTCCAGCGTATTTTTATTTACTACACCTGTTGCCGCATCACAAATTCTTTCCGGGTTTCCATCTGCCCCTTTACCACTAAATACTGCATCAAAGGAATGCATCTGTTCACCACGATAAATAATATTCTCCATTTGATAAGCCTGCTTCTGACTGGCCCATGGAAAAAATCCTGCAACCGTTGCTACCAAATGTAAACTGCTATCTTTAGCATAAAACATATTGTCACCATCATACAGGTTTACCTTTTGAAAACTTCTGAAATCAACAGGATCGGGGGAACTTGACCAGCAGCCCGCAAATATTGATGGGTATTGAGTTTGCAGCCATAATACTGTCCAGCCGCCGCTGCTATGACCTCTTAATAAACGAGCTCCGTTGCAACGAAACTTACTTTCAAGCAATGGAATAAATTCTTTTACCAATGCATCTCCCCAAGGACCGTTGTTATCGCTATTTGCATACACGCAATGACCAAGCGGACAATTTCCATCAAGGAAAACTGTAATACAAGGAATACTATCCACAGGGGAACTTCTGAAACTTGTATCTCCTGAGAAACGATGATAATCGCCGCCATAACCAAACACATAAAACACTACAGGAAATTTACGCATAGGTTCTGTGTAATAGTTTGGAGGCAATGTTACGGCCGCATCAACTGTCATACTTTTTTTATGAAAAGCAGATAACAATGCAGAAGGCGCTTTTAATTCTTTTACAAATTCAGTTTCTTTAAACTCCGGTTGTGGGATAACCTGGTCGCAAACAATGCTGTATGTTTTTGTATAGTCTTTTGTTAGATTACATTGTATCGTTTTTGAATACATGTTGCCGGGACTTGCTGCAATGGCACGGCCGCCGAGATCCCTGTCCCACACAGCCTGTACAAAATAATTTCCTCTTTCAATATCTGATAATGGAACCGGGTAGGAGAGTGCTTTATCATCAATTACTATACTGGTACCGGGCGTAACATTTTTTACATCGAGCGAAAAACACGGGAAAAACTGTATTCCTACAACCGCATTCCTGGGCTCTTTGTTATCCTTGCTCATGTATAAAAAAACCTTGCCGGTAAATGGCCCGTTATATGCTGCGGCCGGATAACTGATCTTAAATTTTTGTGCTGTTACAGATACTGTTACAAAGATCAATAACAACAATGGTATTAACTTTCTCATAAAATTGTATTAAGCATGGTATGAAAGATAAGCAGTAATCAGAATCCTTTTTATATTTTTTATGAGCGGGGATTTGGTAGAACGATGATACTTCGCCTGCGTTGCACACCTGAACGCAAACCTTTTTTGGCGGCTTATACAGCAGACTTTTCGAAATTGGACCGCTGGTATTTAACTTTACCAATGGCAAACGGATCTGTAAACTAAAAGCTTTTATGAGTAAAGTGCAAAAAAGAAATAACCCCGGGTAAAAGCATGATATATTTAGCAGGCATTTTTATTACCATTTTTCTTTTTATTGTTTTGATAAGCAAGAAAAGAAAATCGCAGGCTGATAAGATTTTAGCGGCCTGGTTGTTTTTTACAGGCCTGCACCTTGTTCTGTTTTACCTCTTTGTTACAAAAGATTATACGCAGTTCCCTTACCTGCTTGGTGTAGAGAAAGGTTTGCCGCTTGTACACGGACCGTTTTTGTTCCTGTACACATTGGCTTTAACAAGTGCAAAAAAAGTTACAAAAGTTAGTCTCCTGCATTTTATTCCCGTGGTGATCCTGTATGGATTAATGATGCCCTTTTTTCTCATGCCACCGGAAAGAAAAATTGATGTGTACAACCACCAGGGGCAGGGTTATGAATGGCTTGCAGTTATCTTAATTCCGGCCATAATGCTTTCAGGCATAGTATATGTTATTTTGAGCTTTTATCTTTTACGCAAGCACAAAAAGAATATAGAAAGCCAGTTTTCTGACACAGAAAAAATCAACCTCAACTGGCTTCGATATCTTATTTATGGCACTTCTGTTATATGGATAATTATTATTGTGGGTTTAGATGATGATTATATTTATACAGCAGTAGTTGTGTATGTATTTTTTCTTGGCTACTTCGGTATTAAACAGGTTGGTGTGTTTAGTAACCCGGTCTTGCAGGAAGATAATTCCATCGTTGCGAAGCAACAACTAAATACAGAAACGGTAAATGAAATTATAAATCCTGTGACATCTTCAGAAGCTATTTCTTTGGAAACGGATCATGATTCAAACGAAGCCATTGAATCAAACGAAAAAGTAAAATATAAGAAATCATCTTTAACAGATGAAGATGCTGAAAAAATTCATGATGATCTGGAACGCATTATGTCAGATGAACAACTTTTCAAGGACCCGGAACTTACCCTTGGAGAACTTGCACAAAAACTATCAATCCATCCTAATACGCTCTCACAGGTCATTAATTCTTTTGAGCACAAAAATTTTTATGATTATATCAACAACCTGCGTATTGAAGAATTTAAACGGATAACCCAACAACCCGACAGTAAAAAATATACCCTGCTTTCCCTTGCTTTTAAATGTGGATTCAATTCCAAGACAGCCTTTAACCGGAACTTCAAAAAAGCTGTTGGTCTATCTCCAACAGAATATCTTTCTCAATCAGAAATTGAGCTGGGCTAAAATTCTTATCGATTTGTTAATGCTGCCGCTCAAGGCGTTGCCGTACAAGAGTGCGACGCAACAATGCTCAACCGGCGTTACAAAAGCCGGCACCAAAAAAATCACGGCGCTATTGTCATGTGCCTGACAAATGGCACCTCAAAACACCTTGTTATCAGGTGCCACCTTACAAAATGGAGCGATAAGGCTGTGTGATAGATTCATATTTGCAGGACGAAAAAATTTATACAATGAAACGAAGACAAAATTTATTCTGGACGATTCCATTACTGTTTCTTTTTTTCTCCTGTAAAAAAGAACTACAGGTTAATGATGAGGGTAACCTGGTTCCGAAAACCGTGGTGAATGATGCATCTCTTTCATCCGTTACGGTAAGCGGTGCCATGTTTCATGCCGAAACTTTTGGCGACCCTAAAAACAAAATGCTGGTGATCTTACATGGCGGCCCCGGGAATGATTACCGCTACCTGCTCAATTGTAAAGCATTTGCAAATGAGGGTTACTATGTGGTATTTTATGATCAGCGGGGTTCCGGCTTGTCGCAGCGTTTTAGCAAAGACAGCTATTCCATTCAATTAATGCTCGATGATCTCGGTGCTGTAATTGCCCACTACAGAACATCGGCTGCACAAAAGGTTTTTTTGCTGGGGCATTCGTGGGGTGCCATACTGGCGACCGCATATGTCAACAAGTATCCCGCTGCGATAAACGGTGTGGTGATGGGAGAACCCGGCGGTTTTACCTGGCAGGATATCATGGACTATGTAAACCGTTCACAGGATTACAGGCTCTCCAGCGAAACCCTGAACGATGCAACTTACCTCGACCAGTTTCTTACGGGCAGTGATAAAGACCAGGCCATACTCGACTACAAGCTTGGGTTACTTTCTGCTTCCGATGCATCGCCGGACAGCCCAATTGGCAATGAGGGCTTATTGCCATACTGGCGTGCAGGTGCAGTTGTGAACCGTGCATTATTTGATCTTGGCGAAAAGGAAAAACCTGATTTTACAACAAACCTGCATCAATTCACAACACCTGTACTCTTTTGTTACAGCGAACGCAACAAAGCTTATGGACAGGCTTATGCGCAGAAAGTATCATCGGCATACCCAAATGTTCAGCTTGAAAAGATCAACAATGCAGGTCATGACTTCATCAGCTTCTCCGCAGGATGGAACAACTTTTTTCCAATAGCTTTAACCTATTTAAACTCACTTTGAAATGAAAAATGCCAAAAAGTTTTTTTTGCTAACCACCGTATTATTCATCGCCCTTTTGTCAAAAGCACAAACCATTAACTGGGCTAACCTGAGCAAAAAACAAAAAAATATTATCAATGTAAATGCCGGCGTTGACTATTCGCTTTCCTATGGTATTGGTTACGGCTACCAATTGAGATCAAAATTGCCAATTGTGCTGAACACAGAGTTCTCGGTTCCTTCCGGCAATAATTTAACCGATGATTACAAAGCAAAAATTGGTGCGCAGATCCGCTGGCTGCAATTAGACAACGTACACTTTACCACGAAGATCCAGGGTGTATTCAGAAGATATGAAAATGACTATGCCACGCTGCTGAATTTTGGAAGCGATCTCTCCGGAATTGTTGGTTATTATAAAACACATTGGTTTGTTGCCGGTGAAGTTGGTTTCGATAAAGCGATCGTAACGCATTTCAAAAACTCCGATCTCGAAAAAGAAAATTACCCCGATATACAGGATGGCTGGTATGAACCCTCAACCGGCGGCAATTTTTATTACGGTATTCAAACAGGATACTCGCAGCAGAAATTCGATGTGTACTTAAAAGCAGGAAAAATAACAACGCAAACATTTTCCGATGCGCCACTTGTTCCTTTCTATGCGCAACTGGGCGTAAATGTGAAATTGGGTAAATAGCTCGTCTCACTCGTTGTATATAAATCACTTGTCGTTCTCATGCATGCATGGGAATTGATGAGTGATTTTTTTGTGAGCCCAGCTGGAGCAACTTCTTGCATCGCCTGTTGCGTCGCACACTTGTACTCAAGGTTAGAAAGCAGCAATTTCAAGTGATTAAAATCCTGTTGCTAAACAACAAATGTATAGTGCCAAATTTTCGGGCAATATGTTTTGTATTTTTCATAATCCGATAAACGTCAATATGCTTCTGTCCAGGAAAAATAATTTTTATAAATATCGGGCTTTTGTTTTCTTATAAAATCCAGGTAGGATTGTGCTACTGTAGAAAATTTCTTTTGCCTAAGCCAGATCAAACGCCAGTTAGATTTTAATGGCAAGCCTTGCACAGGAATAATTTTTATGCTTTTTAGTTTTAATTCATTCTTTAAACTCAGCACTGGTAATATAGAATAGCCAAGCCCCGCAATTACAGCTTGTTTTACTGCTTCACTGGATGTTAATTCCAGTTTTACTTTGGGTATAATACCAGCTTTTTCAAAATATTTTTGCATCGTTTCCCTTGTTCCTGAACCCTCTTCCCTGAATATTAACGGAAGATCACTAAAAACGGATTTGTGTAAGCGGCTTTTTACCTTTATGTCTGTTTCCGCAGATGCTGTTAGTACCAGTTTATTGGGCAATAGTATTTCTTCTTCAAGATCAATATGTTTAGGCAATACAGATACCAGGCAAAAATCTACCTCATTTTTCTCAAGGCTTTCAATCACTTTTGACTTATTGGTCACATCTATCATCAGGTCAATCTTGGGATTTTCCTTCAGGAAATCTTTCAGGTAATACGGCATTATATATTTTCCGGTTGATACAACAGAAACCCTTAATTTTCCTGAAAGCAAGCCGCGAAAACTGTGGGTCTTATAATGTATCGAATTTACATGTTCCAGGGTAGTTACAGCCAGTTTATATAACTCCATTCCAAACTCTGTTACATATACCTTTCTTGCTATTACTTCAATTAACGGAATATCAAACTGACTTTGAAGATTGCTTATCTGAATGGATACTGCGGGCTGTGTCATGTGAAGTTCTTCCGATGCCTTTGTAATACTTTTTTTGTCAACTACTGCGACAAATATTCTCAGCTGATTGAGTGTAAAATTCATAAAAATTATTTATACATAGCATATCAAATATAAATAAATACTTATGAAAAAACCTTTTGATTTTTGCATAAACAAAAAAGAATGACAAAAATTACAATTGCAAAAGGAGATGGCATCGGGCCGGAAATAATGGATGCCACCTTACGTATTCTTGAAGCTGCAGGTGCACAGCTTGATATTGAAGAGATCGAGATTGGTGAAAAAATTTATCTCCAGGGAAACCAGGCTGGAATAGCCGCAGAAGCGTGGGATTCGCTGAGAAGAACAAAAGTTTTTTTAAAAGCACCCATTACCACGCCGCAGGGCGGGGGTTTCAAAAGCCTGAATGTAACCACAAGAAAAGTACTGGGCTTATTTGCCAACGTACGTCCCTGTGTATCTTATCATCCCTTTGTACAAACAAAGCATCCTGTGATGGATGTTGTTATCATCCGCGAGAATGAGGAAGACCTTTATGCAGGAATAGAACATCGTCAGACAGATGAGGTTTATCAATGTTTAAAACTCATCTCCAGGCCCGGAACGGAAAAAATCATCCGCTATGCTTTTGAATATGCAAAGGCGTATAACAGAAAGAAAGTTACCTGCTTTACAAAAGACAATATTATGAAAATGACGGATGGGCTTTTTCATAAGGTATTTGAAGAAGTAGGGGAGGAATACCCGGATATTCAAAAGGAACACTGGATCGTTGATATTGGTGCTGCAAAGCTGGCAGATACACCGGAAGTATTCGATGTAATAGTAATGCCAAATTTGTATGGCGATATTCTGAGCGATGTAGCTGCGCAAATAACCGGTTCTGTTGGGCTGGCCGGAAGTGCCAATATAGGTGATGGCTTCGCCATGTTTGAAGCAATTCATGGTTCGGCTCCAAGGATTGCAGGAGCTAATAAAGCTAATCCTTCGGGCCTATTGCTGGGAGCCATTCAGATGCTGGTGCATATCGGACAGAAAGATGTTGCAGAAAAAATACAGAATGCCTGGCTTAAGACGCTGGAAGAAGGAATACATACTTACGACATATACAAAGAAGGAACATCAAAAGAAAAACTTGGAACAAAAGAGTTTGCAGATGCTGTAATTGACAGATTAGGCCAGCAACCTACGCAACTAAAGCCGGTTGCATATTCATCTTCCATTTCAAATTTCAACATACAGGTTTCAGCCCAACCCAAGGCAAAAAAAGAATTAGTAGGCATAGATGTGTTCCTGCAGGCAACAGGCACCACTGCAGAAGAAATAGCTAAATCTATTCAGCAATATACAAATGGTCATCTTCATTTAAGTATGATCACTAATCGTGGTACCAAAGTATGGCCCAATGGCTTTCCGGAAACTTTCTGCACAGATCACTGGCGCTGCAGGTTTAAAGCAACAGATAACAAAATCCTGAATTTCAGCCATGCTATAGAACTGCAATTAAAACTACACAACGCCAATCTTGATATTATTAAAACTGAAAACCTTTACCGTTTCGACGGCGAGCCGGCTTTCACAGCTGCACAGGGACAATAAATTCTTATCAATTAATAATGCAAAAAATGGAAATACAATTAATCAGCGGACGTTTTAATTTGCAAGATGCGGAGAACCTGCTTACTGCGGTAGTAAAAGTAAAAATAGCTTTTCATGAAGAAAAAATAAGAACGGTACACCTTTCAGAGGAAGATATTAAGCATTCAGAAAAGCGTATCATTCAATTGCAGAATTCTTTAAGAGACGCAATTAAAAAACTCCGGGAAAAGGGCCAGGAGTTTACAGATGTAAACGCATTTATAGAAGTTAACTTTACTCCACGAATTGGATAAGTAAGTCTTTCAAACTGGTTCAATTTGCAGCAGTATCCTGTTTATACGTGCACCATTCAGGGGGTAACGTAAAACCGGTGAGTTACAATTCTCGTACTTCATATATAAATCACTTATCGTTCTCAGGCATCACGGGAATAGATAAGTGATTTTTTTATGTACCCAATTGCAGAAACTTTTGGCATCGGTTGTTGCGTCGCACTCTTGTACGTTCAGCTCAATATTGAACAAAGTGTACAAGTGAGTGACACAACGATACTTAATAGTAGCAATGCAGCTAAGTACATAAATAGGCATACATACAGGCAAGCCATGTTTGGCATTTTTTTTAGATTAATTTCACACTAATGCAAACCTATAATATACATCCATTGCAAGAATTAAAAAGCTGGCAAAAGGAAATGCAGCGTAAGCCGTCTTTTACAAACAGGCTGGCTAAAAAACTGCAAACAAAAATGAACAGCCTGCTTCCCGAAAAAGTGCATAAAGCTATTACTGTTGCCATTAAACAAATGGTAAGGGTAGTTTTGTTTGGAGCCGGCATTACAACTTCAAAACCTAACACAGAAGATAGCCTGGAAATAAAAGAAAAAGCTGTGCTGGAACGCATAAAGATGTACAGAACTACCGCGGCTGCAGAAGGTGGCATAACTGGTGCCGGCGGCATCCTGCTTGGGCTTGCAGATTTTCCTTTGCTGGTTGGCATCAAATTGAAATTGTTGTTTGATATTGCCGCCCTTTACGGCTTTGATACCAAAGATTATAAAGAGCGCATATTTATTTTATACATTATGCAACTTGCGTTCAGCAGCCAGGAAGAAAGACGCAATGTGTATTTAAAAATGGAGAACTGGAAAGAACATGCGCAACAATTACCGGATGATATTAATCAATATGACTGGCGTACATTTCAGCAGGAATACCGCGATTATATTGACCTTGCAAAGATGGCGCAGTTAATTCCCATAATAGGTGCACCTGTTGGTATTGTGGTTAATTACAGGCTTATAAAAAAGCTCGGCAAAACAGCTATGAATGCTTACAGAATGCGATTGTTATAACCATTTTATTTACCCAACTTTTGCATTTCAATTATTCTTCGTTGCGTCGCGCACTTGTGCCTGGGAATCTTTAAGCAGCATATTTGTATTTTGGCTCTAACTTTATAAAGACCTTTAAATGACGTCATCAACCAACTATAATTTATGAAGAACATTTTGCTAATAGGAAAATTACTTGTAAACATTCCATCTCCTGAAAAACTGGTAAAGAAAGATGTACATTATTTTGTTGCGCATGATATAGCAACTGTACAGGAAGTTTTTAAACATAATAAAGTAATTGATACAGTTATCATGGGCGCAGGTATTGAGCTTGAAAAACGACTTGATATCGTTCGCTATATTTTTAGTACAAGTGATACGGTGACTATTCATATGAAAGATTATGCAACGGGACCGGAAGGTTTTGTGCCATTTATTAATAATGTGCTTGCCGGAATGATTCAGGACGAAGAATAATTTTTATACAGCAGTTTATCACGACTCAATAAACTCAACAGGCACATGGTCTGTTAACCAAACGCCATTATCTGAATGATAAAATGTATAACCTGCAGCAAACATTTCAGCAGCTTTTATTTCTAATATAATTGGTTTGCCTCTGCGTTCTGCAACTTTTGTTGCGATTGTTTTATCTGCGCTTAAATGCACATGATGACGTTTCATTTTTTGCAAGCCATCTTTCATAATGGCTATAAGAAATTTTTCTACTGTTCCGTGGTATAAAATCTCCGGCGGTTGTTGTTCTGTATAACCCAGTTCTACATCAACTGAATGACCCTGGCTTGCTCTTATTTTGGTTAGATCTTCATTAAATGCAAAACGCTTTTTGTTGTTGGTATCTACAATGTGTTGCAATATTTCGAAGCTGATGTTTTCGTTGTGTGCATTTAGCTTGGTGATGAGTTCATCAACATTTGTGTAGCCGTTTTCACCTAATTCAATTCCATATTCTTCTGGTTTGTGGCGAAGAATGTAAGAGAGGAGTTTACTTAGTTTTGTATTTTCTTTTTCAGAGAGCATTGATTTTTGAATAAAAGTTTTTTATATTTTTAAAGTAAACAAAACTTGTGTCTCAAAAAACCAACATAAAGATATTTATTGCTTCTTCAGCTGAATTAAAAGAAGAAAGAGAGAAATGTATTTTGATTATTAATAAAATCCGAAAAAATCATAAGCATCTCGACCTTGAGCCTGTTGAATGGGAGTATGATATAGTTCAAGGTAATTTTCCTGGATACGAAAATATTCAAGCTGGTATAAATAAAACACTAGAAGAATGTCAATTGGTAATCTTTTTATTTTATTCTCGGATTGGAAAGTATACAAGAGAGGAGTTCGAAATCGCTACGAATCTGAATAAAAAAATATTTGCATATTTTAAGGATGGCTTTACACCAAAACGGGAAACGTTGCAATCTTTTAGCGAAGTTTTAGAATTCAAAGAAAGCTTAACAGATACTGTACTTTATAAAGAATATAAAAATCTTATAGATTTTGAATTATTAATATCAGATAACCTGAATCTTTTTTTCTCTGAAGCCTATCATATAACTTATGTAAAAAGAACTGACGAAACTGTAAGTACGCTTTCACAGTCGAATCTTGAATTAATAAGAATGCTTGGAGAAAAAGATAATGAAATAAAAGAGTTGAGAGCTGGAAACAACAAGTCTAATGACCGGCAAATACAATTACAAATAGAGAAATTAACACAAGAAAAAGAAAGTATAAGAACTGAATTGTATCAAAGCCAGGAAATAATAAATCAATTGGCACAGTATAAACAAAAATTAGAATTGCAATTAGGATCTCAAAAAGTAAATGATAAGCTAAAAGCTAAAGCGCTTGAAGAGGTTGAAAGAGGAAACTATGAAGAAGCAGAAAGTTATTTAAAACAAAGTGCTAAAGAAAGAATTAATGACACTGCTTCTACATTTTATGAACTAGCAAAAATTAAGAAGCTTCAATTGCAATATACAGAAGCGTTGGATTATTACGAGTTATCTATAAAGGTAAACCCTGATAATAGCGATTACCAAAATGAGGCAGGAATTATTGCATACGATTTAGGGCTATTCGAAAAGGCTATTAAATATTATAAGAAGGCTTTGGATATTGCACTTGAGTATCATGACGACAAGCATCCTGATGTTGCAATTTATTATAGTAATATAGGTCTTGCTTACTACTGTAAAGCCGAGTATAAGAAAGCAATTCAATATCATGAAAAGGCTTTAAAAATCAATCAGGCTAACTATGACGAAAATTCAGAGGAAATAGCTAATGGGTATAATAATCTTGGGTTAGCTTTTAATGGTAAGGGAGAATATGAAAGGGCTATTCAATATTATGAGAAATCCTCGAAAATTAATTTAAAACTTTATGGTGAAGAATCAACAGATATTGCTACAGATTATAATAATATAGGTTCAGCTTATCATAACATTGGGGCGTATAAAAAATCAATCGAGTATCATAAAAAGGCTTTAGAAATAAATTTGAAATTTTATGACGATGATTCTCCGGAAATTGCCATTGATTATAATAACCTTGGATCGGCGTACAACAGTATTGGAGATTATGATAAGGCAATCGAGTATCATAAAAAGGCTTTAAAGATCGATCGAAAATATCATGGCGAAATGCATCAAAAAATTGCAACCCGTTATAATAATCTTGGCTTGGCATATAGTAACAAAGGAGATTATGATAAAGCAATCGAGTATCATAAAAAAGCTTTGGAAATAGATACTGAATATTATGGAGATGACCACCCAGACATCGCGATTGATTATAATAACCTAGGTGTTGCTTATTATAATAAAGATATTTATAATAAAGCCATTGATTGTTACCAGAAAAGTCTTGAGATTTTTAAAAAGTTTTTGCCTTCAAATCACCAGGATATTCAAAATGCGGAGAAAAATATTCGACTTGTAAAACAAGCTATATAGATAATCCAACCGCTCCAGTGTGCGACGCAACTATGCTCAATAGTACCACTACAGCTAAGTACATAAAAAGGCTGAACCAATATTTATAAGATTAAAGGATTAGCACGATTTTAAAATCATCCTGTAATTCTTATCATCCAACAAATCCCGGTTCAGACAATTATTCTCCTTCCACCGCATCTCTCTTACCCGCCTTTCTTGTTCTATTGGTTTCCGCACCACACATCTTTACAATCTTTGGCGTGAACTTGCCCACCACATCAACCAATGCTTTCTGCGATTGCATTACGACTTCAATATCCTTGTATGCAAAAGGCGCTTCATCCAAACCGCCGCCGAGCAATTTTACATTGTGTTTGGCGAGTTCTTCTTTCAATGCATTGTGCGTAATGTTTGCCATGGCTTGTGTACGACTCATCTTTCTGCCGGCACCATGCGATGCGGAGTTGATGCTCGCCGCTGAACCTTTGCCTTTTACAATAAAGCCAGGTGCCGTCATACTGCCGGGAATAATACCCAGCACATCTTTACCCGCAGGCGTGGCACCTTTGCGATGCACGATTACTTTCTTGCCATCATGGATTTCTTTCCATGCAAAGTTGTGATGGTTCTCCACCATCTTCATTGGCTTGCGACCCAACTGCTTTGCAATCTTTTCATGTATCACGTGGTGACAAGCGCTTGCATAATCACCCGCCAAATTCATAGCCAGCCAGTATTCCATGCCTTCCGCTTCATCCATCGTAAGCCATGCAAGATGTTTTGCTTCCTGCGGCAAACGTCGTTTGCTGATTGCCAGTCGTGTGTAATGATTGGCAATGTTTGCACCCAATGCACGTGAACCGCTATGCGTTACAAAGCCAACATATTTTCCTGCAGGCACATTCAACACAGCATCTGTTTCATCAATTTCAATAATGCCAAACTCTGCAAAGTGATTACCACTTCCTGATGATCCCAACTGTTTCCATGCACGTGTATGCAAACCTTTCAATAATGGCATTTCAAAAAATAATTTGTTGTCCATCACTTCATGATCCGGCGATTGCTGAAACTGTGCACCGCTGCCAAACAAAGTTGCTTCGCCGAGCTCACGCACAAAGAATGCTTCACGTTGCGTAAGGTCTTTTGTATCGATATCAAAAATGCTCAGGCACATACGGCAGCCAATGTCAACACCAACGCCGTACGGTATCACCGCATTTTCTGTTGCCAGTACACCGCCTATCGGCAAACCATAACCGTGATGGGCATCGGGCATTAATGCACCGGCAACTGCTACCGGTAATTTTGCTGCTGCATACATTTGATGCAATGCACCTTGTTCAATATGATCTGCACCAAATATGTTGAAATGGACGCCTTCTTTGTTCAAAGAGACCTCACCCAAACCCTCTCCAAAGGAGAGGGCTTTAGGCAGTAATTTTTCTGCAATCAGCGCCAACATTGCATCGTTGGCATATTCCACCGGCGCAGCAAGCACTGCTTTTAAAATCTCCATCGCTTCCTCCTTTGTGTGATGTTTATAATTTTTTTCCATCACATTCATCGCCACAGGAATCACCGGGCTTTCGGGATAGCCGATTGCACGCAATTCTTTGGCTGTTATTTTTAACTTTCCCATATTATGCCCCCATCCCCTAAAGGGGAGTAAATTTTTGTTTATTAATTTTTATGATGCCAGCGATAGTATTTCATGGCATCACCTGTTGTGTCACTCACTTGTACGTTCGGAACAGTGATGCACAACGAAACACTTTCTCTAACTTGGTTTTGAACTCAGGTCAATATCTTTTGATTGACCGGTATGATAGTACACGCATAGCAGCCTCCTTTGGGTTTAGTTTTTTTTGTAAATTGCATTTGTAGAATACTATTTTCTAAAATTCATTGTATGGTTAATTCCGAAATACGCGATCAAATTCATAAACTGATTGATAAAGCCAGTGATACACAACTCGATGCTGTGTTGCAGGTATTGGAATCTTCTTCTGTTGAAAACAAGTATACGAAAGAAGATTTCGATTCATTTTACGAACGCATCACCATGTTTGAAACAGATGGAAGCAAAGGATATTCTGTTGAAGAATCTCATGCTATGATCCGTAACAAACAAAAATAATATGGCGCATACAATTGTAATTACTCCTTTTGCGCACAACGACGAATACGAAGCCTACACCTGGTATGAAGAACAACGCATCGGTCTCGGTGAAGAGCTTTTAAAAGAACTTGAAACAGCTTACCAGAAAATATCCAACAATCCCGAACACTACAGTTTTATTGATGAACGAAAAGAACTAAGAGATTTCCTTATTCATCGCTTTCCTTATCTTGTTGTTTACAGGATCAATGGCAATACTGTCGAAATAATTGCTGTACATCATGGCAAGAAGCATCCATCAAAAAAGCATGGTGATAAAAAATAAATAATCATTTATTCACATTCACACAAACTTCCTCCCCAACCTTCCACTCATTCCTCATCATCCTTACGACAATCTTTACATCATTCACCAACACTTCTGCTTCGTAAAAGCTTCCCCAGAAACTAATCTTTTGTATAATTCCTTTTACAGCTTCCTTTGCATTTGTGCTGATAACAAATTCTTCTGGTCGCAGCATTACATTTTTACCATTTGCTTCAATACCAAACAATGCAGCCTGTTCCGGGTTTAATAAATTATATTTTCCAAACATACCTGCCACATATTCATTCACCGGCTTGTGATAAATTGTTTGCGGTGTTCCCTGCTGAATGATTTTTCCTTCCTTCATCACAATTACTTCATCTGCCCAGGAAAGTGTATCATGCGGGTCGTGCGATGTAAGCATACATGTTATCTGCAATCTCCCCGTAATATCTTCCAATACAGCTTTTAAAATATCTGTATGTATTGGGTCAAGATTGGAGAACGGTTCATCCAGTATCAGCATCTTTGGAGATTTTATCAGCAGCATGCATAAAGCAATGCGTTGTTTCTCCCCACCGGAAAGCTGGTCTGTTTTACGTTTCAGCAAATGATCAATCTGACATATTTCAAATAATGTTGCCGCTTCATCATGTGTTAACTGGTTTTCAAACCATACCAATTCTTCTACTTTGTAATTATGCAGCAAGTCGTGCTCCTGTGATAAATAAGCGATCTCTTTATGTCCCGGTAATAATTTTTCTTCCGGTCCAATTACTCTTTTGCCATTGAATAAAACTGTTCCACTATCTGCCTGTGCATGTCCAGAAATTATTTTTAATAATGTTGTTTTACCTGCACCAGATTCTCCTGCAATAGCAACCTTTTGTAATGCTCCCTGTTTGAAATTTATATCGTCAACAATCAAATTGCCTGCTATGTGTTTGCTTATATGTTGTACTTCGAGTAATGCCATGCATCAAAAATACATCGTCTGAACGGGGATTTGAAGGGATTTGATGGATTAAGGAGATTGTAAAGATTTATCCTGTAAATCTATTAATCTCCCTAAATCATGGTTCAGACAATTGCTCAATAAAGCGTAAGACCTACAAGAGTGCGACGCAACGATGCTTAATGCTTATTCAAAAGCATGGCTCAAAAAAATTATTTATTCCGGGCATCCAGCAGTTGCAAAAAATCTTCTGCAACCTGCAGATGTTGATTGCGCTTTTCTGCGGGCATTTTTTGGAAGGTCTTTAACAGCATGCCAATGCGCGGATTGCTTTGAAAATAATTGCTGTGCACATGCATGAAACGCCAGAATAAACCATCCCATATTTCCTGCCATGTATGCTCGTTGACAGCTTTTGCATTTTTATAGTCGCTCATTTTTAAAATGTAATTGCTTCCGCTGATGTAAGGCTTTGTGGTTATAAGACCGCCATCTGCGAACTGCGTCATTCCATACACATTTGGCACCATCACCCAATCGTATGCATCAATGTACATTTCCATGAACCACTTGTAAACATCATTTGGGTCAAACTCACAGAGCAGCATAAAATTTCCGAGCACCATCAATCGCTCTATATGATGTGAGTACGCATTTTGCAACACATGATTTATAACATTATCAACCGGCACAATACCTGTTTCACCTTTCCAGAATGATGCAGGAATTTTTCTTGTAAAGCCCCAATAATTTGTGGTGCGTTGTTTTCTTCCTTCGCGTTCATACACGATGCGTATAAAGTCGCGCCAGCCAATAATTTGCCTTATAAAACCTTCCACAGAATTCAACGGTAACTTTTGCCGCTGATAAATTTTCAATGTTTCATCTATTACCTGCTGTGGAGTGATCAAGCCAATATTTAACAACGGCGAAAGCACACTGTGGTATAAAATACTTTGGTTTGCAACCATCGCATCTTCATACTTTCCAAAGTTTGGTAAACGCTCTAACAAAAAACCGTGCAACCATTTTTCAGCCTCTGTAAATGTTACAGGATAAAAACTGTTTACCGTATTAAAAGGTGCATCCGCTAAGCCATAATGGTGACTGAAATATTTTACAACATAACTTCTCGCCTCTTTTACATACTTGTTTTCTTTTGGAAAATTGTATGCAGGAAGCTTTTCATTTTTTGGGAACTTTAAACGATTCTCTGCATCAAAACTCCACTTACCGCCAGCAGGCTGATTGTTTGCTTCAATCAAAATGTTTCGTTGTTTGCGTTGCTTAATATAAAAATCTGTTTGAAAATATGTTTTCCTGTTTTCAAAGAACTTACTTACGCCGTTAAGCGTATTGAGAAACATGGGTGTTTCATGTTCCACGGTTTCTATTGCATGTTTCTTACATGCATGTTGAAATCTTTTTCTTAACCAGTCATCAACCACATCTGCATTATGAATTTCTGTTACTCCCTGTTTTGAAAGATGTGCAATAAGTTTTCTTACTTCTGCGTGTGCATTTGTACTCTCTATGTATTCAACTATATATCCATTTTCTTCTAGCCATGATCTGTAGAATTGCATGCTTGCCCTGTGCAACACAATCTTTTGTTTATGAAATTTGTATTGTTTAAAAAAAAGCCATTCTTCAACCAGGTAAACTTTGTTTGCTTTGTCCAACGCCGGATGCTGTTTGAATAACTGGTGCGGAAATACTATTGCTGCGATCACAGGAAAAATTTTCTTTCATAACATTTTTTGTAAATGAAAGTTTGATGCAGCTGAATATTAAACTAAGATCCGGAGAGACATTGAAGCCGAATGGCATTAGTTTTATTTCCTGTCATCCTTCTTAATCTCTCCAAATCCTTGTTCAGAACTTATTGCACTATCTTATTCGCACAGCTTGAGCTTGCAAATGCATATGGTTTTGCTTTGAAAACAAAACCCATCCCCATAATGTAGCCCATCGCTTCTTTCAAAGCATCATTACTTTTAAAGTTTGGATTGGTGTTGATATCCGCATGCACTTCCATATCGATATTGAATGCAATGAACAGATCACACAACCTGAAAGCAATGTCAATGCTCCTGGCAACTTCTTCCAGCATTCTTTCTTTTATCGCCATTTTTCTTTTGGTTGTTTCGTTGTGTATGTACATGAAACCACCTTTGCCTTTGCGGATGAAAACGATCACCGTAGCAAATTCAATCTCTTTTCCTTTGCGTTGGCTATCGGTACCGATGCAAACTTTCAAATGATATCCCAATTCTTTTTCTTTCATCAACATCTGTCTTACTTCTTCTTCGATTGGTAGTTTGATCCTTCTTCCATCAAGCCTTCTCCATTGTTGCTGTTCCATTGTTATTGCCCCCATCCCCTAAAGGGGTGTTTTTATAAAGAATATTTTTTGATGCCAGCTTTTGTTTTACATAGCATCTTCGTTGTGTCACTCACTTCATCTTCCTGTTATTAATTTATCTGTGGACGAAGTTGGGTTCGAACCAACACTGTCACGACTTCAACGTGATGCTCTGCCATTGGAGCTATTCGTCCATATTGTCTGAACCATGATTTTAACCTGATTGTTTTGATTAACCTGTTTGATAAAAACTAATCCTGCAAATCAGTTAAATCTCATAAATCCTGGTTCAGACAATTTTGCGGATGAAGAAAGATTTGAACTTTCAACCTTTGCCTTAACAGGGCATTACTCTGTCGTTGAGCTACTCATCCATTTTTATTTTATAATCTGTGCTGACTGATTTCTTTTTTCCTCATTATCGAATTGAACAAATCATTAAACAATTTTTTTGTTAGTCCGGTGCAACTCGAACGCACAACCCTTCGGGTAAAAGCCGGATACTCTTGTCCAGTTGAGCTACGAACTATTTTGTGATGACTGATGGACTCGAACCATCAATCTTTACGGTATCAGCGTAATGCTCTCAACCAATTGAGCTAAGTCATCATTTTTTGTAGATGAAGAAAGAATCGAACTTTCAGTCTTCCCGTTAGAAGCGGGATGTTTTTCCATTAAACTATTCATCTGTACAGTTGGCTTAGAAAGGTTCGAACTCTCGTCTCTGCGTTCGAAGCGCAGCATTCTTCCATTGAACTATAAGCCAGTCGCAGTGCGACTTTCAGACTTGAATTGAAAACATTCATCTTATGTTTACCTTCCAGAAAGAAAGGAAGACGAGCATGTTACCCTTACACCAAGCCGCATTATTTTTATTGGTTGACTCCGGGACTTGAACCCTGTTCTCCACATTCACAGTGTGGCACTTTACCGGTTAAGCTAAAGCCAACATAAAAAAGCCCGATCAATTTTATTTGACCGGGCTATACCTCCTCCGCTGATTCATCAGCAAAGATCTTTATACCTGCCTGGTCGTTTATGTGTATGCAGTTCTATCGAAAACTCAAAACCATCATTATGCGCATACCTCTTGCCTGTGAGAATGGGTAGTGATTCTGTACGATCAATTCTTTGTTTATTAAATGATATGTTTTGTAATTGCAACATTTTTATTTTGTTTTTTGTCGAATAATTACTCCAACAGTACAAGAGTGCGACGCAACGATGCCTAATGTTTATTCTTAAGTCTGGCTCATAATAATTCTTTTAATTTGCACATTCACTACACACTCACCGTTTTCCATTTACCTCTTTTAAAAAAGATGTACGCTGCAATTGCCATGAGCGTTTCTGCTACCGGTATTGCGATGAATACACCTGTTGGACCCATGTTGAAATAATCTGCCAGCAAATACGCCAGTGGTATTTGAAAAAGCCAGAACCCAAAAAGATTGATCCATGTTGGTGTCCATGTATCGCCGGCGCCGTTGAATGAACTGATCATGACCATACCAACGCCATAAAAAATATAACCCGTTGTTATGATGCGTAATGCCATTGCTGCAATATCCTGTACTGCTTTATCATTTGAGAAAATACTTAAGATGGGTTCTGCACCTATCAAAAATATCAGCGACACGATGCCCATAAATACGGCACTATACTTTGCCGTTTTCATTACAGATTCTTGCGCACGTTCAGGTTGCTTTGCACCAAGATTCTGCCCCACCAATGTTGCTGCTGCGTTGCTTAAGCCCCATGCAGGTAATATAAAAAATATTACTACGCGTATAGCAGTCTGGTAACCCGCAGATGCAGTACTGTGACCGGTTTCAGCCACAAGCCTTGCAAGCAGTATCCAACTGCAGGAGCCAATGATGAACTGGAATGTTCCTGGCGATGCAATGCTTACCAAAGATTTGATGACAGGAAATTCAAGATGAATATTCTTCCGGTGAATTTTGATTGTTCCCTCACCTTTGAACAAGTGATACAACTGGTAACTTACACCAATACCACGACCAATTGTTGTTGCCATTGCTGCACCATTTAAACCGAATGCAGGTATTGGTCCAAGCCCGTTGATGAGTAAAGGGCAAAGTATGATGTTGCAAATATTTGCGATCATCAAACTTCTCATTGCCATTGATGCATCACCTGCGCCACGGAAAATTCCATTGATCAAAAACAATAACATGATCACCAAACTTCCACCCATCATGATGCGTGTATAGGTAACACCAATTGCAATGGTCTCGCCTTCAGCACCCATAATGCGTAAAATATCTTCCGCATAAATAAATCCTGCAATGCTTATCACAGCCGTTAATGCAAGTGATAGCCAGATTGCCTGCACACCTGCTGTTGCGGCAGCTTCCGGGTTTTTTTCACCAATGCGTCTTGCTACAACTGCTGTTGCTGCCATGCTTATACCGATTGCCAATGCATAAATGATCGAGAGCACACTCTCCGTTAAGCTTACTGTTTGCAAGGTGTGCTGACTGTTGTGCAAATGCCCCACGAAAAAAAGATCTACCAACGCAAACACACTCTCCATGCTCATTTCAAGGATCATTGGTATGGCAAGCATAAACACTGCAGTCCGTATACTGCCCGTTGTATAATCCATATGCTCACTCCCCGTGAGTGCCCTTTTTATGAAAGAAAAAATATTCTTTGCTGTATATGTTTGCTCCGACATTGTTGATTGTTTTTGCTTCTTATAAAGAAGCCGTTAATTAAATGTATTTCTTTTTCTTTTGTTGATCACTACAATTCCAATCATAGATACACTCCGTTGTTTTAATTTTTTATATTGGTTTTCAACTTTTGTTCTTATAGCATCGCAGGTTGTGTCACTCACTTCAACGTTCGGAACACTTTTCAGCTTTGCTTATGTTGTGTTGAAGTTTGTTGAGCTGTTATCTTACAGCCCAACACTCCAACGGGTTTGGGGTTGAAACCTTACATTTAATTCTGAGAAATTTCTTCTCTTCGGAAACCAATTACAATGGTTGTTTACGTTGCCTTTCTTTATGTTCTTTTGCCCGGCTCACAATTACTGCGAACGATTTTTATCAGTTACTATTTCATTACAAGATTGCGCATAAAATATTTTTTGAAAGAATGGAGCAAGCTGCTCCATTCTTGTTGTTAATTCATCTCTGCCTGTCGTGCGAAACCAACAACCTTTGTTGTTGCATTTGCATTTCCTGGCAATCTGAAATCTTTAAACACTTCACATATGTTGCGCATCCACTGATGATCGTCAACATGATATAAAAGATGACAATAATTGTTTCCCAACTCTATCATTCTCTGATTTGGCATTATGAGTATGATTGAATTGAAAAAATTTTCATTCTTGTCATGATCGAAATAAGAGTGATGATAAACCTGTTTAACATCGTCTTTAAAAGTTTCTTTGATGTAGCCGAATGCTTTTTCTATATCCAACTCACCAACGAAGGTGATGCAAGGAACTTTTCCGGTCTGCAAAACATACAATGCTTTTGCGTCAATGTAATGCCCATTGAACAACATGCTTAAACTGTTTATTTTTCTACAGAATCTAAAATTCATCTTATACCTCCGTTTTGCAGGGTTGTAATAACCATTCCTTGTACGGGCCGAATCCTCCATGGCTTTTACAATGATGAAAATAAAGCGTACGAGTATAAAGATCAGCAACGGCGAAAAGAGTGTCATGGCGTACGCGTTTATTTGTCATCAATAAAAAACCCGGTAAGGCTTTATCCTGACCGGGTTCGTATCTATACTGAAATACTTATCAGCACTGTGTTACAGACCACGGTCGTTTATATAGAAATATGATTGTTTGAAAATTCAAATCGAAAGAACTGATGCAGGTAAGAACATGATTGCGACATGCTCCTGTGTTTGTGTTGATAGCGTTGACCTGTATCTGTTCTCTGATCTTCATTCCGGGATGTATTGTTGAACTGGTTGCAACAAAAAACCCCGCTTGGTGCGGGGCTTTCATATGGTCAGTTAGTTTTAGTTTTGGCTAACTTACAGCATCTGATGCCCCGCCGATGATATAATCCACGCTGGGATTAAACCACCTTTTTGATTCAATATGTAACATTGCGGGTTTCATCTTTGCTTTAAGTTTTGTTATTTTTTGTGATACAAAAGTGTAAATAATTTTTCAATTACACCAAATTTATTTTAAACTATTTTTTTGCAGCATTTTTGCATGTTGGCTGAAATGCCTGTAAATACTGATGTTTCAGCAGAAAATATTTTTAAAAATTTATATTTTGTATCAGCACTGTTACAATTTCCCAATAGCCGAGATCATCATCAAAGTGAAAGATTACTGTCCACGAATCATTCCAATCTATCTTATCGCTGCCAATTAATCCCGTTGCGGAATATGCTCCCTTTATGGTGCAGGTGGTTTCTTCTATAGTACAACTTGCGACTTCTGCATTGTGTAATACGATATCGTTAAACGCATCTTTGAATTGATTGATAATATCTGCACAGGCTTCTGCCGAAAGTTCTTTATGATTATTAAGCGTTATTTTTTTTGCGAGATTTGGTATATGTTCTGCCAACTCTTTTTCAAAAATAAGTTTTATACATTCCAATGCAGCATTTGTATTCTCATATTCATAATCGGGATAAAATTCATCGTAAATAAAGCCGCTGATCATGCCTGGAATATTGATATCATCTGTCTGATGATCGAATAGTTCTTCTGTTGCGAAACGATATAATTCCCTTGCTGTAACTTTTGGGTTGGTTGCACTAAGATCTATTCCATGATTGAGCATGTAGTTATATAGCTCATCCCATGCATCTTCCATTGTATTATCAGGAATTTCATTTACAGGTTTGAATTGTGTGGGTCTGCCTATTTTATCAAAAATGGTAATGATCTTATGCTGATCGAACTGTTTTTCAAATTCCATAATATTGCGCAGAAACTGGTTCTCTATGTCTGCTGATAATTCATTTCCTTCTTCTGTTTTTTCAAATTCAGCACCGCGTTCAAGCATCATTTTCATTTTAAGAAAATCGTTTTCGGCTTTTAGTTTTTCTTCATCACTCATATTTTCAAATCCTTCCATAGTTTGAGTTTATGTAACAATGTACAAAAAACTTAATTACAGCAAGACATAAAAAATAAATGCCTCACATTAGTTTGTGAGGCATTATTTAAAGTGTTCAATTATGTTAAGAAAGTTGAAGAGTGCGACGCAACAGGATCTTAATTTTTATTCTATTGCTCCCGCTCAAAAAATTCAGTTTTTATTTTGCACCAAATTGCATGTTCATAATACCTGCCTGCGCTTTTTCTGCAGCATTTTTTGGTTTGCATGTGATGTATACTGTGTGGAACTTACCATCTGTTACGGCTTCGACACCGATATGCACCATACCAAACTGTACCTTACCCTGTGGTGGTAAAAGACTTCCGGTACCAATTACTTTACCAGCAGGTGCATCGAGCCTTACTTCAAAATCGAAACCAAATTTCGGTGCTTCCTGCCAGCCTGCAGTTAGTGTTACACTTCTTACGCCGCTGAGATCAATACTGTCAACAGCAAACCAACCACCACCTGCTGGAATAAGCATAATGTTCATGCCATTATATGCCATGGTGGTAAAGCCCTGTGTTTTTTCAGTACCCTTGAATGCGACTGTGCTTCCTGCTAATGCAATACTGTTACTGCCTGTAAGGGCTTTGATATTGTTGCCACCTTTATCAGTGTAACTCGCAGATAAAACAAGTACTGTATTAGGCTTCTGGTTGGCAACAGGTGTGATTGTTCCTTCGGCAGGTAAAGATTTTTTTGCTGCATCTTTATTAGCCAGTGATAAGATCCATGTTACGATTTGCTGCAAATCATTTTGCGGAATTGTTGGATGTGCTGCCATTGCAACTTCACCCCATACGCCAGAACCACCTTTCATAATTTTATTGGTGAGGTAACTCATGGCATTTGGATCCTTAGCATATTTTTTGGCAACCAGAACAAATGCAGGACCGACAGAGGTTTCAGCTTCTTTGTGGCAACTCTTACAATCGAAAGAAAGCATAAGATTTTTACCACTTACTGTTGCGGCGCCTTGCTGGTGACCCATTGTGGATGCTGCTTTATCAAAACCTTGTGCGTAGTCGACGGACACAAAAAGATTTGCAGGATCGAACTTTGCAGTATCATGCGGATCGGATACAGTGATCTTATAGTTGATCGGCACACCGGGCAAGTAGAATGATCTGTTACCTGATGTTAATGCTATACTTACCTGCGGAGCTTCATTACCTGCATAAACATCTACTGCATCACTTTTGGTAACAGCACCCGTAGCATCTTTTACATCAACAGTGATTTTAAAATCACCGGCTGCTGTATAACTGTAATCCAAAGAAGGCTCTGTTGTTTCTTTTGTGGTGCCATTACCAAGATCCCATTTATAAGTAAGTTTATCTTTTTCAGGATCCATTGCATTAACTTTCAGCTTAACTGCAAATGGTAGCACGCCTGAAGTTTTATCAACATTAATAGCTGTTACTTTCGGTGCACGGTTGCCACCATTATAGTCAATACGTGATAAGCCAGCATCCGGGTTTTTGCTGAACCAACCTGTGCCATATTCCAATAAATACAATCTTCCATCCGGACCAACTTCCATATCAATGCAATTGTTTAGTTTGATATGTTCCATAAATGGTTCCATCTTATCGAAGTCACCATTGGGTAACATTGTTACCGCTTTTATCCAACCACGTATCCAGTCATACATAAATAGTTTGCCATTGTAATAATCCGGCATTCTTGTAGAATCAGGAAACATATCAGTATAATAAACCGGTCCGGCCATTGCATTGCGGCCGCCGCTGCCCACTTGTGGAAAATCAGGAGAATTTCCATAAGGATACCAGATAAAAGCTGGTGATACAGGTGGTAATTCTCTAAGACCTGTATTATTTCTTGAATCATTAATTGGCTTCAGGGGATCGAATGCTGGGCCACTGGCACCTGTAGCATAATTATAGGCACGATAAGGATAATTATTACCCACAAAAAGCGGCCATCCAAAATAACCGGCTTTGCGTGCCTGGTTCAATTCGTCATAACCGCGTGGGCCGCGTGTATCGAAGCTGTCATTGTTTGCATCAGGGCCAACTTCACCCCAATAGAGGTAACTGTTCTTCTGATCAACAGAAATACGATATGGATTCCTGTCTCCCATTACATAAATTTCAGGTCTTGTTTTTTCTGTGCCTTTGGGAAATAAATTGCCATCAGGTATTTCATAACTGCCGTCATCTTTTACGCGGATGCGTAAGATTTTCCCACGCAGATCATTGGTGTTGCTGGAGCTTCTTCTTGCATCATATTGCATGTGGCCGGGCTCATCATTCATCGGGCCGTAGCCACTGTTTACAAAACGTGCTCCGGGTTCATCAAAAGGAGTGGAGTTGTCACCTGCTGAAAGATAAAGCAATCCATCGGGACCAAATGCAATTGAACCGCCGGTATGGCAGCAAATATCTCTTTGTGATTTTACTTCAAGAATTACTTTCTCTGTTGCATTATCAATGGTATCATTTTTAAATGTAAATCTTGAGAGACGATTTACAGAACTATCGGCGGGGCTATAGTATATATAAACCCAGTTATTTTGCGCAAAGTGAGGGTCTTTTTGCATACCCAATAAACCTTCTTCTGCATTGACACCCGGCTTATCAGTTTTCCAGTACACTTTTAAATAACCTGCCTGTTTTAATTTCTTTGTATCATTTTTATACAACATGATCTCACCACGACGCTGACCAACAAGTATATCAAAGTTGGGCAGTATGGTCATTTCTGTTGGTTCAAAAAATTCTCCCTGCACCAATGGTGTTTTGGTAAAGCGATCCTCAGCCGGAGGCAGTTGTGTTTTCGCTTTTGAATAATCAAGCTCAGCATTATCGCCAATAGCATATTGAATACCGCCTAAAATATGTTTCAGGTATAAGTCTTCAGAAAAGGATTCCTGTGTGTGACCTAAGTTGGTATAAAAAGCTCTTCCGCCATCATAATCATGATACCACGACATTGGATGATTTTCACCGTTTATGCCACCATGATATGATTTTTCATCTATTGTTATCAGCACTTTGATGTCTTTACTTATCTTTTTAAAGTTGTAGAATTCATCCGTGCGTTTCCATTCTTTAGGAAGATTTTTTGTGGCTTCCATACTTTGATCAACTACATTAAATACACCTTGCTGAACATTAGGAAAAGTATCGTTGATACCGGGATGACTTATAAAATATGCACCAACCAATCTGCCGTACCAGCCCCAGTCATATTCACAATCTGCGGCTGCATGAATACCCATATAACCTCCGCCAGCCTGAATATATCTTTCAAATGCGGCTTCCTGTTTGTAGTCAAGTACATTGCCTGTGGTGCTTAGAAAAATAACGGCAGCATATTTTTTCAATGAGTCTTCATTGAACATATCAGCGTCTTCTGTAGTATCTACATCAAAGCCATTTTCCTGGCCCAGTTTCATAATAGCTGCCTGGCCATTTGGTATGGAGCCGTGCCGAAAACCTGCTGTTTTCGAAAATACTAATACGCGTGGGTTGCCGCTCCTTTTGTTACTACACGATGTAGCCAGTATCACAATTGTTGCCAGTGCAATTAATGGAAGAAATTTTTTCATGTGGCGATAAGACGTTTGATGGTTTTAAAATGATGGCTATAAAAATAGGCCGAAAGAGGCAAATTAACAGAAAGATTTTGCAAACGGTAAAAATGACACAATGGAGAAGTTTTTGTGATACCAACTTTTGTTTTTTATGGCATCAGTTGTTGCGTCGCAATCCTTTCAGCTGTTGAAACTTTTTTGATCAGTTTTACATGGTAATAACTGTACATCAGAACTTGTAAACATAAAAACGTATGAACTGTTGAAACTTTTCTGAATGTACAAGTGTGCGACGCAACGGAAGCATCATAGTATTACTGCAGTATGGCACATAAAAAAGAAAAATATTAATTCAATGTAGGATCAATGGGATAATGTATAATCTGCTCATAATCGCCACCAATTTGTTTGATGGCATCCTGCCAGATAAGATTTTCGTCGCGGTGGAAAACCAGTTTTTTATTTCCTTTTGTGGTGAGCCAGCTTTTTTCTTTTAGTTCATCCTGTAATTGCCCTTCGCCCCAGCCACTATAGCCGATAAAGAAGCGAATATGATTTTGTTTAAGCGTATTGTTTTGTAATAATACGCTTACGGTTTCAAAATTACCACCCCAGAAAATGCCATTGGCAACTTCAATGCCATCGCTGATAATATCGGGGCGCTGGTGTAAAAAATGCAGTGCATCCATTTGCACAGGGCCGCCATAATACACCGGAAAATCGCAGCCGGAAAGATCAGGAAGCAAATCGCTGAGGATGGTATTATGCTTACGGTTAATTACAAAACCAAAACTGCCGGCAGGTTCATGATCGCATAAAAACACAACGGTACGTTTGAAATTGGGATCTTTCAAAAAAGGATCAGCAATAAGTATGGTGCCTGTTTCAATTTCAACCATAGTACAATTTAGTATTTTTATTGATAAATCAAAATAGCTGTTTAAACAATCATTGGCGTTAAAAAGCTGGTAAACATTAACGCCAAACTTGTGCATCTTTACTACGGATGTATATATTTGTAACTGCATGAAGAAAATCTTCCCCATTATTGTTGTATTGATTGCGTTGTCTATTGTTGGCCTTATTGTTATACAGGTACAATGGGTGTCGAACTTATTAGTAGTACAAGGCGAACGTTTTTTATATAAAGTTGATAAGGCCGGTGTTTCCGTTTCTGAACAGATCGGTCAGCAGACACTTGCAGGAAGGGTGATGCGTTTGCCGCACCGGAGAGACCTGAACTTTATGCCAAATGATCTTTCCTTTGGCATAACACGAATGCCTACGATTGCCGAAAGATATTCTGAGCAGGATATAGATTCTGCATTGCGCCGCGAATTTGATAAAGAAGAATTGAAAAATTTTCGTTTTGAATTTGCCATCACCTCTAATGCAACAGATTTTCGTGCAGTAGAATTGCAGTCAACAAATTTCTTCAAAGAACTGATGGATACTGTGCATAACCGGCGTGAAGAAATAGCTATAGTACCGGAAAGTGGTTCAGACATGGAAGGTCTTATGGCTTACGAACACCTGATACTTATAGTGCCGGATTTTAAAACGCAGGTATGGCATTCTATTACCTGGGTAATTGTGGGTGCGGCATTGTTTAATATTATTATTATAGCGGCATTTTATCTTGCCGTTAAAACTATATTGAATCAGCGCAAACTAAATGCGATCAAAAGTGATTTTATTAATAATATGACGCATGAGTTAAAGACTCCGTTAGCTACTATATCGCTTGCTACTGATGCTATGAAAAACGAAAAAGTACTGGCAGACAGAAGTAAACTTGAGTACTTCAGCAGCATTATTAAGGATGAAAACAAACGCATGAGTAAACATGTGGAAACCATATTGCAGGCGGGGCTCATGGACAGGCAGGATATACGCATGAATATTAAACCTGTACATGTGCATATGTTGTTGCAGAAAGTATTGGATACCTTCAATCTTCAGTTTCAGGAGAAGGGTGCTGCAACTACACTTTTGCTGAATGCAAAGGATGATCTTATCAATGCAGATGAAGCGCATTTTACCAATCTTATTTCCAACCTTATAGATAATGCTATAAAATATTCTAAAGAGAAAGATCCGCTCCAGTTAAAAATTACCACGCATTCTTCAGCAAAATTTTTTGTAATGCAGGTTGAAGATAATGGCATTGGCATGAGCAAAGAAACTACCAAACGCATCTTCGAAAAATTCTACCGTGCACACACCGGAAACATACATAATGTAAAAGGTTTTGGCCTTGGTATGAGTTATGTAAAAACTATTGTAGATGTGCATAAGGGCCGTGTAAGGGTTGATAGCACCTTAGGTAAAGGCAGCACGTTTACCATTGAAATGCCATTGGCAAAAGCATAGTGTTTTTCAGGAGCCGAACGACAGAATAGGTAATAAACTTTCGTTGCGTCGCACACTTATACTTTCTGTCTTCTCTCTCATCAACTGAAATATTTCTATGCGTCTCTCCGCCTCTGCGGTAATCAAACTGCTACTGGATACAGCAAGCAACCATCTCCATAACTCAAAAAGCGAAAATTATTTTCCAGGGCATAATTGTAAACCCTTCTCCAGTCATCACCAATTATTGCAGCTACCAATAGCAGCAGAGTAGATTGCGGCTGATGAAAATTCGTGATCAATGCTTTTGCAATTTTTAATGCGTAACCCGGTGCAATGATGATCTGCGTTTTCGTTATCAGGCTTGATAAATTGTGTTGTTTCATCCATTGTAATAAAGCTTGCAACGCATCTTTGGCAGAAATATTTTCAGCATCTACGTCATAAGCATCCCATTGATAAACCTGCAAACTTTCTAAATATATAGTTGGGTTTAAAATTGTTTTTACACCAAGCCAGTACAAACTTTCTATGGTGCGTAAAGAAGTAGTGCCTACAGCTATAACTGTTTTATCAATATGCTGGAGTATATTTTCAATCAATGCTGCACGCACATCAATAAACTCTGTATGCATTTCATGTTCTTCCATTATTGCTGCTTTTACAGGTTTGAATGTACCGGCACCAACATGGAGTGTAACAAAATCTCTTTGGATATTTTTTTGATCAAGCTTTTGAAACAATCTTTCTGTAAAATGCAAGCCTGCAGTAGGTGCTGCAACAGAACCATTATATTTTGCATAAATGGTTTGATATCTTTCTTTGTCAGTTTCTTCTGCAGTTCGATTTAAATAGGGTGGCAATGGTACAGAACCCGCTGCATGTAATACTTCTGCAAAAGATAATGAATCGTCATCCCAACTGAACGCTATTAAAAAATAGTCTGTAAATTTTTCGATCTTCTTTGCAGTAAACTTAAATTCTTTCAAATCATTTTTGATTATTTTAATCACCGGCTCGTCCTTCCATTTTTTTGCACCACCTATCAAACATTTCCATAGTACTTTACCTTTTTGCAGCATAGCAGTTGTGATGTCTGCATATATATCGGCAGGTTCCAAACAAAATATTTCTATAATACTGCCGGTTGATTTTTGAAACAATAATCTTGCTTCTACAACTTTAGTATTATTGAAAATAAGTAAAGAGTTTCCGGGAATATATTTTTCAAGATTGTAGTAAGTGTCTTCTGTTATTGATTGATCTTTATATACCAGCAACTTGCTTTCATCTCTTTGTGGTAAAGGATATTTAGCAATTCTTTCTTCCGGAAGCTTGTATAAAAAATCTTTTATGAATAATCTTTTAGGATGCACTTATTGTAGTATATAGGTAAATAGTGTTTGTAAAATATAAAGTATAAATAAGTAACTGTATTAATTATAAAACCTGTTAGGTTTTATAACTCTAACAGGTTTATTTATTTTTTGCATTGCTCATTAAAATACAGCATGTACAAGAGTGCGACGCAACGGAAGTTTAATGCATGCTTTATAGCCGGGCTAAAAAAAATTATTTTCCAAATTTTTCCTGCCAGGCAAGCATGCCACCTGTAAGATTAACCGGATTTTTAAAACCTGCCTGCTCTAAAAATAAACTGGCCATTCCACTGCGGTTGCCACTGCGGCAATAAACGATAACTTCCTGATCTTTCCAGTCTTCAATATCATCCAGCTGCATAGCTTGTATTTTGCCAAGCGGTATATGTGTGCCGCCAATATTAAAATCTGCTCTTTCATGATCTTCGCGTACATCAAGCAGGTTTACAACTTCGCCATTATCTAAACGGGCTTTTAATGCTTCGACAGTTGTTGTTTGCATAGTATAAAAAGTTTATAGTGATTAATTATTGAGCTTGTTCAGGCGGTGCTGTTACCAGCTTTTGCTTACTGATCCAAATATCCATGATTTGTCCGGGCCTTATTTTATTTTTTGTGGTGGTGCCATCTGCTTCTGTATTAAACTCGATCGGTTTTTGATTTACCACAAAAGCATTAGCGGTATCAGATACGGCGTCAAGCGGAATGATAGCACCCATCACAATATTATAACTGCTAAGCAAAGAACGGGCATCATTCACCGTCATACCCACAAGATTTGGCACGTCTAATTCAATATCGCTTACACCATTGCCAATAACCAGACTAATACTGCTGCCCATATTTATTTTGGTGCCTGGTGTAATTGGTTTGCCATTATATGATTGCTCTTTTACTGCATTGCGTGCTATATCGTACACATAACTTGTATCGCCAACTTTTAAACCAAGGCTTTGTAAATACAGGGTTGCACTTTTGATGGAAAAGCCACGCAGGTCGGGCATTTCAACCTGTGGAGGTACTGCACGGTTTATAGTTAAATAAACTGTTCTGCCTGCTTTTACTGACGCATCTACATCGGGTGACTGGCGCATAACCTGCAGTGGCCTTGCCGTATCTGCATAAACAGAATCCTGTATGCCTGTTTCAAAACCTGCAGCTTCGAGTATCTTTTTTGCTTCATCATAAGTTCTTCCTGTAACCGAGGGCACCTTCTGTGTTTCATTGTGATTGGTAAGTACACCAAGCAAACTGAAAAATAAAAAGATCAGCATACCCACCAACAATATTATTACCAGCAGGTTTACCAGGAAAGATTTGTGTGTGATGAATTTAAACACGAAATATATTTTGTTATTGTAAAGTTTGAATATTGCTAAAATGGCGATCTGTTATTTCAATTCCGAAATCAAACATCATATATCGAAATCACTACACAAATGCTTCTTCAATTACTGCTGTATAAAATTCTTTCAGTGTCCAGCCCATGGCTTTTACCTGTTGCGGCACAAGACTGGCTTCACTTTGCCCCGGCACGGTATTGATCTCCAGCATAAACGGTTCCGCAGCTTTTTCATTGTATATGAAATCAATTCTCACAATACCTTTACAGTTAAATACCTGGTAAATTTTTTTGGCTGCTGCTCTTATTTTTTCTGCAACAGTTTCATCTACCTCTGCAGGTGTTATTTCTTCACTTTTACCAAGGTATTTTGCTTCAAAATCAAAGAACTCTTTTTGAGAGATGATCTCTGTCATCGGCAATGTAATGATTTCATTATTTTTTCTGAATACACCGATCGTTAATTCTCGGCCTTGTATAAATTCTTCCACCAATACCTGGTCATCTTCATTAAATGCTTTCTCAATTGCTGCACCTAGTTCTTCCGATGCATTGTTTACTTTACTCATCCCAATGCTCGATCCGCCGTTATTGGGTTTTACAAAAACAGGGAACTGTAAATTATTAATGATTTCTTCAGGATTCGTAAACCTGTTCTTTATAAGCAATACAGAACGGGCCACACGAATGCCACTGAATGCTGCAACCGCAACTGTATACCTTTTATTAAAGGTCAAGGCACTGGTTGCAGCATCGCAACTGGTGTAAGGAATTTTCAGCATATCAAAATAGCCCTGCAGTTTGCCATCTTCGCCGGGGTTGCCGTGAATGCACATCAAAGCTGCATCAAAAGTTAGCTTATTGCCATCAAAATTTATAGAAAAATCATTCATATCAACAGGCGTACGATTGCCTTTGCCATCATCATATAACCAGCCTTCTTTGCATATATCAATTGTATAAAGGTCAAATTTTTCTCTGTCCACATTTTGTGCAACGGTAATAGCGCTTTTATAACTTATCTGGGCCTCGCCACTATATCCACCGGTAACCAATGCAATTCTTTTTTTCATCTTATGCGTGCTTGATTCCCCGCAAAGAAATAGAAATTTTTGAACAGGCGATTATTTATAGCTGTTTATTAAGAAAAGAGTATGAAATTTTTTGGAACTGGCAAGTGTTTTTCATGGCATCACCTGTTGTGTCACTCACTTGTACGTTTTACTCTTAATTGAGCTTGTAAAAACAATATTTGCCACAAAGTATATTTTTGTGCTGAAAAATGAATATTCTGTCCGTTACTTTCCTCACATTCCCCACATTTAACACTAGTAATTATGAAATTGAAATAGCTAAGGGGTGACTGCTAAAACCATTATGCACAAAGGGAATAGCGCAGATAAAGGTAAATGTTTACCATACCTTTTAACTGCTGGCACAGGGTTTGAAAATTTATAATGTGAATCAAAAAATGAATCTATGAAAAGAATTATGTTAGGGGCATCAATAGTTGCATTGGCTATGATCATGAATACATCGAATGCCCAGGATAGCAAAAGCCATTATACAATGCCTAAAATGGGTATTAAAGGTGGTCTTAGTCTTACAGGTATTTCAAACTTTGAAGGTGACCAAAGAGTTACAGCACATGCAGGTATATTTGTTCATCATACCATTAATAAAAACTGGTGCTTTCAACCTGAATTATTGTACTCTGCACAAGGACAAAAGTATATGACAGATGAAGGCCAGAAAAGAGTTTTGGCACTTGATTATATACAAGCGCCATTTATGATGCAATATTATCCTGCAAAAAGATTTTATGTAGAAATGGGGCCGCAGGTGGGTTTATTGATAAACTCAAAAACAAAGAACGCTCCGACGGGTGAGGATAAAATTGCAGTAGATGGAGGATATCGTAAAGTTGATTTGGGTGTTAATGCAGGATTAGGCGTAAACTTTACTGATCATTTTGGTATATACGGCAGGTATACACAAGGCCTTGTTGATGTAACAAAATCATCAGAAGCGTATAAGTTAAATACCGGTGTACAGATAGGTGCTGCGGTAAGATTTTAAGATTGAAAATAGTATATGTAAAAGGCTGTTGTTTTTCAACAGCCTTTTGTTATTTACTTAATATCTAAATTTATTACTGTTGGTCCAGCTTTTATTTGCTCACTTGTTATATAAACGTACAAGAGTGCGACGCAACGGAAGATTAATTCATATACATAGCCGGTCTCATAACGGCTGTTAGTATTCTCTTTCAAACTAACTTTCTTCTTTTCGTCGCAACATTTTATGGCATTGTCTCATTTGAACAATCTGTCATTTATACGCAATATACTTTTGCATCATCAAAAAAATAATTATGAGAAGGTTTTTACTAGTTGTATGTGCGATGATAGTGACTGCTGATCTTATGGCACAATTTCCTGGTGCAGCACCCGGAGGCAAAGGCAATGCACAGGCAATGAATATTGGTCATATCTATGGTAAGATAGTGGATAGCCTTGGCAAACCGGTTAGTGAAGTTTCTGTATTGCTGCTGCAAACAAAATTTGATACCGTTTCTAAAAAGAAAAAAGAATTATTGCTAAATGGTCTGACCACTAAAGCAAATGGTGAATTTAGCTTTGAGCAACTTCCATTGTTTGGTCAGCTAAAATTAAAGATATCTGCTGTAGGTTTTAAACCGGTAGAGCAAGCCGTTGCATTCCAAATGAAAATGGATCCTAATGCAACAAAGCCCGGTGCAGGCGCCACACAACAAATGAGTGGCATGAGCAATATGCTGAACAATGTAGATAAAGACCTTGGCAATATATCTCTTGTACAAGATGAAAAACAGCTTGCGGGTGTAACAGTTACGGCATCTACTTCAGCATTAAAAATGGATATTGATAAAAAAGTATTTAATGTAGACAAGAATATTGTAAGTGCCGGTGGCACAGCTTTGGATGTGATGAAAAATGTACCATCACTACAGGTAGATATTGATGGTAATGTAAAACTGCGCAATGCCGCACCACAGATATATATTGATGGACGGCCTACAACTTTATCACTCGATCAGATACCTGCAGATGCTATTGAAAGTGTAGAAGTAATTACAAATCCTTCGGCAAAATATGATGCTTCTGGTGGTAACGCCGGAATATTAAATATTGTTTTGAAGAAAAATAAAAAGACTGGTTATAATGGTAATCTGATGGCAGGTGTTGACAGGCGTGGCGGTGTAAATGGTGGTGGTAATTTTAATGTAAGAGAGGGAAAAATAAATTTATCTGCTGCAGTAATGGTAAACCAGATGCGTAACAGAACAACGGGCACTACTGACCGTTTAAATTTTGGCGATACACAGGCACATGTTTACCAGAGTAATCTTAATAAAACCAATGGTGGGTTTATGTTTGGCAGAGTGGGGCTTGATTATTTTGTTACCAACAGAACTACATTATCGCTTGCTGTAATAAAGGTGCATGGTGAATTCAAGCCCAACGAAACTATTGATATTACTACCGATAGTATTTTCAAAACAGGTGCTGTGGCAAGCAGTTACAGTCAAAGATTTTCAAACAGCACCAGACAATTTAACGCTACAGGTTTGCAGGGTGGCATGAAATATAATTTTCCTAAAGCAGGTGAGGAACTAACAGTTGACGGAAACTTTTTTAATGGTAAGAATGAAGGGAATTCTATGTACACCACCAATTATTATGAAGGAGGTATTGCTGGTGGTTCACAATTGCAACAAGTGATCAGCAGCGGGGGCAACAGGTTTCTTACTTTACAGACCGATTATGTGAAACCTATAACTGATAAGACAAAATTAGAAACTGGGTTACGTGCACAAATGAACAGGATTAAGAACGATAACGAAACATTTATCCAGGGCGTTGGAGGTTCTGAATTTATAAAGATACCTTCTGCTACCAATAACTATAGCAACCACGATAATGTTTACGCAGCGTATGTTTCATTTACAAGTTCTATAAAGGATTTTGGGTATAAAGTTGGTTTGCGTGCAGAGAGCTCCAATTATAAAGGTGAGCTGAGTAATACGGGAGAGACATTCAGTAACAAATATCCTGTGAGCTTATTTCCATCCGTATTCTTTAGTCAGAAACTGAAAAATAAGCAGGAAGTGCAGTTGAGTTATACACGCAGGGTAAGAAGGCCAAATTTCTTTCAGTTGATACCTTATGTTGATTATACAGACAGTCTTAGTATAAGAAAAGGAAACCCGAATTTAAAGCCTGAGTTTACCAACTCTCTCGAAATGTCTTATACAAAAACATTGAAGGGAAATAATACCATTCTTACTTCAATTTATTTTAAACAAACAACAGACCTGATCACCAATTACCTGGATAAATCTATTAACCCTGTTACAGGTAATGAAGACCTTATCAGTACTTATGTAAATGCTAATTCAAGTTACAGTTATGGTGCAGAAGCAACTTCTGTAAACTATCTTAAAAAGTGGTGGGATCTTACAGCCAATATAAACATATATAATTCTAAGATCAATACAGATAATATCAATGGCACTTCGCAGGCTGCAATCTGGAGTTGGTTTGGAAAGATCAATAACAACTTTAAATTGCCAAAGAATTTTACCATACAGTTAAGTGGAGACTACCAAAGCAAAACGAACCTTCCTGTGAATAATAACACAGGTCAAATGGGGCCACCAATGTCGCAGGCACAGTCTTCATCACAAGGTTATATCAGACCATTCTGGGGCGTGGATATGGCTTTCAAGAAAACTTTTCTTAAGAACAATGCTGCTGCAATTACACTTAGTATCAGCGACATTTTTAAAACACGTAAACAGGATCAATATTCGTACAGCGAATACTTTACACAGAATTACTATCGCTTAAATAATCCACAGATGGTGCGGTTGAATTTCACGTATCGTTTTGGAAAAATGGATGTGGCTTTATTCAAGCGCCAGAATATGAAGAGCCAGGGCGAAGGTATGCAGGGTGCTACACAGGGAATGCAATAACATATTAAGCGTGGGGAATGAAATGAATTGGGAACAAATTCGGGCAAAAAAATTGTTCACGCTTATTTTTAAATCTTGCATCCAAACAGTTTTGCTATATTAGATTTCCAAAAAATTAAATCAATGAGAACTTACCTGCTCACCTTATTCGCGTTTTTTATTGTAACGATCGCCAAAGCACAAACTGCCGATGAAATAATTGCAAAACATATTGATGCAGTAGGCGGAAAAGACCTCATAGCAAAAATAACTTCTCTGTATGTAGAAAGCAGTACTGCCGTTATGGGCAATGATGCACCCACAAAAACAACCGTAATAGCTGGCAAAGGCTACAAAAATGAAACAGATTTTAACGGGCAAAACATTGTACAGGCAGTAACTGATAAAAGCGGCTGGATGATCAACCCTTTTGCAGGTGCTTCTGATGCAACAGCAATGTCTGATGATGATTTCAAAATTGCATCAGACGACATTTATCTTCCCGATCCTTTGATAAATTATGCAGCCAATGGCGCTAAAGTAGAATTGATCGGTCAGGAAAAAATAGGAGAAATAAATGCATATAAGATCAAATACACCAATAAGTACAATGCAGAAACTGTTTTTTATATTGATCCTGCAACCTATTATGTTATTGAAACTGTGAAGAAGGGTATGGCAATGGGCCAGGAAGTAACTGTAATCACTACACTTTCGGATTATCAAAAAACAGATTATGGCATTTTTATGCCATACGCTGTAAACATAGATATGGGGCAATTTACTTTAGATATAACGAGAAAGAAAGTTGAGATCAATGGATCTGTCGATGAAAAGATTTTTGATATGCCTGGTAAATAGATTTTGTTCCCGGCTAAAGTTCTTTGTGCATCATCGTTGCGTCGCACACTTGTACTTTAGAATAAAATGCTGCAAGCTGATACGTCATCTACTTTATGGATCGCTGAATCAGGAACATATACCGTTAAGATCGGCGCTTCTTCAATAAATATAAAACAAACAGCAACCTTCGATCTTGCCAAAGATATAGTAACGGAAAAAGATAATAGAGTGTTGATGCCACAGGTTTCCATTAACGGGCTGAAGAAATTTTTATAACATACTATAACCGTAAAAAGTTAAAAAGGAAGAAGGGGTATAAACAAAATCAGGTAATTTTCATTTTACAATATGGAATGAAAAATTAAAAAAGCCTGGTATGAAATATGTCTTCTTCCTTTTTCTGTTCTTTGAAATATCTGTAGTTAATGCACAAACAAATGGTTCTGCAAGGCCTTCTCTTTTTACATTGCCGTTGCCACCTGAAGTAAAAGACAGTACAATTCTTTTTCGTCTTCGTGCACCTTATGCAAATAAAGTAATGCTTTCACTGAATAATAAGGTGCAGGCCATGCAAAAAGATGCAAAAGGTATATGGAGCGTAACTGCTGCAGCTATGCAGCCAGATATATATGCCTACAACTTTATAGTGGATAGTTTTACCGTTACAGACCCTTCAAACCCGCTTATTAAATTTGGATATTACGGTAACGGGCAAAGCCTTGTTGTGGTTCCTTCAACACCGCCAAACAATTGGGAACTGCAGGATGTACCGCATGGCGCTGTTGCAAGACATCTTTTCAAATCTGCTGTAATAGGCGATCAGCGCGACTTTTACGTGTACACACCGCCAGGTTATGATGCAAAAAGAAAAGAAACGTATCCTGTGTTATATCTTTTGCATGGCATAGGTGATGATGCACGTGCATGGACACAAATTGGTTTTGAAAATATTATTCTCGACAATCTTATCGCACAGGTAAAAATAAAACCAATGATCGTCGTAAATACATTGGGTTATGGTGTGCCTAAAACAATGATAGGAGATGGGTCGTTCGAAAACTTTACAAAGTGTTTGCTTAATGAAGTAATGCCGCAGGTTGAAAAAAATTATAATGCTTCAAAAGAAAGCAGCAAACGTGCTATTGCGGGCCTTTCAATGGGTGGTGCAGAAGCGGTATATGCAGGGCTTAACAACACGAACATGTTTCAATGGATCGGCGGCTTTAGCAGCGCGTTTATCATGTATCGTGGTGCCGGCCGTGCTGGTATGCCGGTTACAAACCAACAAGCTACAGATGCTGCTGTGTACAATTATAATTTTCCCGGCATAAACGAAAAAGTAAATGATAAAATAAAATTGCTTTGGATCTCCTGCGGAACCTCAGATTTTTTATTGTTCTCCAATAAAGATTTTGAAAGTTGGCTTGCCAAACAAAATATCAACTTCAAAAATGTAGAAACAACCGGCGCACATACCTGGATGGTGTGGCGCAGAAACCTGGAAGCATTTACACAATTGTTATTTAAATAAAAAATTTTAGAGACCGGCATTTTATTTTCCATAGCATCTTCGTTGTGTCACTCACTTGTACGTGCAGAACCGAATTCATCAGGTCAGATGTGAAAGGTGAAAAGTCAAAACATACTATTCACTTTCGCCTTTTCACTTGTTGGTAAATGCAATGCAGTACAAGAGTGCGACGCAAGGAACGATGAGTAAAGACAAGCAGCATGGTACAAAAATTCTTCCTTTTAGAACGCTAATATAATTCCGTCTTTCAAAGCCTTGTCATATTTACGTTTGTCAAATTTATACAGGAAGGGAGAGCGATGCGCACCAATACTTCTGCGCTCATTCAGTTTTTTTATAAGGCCAAGCGAGATGAGTTTTTTAGCAAAATTTCTGCGGTCCAATTCTTTGCCAAGAATGGTTTCATAGAGATCATGAATCTCGGGCAACGTAAATTTTTCAGGCAATAAATTATAGCCAATTGGTTGATGATAGATCTGCATGCGCAATGCTTTCAGCGCTTCTGCGAGAATAAAATTGTGATCAAAAATAAGTTTAGGCACAGAATCAATTTCCCACCATTCGCACTTGTCTGAAAGCGGGTCAGGGTGCGGGTTTACCTTCGAATATTCGGTAACCGCATAATAGCCGATAGAAACAGTTCTTTTCAGCAACCAATGATCGGCGGGCACAGAACCTTTGGTAATTGTCTCAAGATGATCAATGTCTGCCTTGCTTCTGTGAGAGCGCTTTGGCTCACCAAAAGTTTGGAACTGTTGCAGAAAAATTTCATCAAGGCCGGTTCTTTCTTTTAGAATTCTTGTAGCTGCCTCTGAAAGATTTTCTTCCAGTTTTATAAAGCCACCGGCAAGCGACCATTTATCTGATTCTTTCCATTTCAAAAGCAGCACTTTTAACTGGTGTTCATGGTATCCAAAAAGCACACAGTCAATAGACAAATGATGGAGGAATTCCTTATGGCCTTTCTCTATAAAATCAATCGTTTCGTTCTCGGGTATCATACCTTAAAAGTAGAAATTTAAGTCACAAAATAAAATTTATGGATTAAAATTTATAATTATCTTCATTGCGTATTGATTACGGAATAATTGCTGCCTGCTAAATATGTTTATAATGCACATAAGAAATTCCGGTACATTTTTCTAAGCCAACAACCAATAGCCCCGGCATATTTTGCCGGGCTATTTTTGTAGATGCGATTATTGGCTGTTGATTGTTTCTGTAACTAATTAAACTCCACATATCCCTCCAAATAAATTAAACTGGCAACACTAATATAATTTTAAAATACTAAAACACAAGTGACATGTATAACCGCAGAAAATTTTTGCAAAGTTCCGGCGCACTGGTACTCGGTGGTACGGCATTAACGGGAACTGCCAAAGCATTTTTTGGCGAAAAAGCTATGCATCCAATAGGCTTGCAGTTATTTACTTTCTTTAACGAAATAGATAACGATGTAGAAGGCACATTGAAAAAAATTGCAGGTGTTGGCTATAAAGAAATTGAATCTGCCTTCAGCAAGAAAGACGGCTATTATGGTATGAAGCCAAAAGAGTTTGCTGCATACTTAACAAGCATTGGTCTTTCATGGAAATCGCATCATGTGTTAGGTGCACCTTTTAAAATGCCTCCTGGTGCAAAGATGCCAACCGGTGCCGATGGTAAGCCATTGGTTATTCCGCCAATGCGTAACCTAAGAGATAATACGCAGGAACTTGTTGACGAAGCTGCAGAAGGTGGCGTTGAATTTTTGGTTTGTGCAAACACACCTATCAATACACTTGATGATATAAAATCTTCTATTGAAGTGCTGAACAAAACAGATGAAGCCTGTAAGAAAGCAGGCATCGGTTTTGCATACCACAATCACGATGCAGAATTTCATACAGTAGAAGGGCAGGTGCCTTATGAAATGTTCCTGTCTCAAACAAAAATGCAGATGGAACTTGATCTTGCATGGGCAACAAAAGGTGGTAAAGATCCGGTTGAGTTGTTCAAACAAAATCCCGGTCGCTTTCCATTATGGCATGTAAAAGATCTTGATGCATCAAGAGAAGATATTCTTCCCGTTGGCAGTGGCACCATCGATTATAAACGCATATTCGACGCTGCTTCCACAGCAGGCATGAAACATTTCTTTGTAGAGCACGATATGCCAAAAGATGCGCTGGCAAGCATTACAGCAAGCTATGCCTATTTAACCAGGATGCTTGGATAATAGTTTTATGTACTTAGCTTCATTGCTACTATGGTACTACTGTTGTGTCACTCACTTGTACTGCAACAATTCTATGCAACAACAAAATGTTTAAAACGGCTAATAACCGCCTTAACCGTAAATTTGAAGACCATTCAGTAAAAAAAAATTTGGAACTATGAAAAGAACCTTTTTTACAATTTCCTTGCTTGCGTCCCTTGCGATTGTTACTTGTATTGCACTGGTAAGTTGTGCTAACAGGAAGAACCTGTCAGATGATAAACCTAAGACTACAGGAGATGGCGGATACCAAACACTGCCTGATACGGCTTATTCAGGAAAAACGCTTTTTGGCGCAAAAATTCAGCACGATAAAAGCGAGAATCAAATTTATGTGGCTAAGCAAATGCACTTATCCTGCATAAGACCATCTTCTATTTCAATGGATACTTACACATCACTTCCCGAACCATTAGTTCAATTTCACAAAGCAGGTTTTATTTGTGTAACGAATGTGAATGCAACAAATACCTCCGGCAGTAATATTGTTGAATATCTCCATGGGGCCGATACGATACAATTTAAAAAAGCATTTAAGCAACTGTGCGAAGATGTAAAAAACAATATTGGTGTTGATAACTTTATTGCGGTTATTGAAAATGAACCTATCAATCTTAAATACTACAAAGGAGATTTCAAAAACTACCTGGAAGAGTTGCGTATGTGCATAGAAATAGCAAAGCCTTATCATATAAAAGTGGTAAGTGGCGCTATGCATCTGCAATTAGTACAAGCTGTGAAAGATAAAATTACGGGCGATATAAGAGTTGAGCACACAAGGCAATTAATGGACTTCGAAAGAACACATGAAGTATATGCCACTAACATACATCATAAATTTCAACCTGAGAAATCCAAACGAGACATCAGTGACTTTGTTAGTCTTAGCAAATGGTTAAGTAATTATACAGGACACGCTGTAATGACAAATGAAATAAGCATGAAGGGGGTAACCCCGCAACTCATTACGGGTTATTTAAAAATGGCCAGGGAAGCAAACTATCCTATTTATATGTTTTGGAGTGGTGACACGTTTAATGGAGTTAGATCTGCCGGAAGTAATAGTGCCGGCGATGCATTAAATAGCGGTGGTACACTTTCTGAGCTTGGGAAAGCCGTTGCCGAATTCAAAAAATAAGCAACCCCATAACTTAACATGTGTAACAGTTAATATTATTTATGCAACAATCGGCTACATAAAAAAATTATAACTATTGCTATGAGGAAAATAAAACTGTCCATCACTCTTTGTCTTGTTTTGCAAGCTGCATTATTGCACGCTCAAAACTGGAGTGAAAAAATTAACGGCACACTTAGTACGGTTACCAACAAGAACGGGCAAACACTTGGCTACTCAACATCTTCAGGTGTAAAGCTTATTATCGTTGATGGCTTTGCATTTAAAGACCTTAATAAAAATGGTAAGCTGGATAAGTATGAAGATTGGCGTTTGTCAGCAGACGTCCGTGCAAAAGACCTTGCGTCTCAAATGAGTGTTGAGCAAATTGCCGGGCTTATGTTATATAGCAGGCATCAGCCGATTCCCACCGCGCCAACAGGTCCTTTCGCTGGCACATATAATGGTAAATCGTTTGCAGAAAGTGGTGCCAATGCGTCAGACCTCAGCGACCAACAAAAGACTTTTCTAACGAAAGATAATGTTCGGCATGTATTGGTTACTTCTGTTAAAAGCCCTGAAGTAGCAGCAGAATGGAATAACAATGTACAGGCACTTACAGAAAGTATTGGCCTGGGTATTCCTGCAAACAACAGTTCTGATCCTCGTCATGGAACTATTGCCAATGCAGAGTTCAATGCGGGTGCCGGTGGTGCTATTTCAATGTGGCCCGGGTCACTGGGTTTGGCTGCAACATTTGATCCTGCTGTCGTAAAACAGTTTGGACACATTGCTGCACAGGAATATCGTGCATTGGGTATTGCAACTGCATTATCTCCACAGATTGATATGGCTTCTGAACCACGCTGGAATCGCTTCAGCGGCACATTTGGCGAAGATCCAAAACTCGCTGCTGATATGGCCCGTGCTTATATCGATGGCTTTCAAACATCAACAGGTGATAAAGAAATAAAAGATGGCTGGGGCTATAATAGTGTAAATGCTATGGTGAAACACTGGCCTGGTGGCGGCAGCGGAGAAGGTGGAAGAGATGCGCACTATGGCTTTGGAAAATATGCAGTGTATCCTGGAAATAATTTTGCACAACACCAGGTTCCCTTTACAGAAGGCGCATTCAAGCTCGAAGGTAAAACAGGTATGGCTGCTGCTGTAATGCCTTACTATACTATATCCTGGAACCAGGATACAAAGAATCATGAGAACGTTGCTAATAACTATAACTCGTATATCATCACAGATCTGCTGAGAAAAAAATATCATTATGATGGTGTGGTTTGCACAGACTGGTTGGTAACAGGTGATGAAACAGCCGTTGATATTTTTATAACAGGAAAGTCATGGGGAGTAGATTCACTAACACTTGCACAACGGCATTATAAAATATTGATGGCGGGTGTTGACCAGTTTGGCGGAAACAATGATGCAGCACCGGTTATAGAAGCATACAACATAGGTGTAAGAGAACACGGTGAAAAATTTATGCGTGCAAGGTTTGAAGAATCCGCTGTACGTTTATTGAAAAATATTTTTAGAACCGGATTATTTGAAAACCCTTATGTAGATCCTGAAATATCAAAGAGCCTCGTAGGTAATCCTGAATTTATGAAAGCTGGTTACGATGCTCAATTGAAGTCAATGGTTTTGTTGAAAAACAAAAACAATGTATTGCCGCTACAAAAAAATAAAACAGTGTATGTGCCCAAACAATTTACACCTGCCGGCAGAAATTTCTTAGGTATGGAAACACCGGAAAAATTAGATTATCCTGTCAGCTTGAACATTATCAAAAAATATTTCAACGTTACAGATAATCCTGATGAAGCAGATTATGCATTGGTATTTATCAATAGCCCAAATAGTGGTCTGGGCTACAAAGCTGATGATGTAAAAGCAGGCGGCAATGGTTATTTGCCAATTAGTTTACAGTATGGCCCTTACACTGCAACAGATGCACGTGCAACAAGTATTGCAGGCGGTGATAAGTTTGAAAAATTTACCAACCGATCTTATAAAGGCAAAACAGTAACGGCTATAAATACAACAGATCTTGCAATGGTTACAGAAACTTTTACAAAGATGAAAGGCAAGCCTGTTATAGTTTCTGTTAATGTATCCAACCCGATGGTTTTTTCAGAGTTTGAAAAAGATGCAAATGCTATTCTTGTAAATTTTGGTGTGCAGGCCCAGGCTATTCTTGATATACTTACCGGCAATGCAGAACCCTCTGGCTTGTTACCTTTTCAAATGCCGGCCAATATGCAGGTTGTAGAAAAGCAAAACGAAGATGTACCTCACGATATGCAATGTTATAAAGACAGCCAGGGCAATGTATATGATTTTGGTTATGGATTAAACTGGAAAGGCGTTATAAAAGATGCAAGAACTACAAAGTATAAAGTAAAATAATTTTGTTAGCCGTACAGTAGAATATGCATGAAGCTTCCGTTGCGTCGCACTCTTGTACGTTCTGTATTTTGCTCAACTATGAATAAAGCGCACAAGAGTGCGACGCAAGTAAAGTTGAAAAAAGAAACAAAAGCCCGGTAAAAAATTTTTTATATTCATTCCTCAAAATATTTTAGTATGCTCAAACGATCATTGCCATTCTTCTTTATTGGTTTATTCATTTTTGTTATTGCACACGCACAGCAAAAAGTAATTCAATTATACAACGGAGCTGCGCCGGGTTCAGAAAGCTGGACATGGAATGAAGCAGAGAATGATAGCAATATCTGGCAAACAAAAGTGGTATATAATGTTTCACATCCTACCCTTACAGTGTTTGCACCAGATTCAATGCAATCAACAGGTACAGCGGTTATTATTTGTCCTGGCGGCGGGTTTCATGCACTTTCTATTAACAGCGAAGGTTATGATGTGGCAAAGTGGCTTGTAAAAAAAGGCGTTACCTGTTTTGTTCTTAAATACAGATTAATACATTGTCTTACCAACGATCCTGCAGCAGAGTTCATGAGCAAGGTAGGCAAGCCTGAACTTGAAACAGAAATGAAAGCAGATATACCACTTGCAGTAGCAGATGGCAGGAATGCAATTGCTTATGTACGCAGTCATGCTGCAGAATTTGGGATAGATAAAAATAAAATAGGCATCATTGGTTTTTCGGCAGGCGGCACTGTTACCGCATCAACTGCATTTGGATACACTGCAGAAAACAAGCCTGATTTTATTGCGCCTATCTATCCTTTTTTTCCACCCGAAATGGTTAATAATATACCGGCAGATGCACCACCGATGTTTATTACAGTAGCAACAGATGATGGCTTTCAACTAACACCACACAGTATTAATCTTTACCAGCAATGGTTAGCATCAAAACATTCTGCCGAGCTTCATATTTATTCAACAGGCAATCATGGTTTTGGTTTGCGTGTGCAGCATCTGCCGAGTGATACATGGATCGATCGTTTTGGCGATTGGCTTAGATTGAATGGTTATTTGAAAATGTTGCATCAGCCAGACTGGATGAAAAAATTTACAGACTGGCAGCTTGATGACATGCAAAAAGAAAATGAAAAACGCTTTCATAATGACTGGCAAAATCTTGGTCGCTACAGAGATGCAAATACAGCGCTTGCATCAACTACTTCAACCAAGCCGCGTGTTGTATTCATGGGCAATTCTATAACTGATGGCTGGATCAACGCAGACTCATCATTCTTTGCTGGTAAAAATTATATTGATAGAGGAATCAGCGGGCAAACAACGCCACAAATGCTGATCCGCTTCCGTCCTGACGTTATTGACCTGAAACCCGCTGTGGTAGTGATTCTTGCAGGTATTAATGATATTGCACAAAACACAGGACCAATGACCCTCGAAGAAACATTCGGCAACATTGTCTCCATGGTTGAGTTGGCCAAAGCAAATAAAATTCATCCTGTTATTTCATCTGTTTTGCCTGCATTTGATTTTCCATGGCATCCCGGTATGGAGCCTGCACCAAAAGTTGTAAAGCTAAATGCCATGCTGAAGGAGTATGCTGCAAAAAATAATGTGGTATATCTCGATTATTTCAGTGCAATGAAAGATGAACGCAATGGTTTGCCAGCGAATTTGTCTGGTGACGGTGTACATCCAAATCTTGCAGGTTATAAAATAATGGAGCCGCTTGCAGAGAAAGCAATTGCTGAAGCAATGAAGCAGAAATAATTTTTGTTACAATCTTTAGTGGTTGTGGCATCATCTGTTGCGTCGCACACTTGTACACTTTGTTATATGTTCAGCAAAGAACAAAATACTGAAGCGTTTGACGCAACCATGTTTAATAGTAACGGTACGGGTCAGTAAAAAAATCAATTATAAAAAGAATAATGAAAAAATATTTTGTTTCAATAATATTTTTATCAGCAGTAACACTGCAGGCAACTGCACAGGAAAACCTTGACATTGTGAAAACCAATGCAGGTTTTGTGTCTGGCACAGCGAATGCTGACAATAGTATTCATATATTTAAGGGAATACCATTTGCGACTCCGCCAGTTGGTGCGTTAAGATGGAAAGCACCGCAACCTGTTGCAGCATGGGAAGGTGTAAAAAAATGTGATGCTTTTTCTGCAAGCCCCATGCAGAATAAACCAACACCATTCATGATGTACACGCCGGAGTTTTTGATTCCGGAGCAACCGATAAGCGAAGATTGCTTGTATCTGAATGTATGGACAGCTGCAAAATCTTCAAAAGACAAAAGACCTGTTATTGTTTGGATTTATGGTGGTGGTTTTACATCAGGTGGCAGTGCGTGTGCTATTTATGATGGAGAAAATTTAGCAAAGAAAGGAGTGGTATTTGTATCCATTAATTATCGTGTGGGTGTGTTTGGTTTTTTGGCGCATCCTGAATTAACAAAAGAATCTAATGGCAAAGCATCTGGCAATTTTGCATTCCTTGATCAGATCGCAGCGTTGCAATGGGTGAAAAAAAATATTGCTGCGTTTGGTGGAGATCCAGAAAGGGTAACTATTGCAGGGCAATCAGCAGGATCATTCAGCGTAAATGCATTGACGGCTTCGCCTGTTGCAAAAGGATTGTTTCAACGTGCGATAGGAGAGAGCGGTGCCATGTTCAACAGCGATGGAAGAGCATTGACATTGCATACGGCAGAAGAAAACGGTAATAAATTCATGCAGGCTGTTAAAGCAAGTTCAATTGCTGATATGAGAAAGATGAGCGCAGAAGATCTGCAAAAAGCCTCCGCTTCGTTTTCTGCAGGCCCGGTAATAGACGGTTATGTTTTACCAACTAGTGTTTACAATATTTTTGACGCATCAAAACAAAATGATGTGCCGCTGCTTACAGGCTGGAATGGTGATGAGGGTTTTGCTTTTGGTAAAGACCCATCACCCGATGAATATAAAGCAAATGCCGGAAAACAGTATGGTGATTTGTCTGCAGAATTTTTAAAAGTATTTCCTGGCAACACACCTGCAGAAATAAAAAAATCAGCATTCAATTTAGGGCGTGATAATCTTTTTGCATGGCAGGCATATACATGGGCGCGCATGCAAAGCAGCAAAGGGAAAAACAAAGTGTATTTGTATCAATTCAATCATGTATCACCGGGTGAAGAAAAGTGGGGTGCATTTCATACTTCTGAAGTACCCTATGCATTACATACTTTACATACATGGAATTTGCAATGGACAGATGCCGATAAACAGCTGGAAGATATTATCTCTTCTTACTGGGTAAATTTTGCAACGACCGGGAATCCAAACGGAGCGGGGCTTCCGCGATGGGATTCGTTTGATGCAGGTAAAGATGCCATAATGGTTTTAGATGCAGATGAACAAAAGATAAAACCTATTTCCGTAAAAGCAGAGTTTGATTTTATTGATAAATACCAGCAAAAGTTGCGAAACACTAAATAAAAAATTATGTTTTTTAAAAGCAACAGTCACACTGTTGCTTTTTTCTTTTGCACCAGGTATAGACCTGCAATTACAAAAGCTACACCAATAAATGTATAAGTGCTTATAGGTTCTTTCATTAATATTGCTGCAATAACAAACCCAAAAGCCGGGCAGAGAAATAACCAGAAGGATGCTTTTACAGGATTATTTCTTAATAAATAAAGCCACAATTGAACAGCACCAATAGATACAGGAATTGCTAACCATAATACACAACTAATCCACTTGAGATCATAAGTGTTTTTAGTTTTGTCATAGAAAATAAAAAGAAATGGTAATAAAAAAAGGCCACCCAATAAAGTTTGCCATCCATTGATGGTAAGTATATGCAGGTCGTTCCATTTTTTTTGAGAAAAATATAAAGCACCGACAGAATAAGACAGCATACTGATAGAAAGAATAATAAGTCCCGTTGGCGTAGCGTAACTGTTTTCCAATAAAGGGTAAGCGGCAATTACAATACCTGCAGTGCAAAGCAGTAAACTGAAAATGGTATTTCCTTTAACTGGTTGCTTAAGCCAGATAGAAGTTATAATGCTTATCAGTACAGGGTTTGTGCCTACAGATAAAGAGCCTAACCCGGCTGAAACATTTTGCATGGCAATTACATAGCAACCAAGGTAAATGCTGATGTTGAGTAAACCGTACATGGCAAGTTGATTCCATTCTTTTTGTTTTGGTAAACGTTTTTTCAACAGCACATGCGTAATAAATAACATAATAGCACCACCAATAAAAAATCGGGTTACGGCAATTACAAAAGGTTGTGCGGATTCCAATCCAATTTTTGTAGCAGCAGAAGCTGATGACCATAGAATAGCAAAACATAATCCTGTTATAGTAAGTTTAACGCCGGTTGCTTTCAATGAAAATTTGTTATTTGAAAATGATTTTAAAAGAGTCATAAAGAAAATGATTTTTATTTTTTGGGGCAGCTATTTTTTATGAGCCGGGCTTTAGAACTGCTTGTAAACATCGTTGCGTCGCACACTTGTACTGTAAATCTTTTTTTGCGCGGGTATAATAAATATAGATTATCAGCTATTCTTAATGTCAAGTAGTAATAATTCTACATAAGATAGATATGCTATTCTATTTTGCATGGGTCACTTTAGCTGTTATTTTGTGTTATCAAAGTGAGTAAGTATAAGTGAGGTAAGCAAAACTTTAAAATAAATTTGGTGTTTTTCATAGGTTAGCAACGGCCGGTTCTGTCTAGATCTGGCTTTTTTATTTTTACATACAGACAATTCTACAAACAGGCAGTAATAAAAAAGCACCTTACTTTTCAGTAAGGTGCTTTTTTAGTTGCCAGGCAGATCAATTTGTTTAGGACGCCATGCAAAACTTATGTACAAGTGTGCGACGCAAGGAACGACGCCACAAGACCTAAAGCCTGGCTCAAAAACTATTTACTAATTATTAGCATATTGCTCCAGTTTGTTTGTGCTCCAATAACATTTACTATATAAGTACCATTTTTCAAGTTCAAAGTTGAAATGGTTATAACCTCATTCTTGGTAAAAGTTTCAAACGATTTTTGATAGACCTTTTTGCCATCCATGCCTGAAATAATTACTGAGAACTTTCCTGCAATGGCATTACCCAATTGCAACGTAACAGTACCAGACGAAACAGGATTTGGATAAAGCGCAAATTGTTTTTGTAATGGTGTGCTATTTAATTGACTATTATCTGTTGCGAACAGGCTGCTGGAAGGCCCTGAACCCGGCAATTTAAATACTGCAAAACCTCTGCGGAAATTGCCTCCTACGGTTGTGAAATTGCCTCCTGTTAATAATTCATGCCGGGCAATAAAATTATCCCAGACATAATAATTTAAGTTAGGATCAAAAGCTAAAGTTGCTGTACCGGCTGCACCTCTAACGGCACCTAAATGGTTACGCGTAACTCCATTTAATGTGTAAAGGTATCCACCTGGATAAACCGTATCTGTTGCAGAAGCAAGACCATAGATATAGCTGTTTGCTACCGGATTCCACCCGGTCAAATTGCCTGCTGATAAAGTATAAGCTGCAAGATAACTGCGGGTAGTTGTGCCACCTTTTACAGAAGTAAACTGGCCCCCTACATATAAATTATTATTGCTTATTGATAGCGCATTTACATTACTGTTAATATCAGGGTTAAATGTAAGTAATGTACCGGTTGTGGTATTTACAGATGCCAAATGATTTCTTATAGTACCGCCATTGAGGGTTGTAAAATTTCCTCCTACATAAATTGTGGCGCTGTTTATTGCTATGCTGTTTACAGTGTTGTTGGCATCAGGATTCCAAGTCCGCAAAGTGCCTGCACCCGCAGTTGTATACGAAGCGAGGTTATTACGGGTAGTACCTTTAGCTGTATTAAATGTACCTCCTACATACAGAAAGTTTGAAGAATCAAAAGCGATTGCACTTACAGTACCCTGGCCACCGTTCGATTGTATCACCGGATCAAAAGAAGTGGCGGCACCTGTACTGGCACTTACAGAGCCAAGACTTGTTCTGGTAACAGTGGCAAGCTGACTAAAATTACCTCCAACATAAATATTCGAACCATTTCCATTTAAAGCATATACATATCCATTTGCTCCGGGATTCCACGTTGTATTCACAAGGCCTGTTGCGGAATCAATTTTGGCAAGATATTGCCGGCTTGCGCCTTTGCAGAAACTAAAATCACCTCCAACTAATAAATTAGTTCCATTCAAACCAATAGCTCGCACAATATAATCTGGTCCGGGATCCCAGGTTTGCAGTGCTGCCGTACTTGCAGAAACAGCCGCCGCATTATTTCTTACCTGGCCACGGGCATGATCAAAATAGCCACCGAGATAAACATTATTTGAATCAGCAGTAACCGAATTCAGGTCAGCATATACTCCATATCCAGCTCTGGTTAATTGCGGATCCCATGCTAGTAAGCTACCCGTTAAACCAAATGCCGCGGCTCCCGGATGAGGCGTCCCCGCTACATTATCAAATTGCCCTACTAAAAATATGCGGTTATAATTTACTGCAACATCAAAGACATAGGAATCTGGCGATGGATTCCAGGGAAGTATAACCCCGGTAGAATTTCTAATTATACCGACATAATTTCTGCCTGTAAAATTGCTGAATCTAAAATCACCTCCGTAAACAATAGTAGTTCCCTGTACATTTATCGCATAAACAATATTATCTGCAAAAGGATTTGTGGGTAAAATGGTGCCGGCTCCGGTAATAATTTTTGCTTCAGCAAAATCATTTCTTAAAACAGAACCTGCTTTATCAAAATCTCCACCTACATAAACTGTAGTATCATTAGCAAATAAGCTCCATACAGAGACATTGCTCGATCCCCCCTTCGTAAGGTTAAGATTAGTGCCCAATAAGGCGCCTGTTAAACCGAATGCTGCAAATCCGTTTCTTGCCGAGCCATTAACTGTATGGAATGCGCCACCAATGATAATTTTATTTTTATTGTAAGTAATATCATAAACTGCATTGTCCAAAACAGGATTCCATCCAAGCAAAGCTTTTGTAGCGTATTTAATTACTGATGCATAAGTATGAGAGGTTTCCTGGAAGCCTGAAAAGCTACCACCAATAAATACATTTTTATTAGCAGTATCAATATTTATTGCATTTACAACATAGTTTGCCGAAGGGTTCCATGTCTGTAATGCACTGGTTGATGTATTGGAAGCCGCAATATATTTTCGATCTGTACCATTAACAGTCGTAAATGTTCCACCATAATATAAGTTTGTTCCAGACTTACCTATAGTATAAACATAGCTGTTTGGATTCGGATTAAAGGCATTAATTGCGCCATTTGAGATAGTAATTCCACCAAGATAATTGCGTGAAGTGATCGATCCTGACTGCGAGGTAAGCTGGGTAAAATAACCTCCTACATAACAGGTTGTGCCCTCTGCATATAAAGCCAAAACATAGCTGTTTGCGGTAGCCCAGTTTGAAGCAGCCCCATTCGTATTATTTAATTTAGCTAAATAATTTCTTGCTACTCCTCCGATAGTGGTAAAACTTCCGCCTGCAAGGATATTTGTTCCTGAAATAGCAAGCTTTTCCACCGAACCACCACCACCGGTTGCATTAGGATTCCATGTTGCATTAAGGTTTCCGCTTAAATCAAATTTTGCCAAAAGATTGCGGGTAGTTGAACCATTGACAAGTGTAAATATTCCACCTGCATATATACTTGTACCATCCGTTACCAGCGAATATGTATAACTATTCAAAGAACTGTTCCATGTTTTGTTACTACCAGGATTAGCGGTACTTAATGCTGAAATGTATGGCCGGGAGACTGCATTTGTAGTACTAAACAAACCGCCTATATATAGTGTGGTACCTGACAGAACCATTGTACGTACCTGGTTGTTTACCGCAGGAGCCCACCCCGTTAACACCTGGAAAGATGAATTCAATTTTGCAACATAGGCCTGGTTTACACCACCAATAGTAGTAAATGATCCTCCTACATAATAATTACCTGCGCCATCCGGAACTACAGAATAAATTAACCCATTAGTAGCAGGGAAATTTGGATCCTGAGTTATTGATGTTGTGGTCATTTTGGCTGAATAAGGCGAATAATAACCAGAATATGTATAGGCACCTCCTGTTAAAATAGAATCACCTCTCACTGCAACTTTATTTACATAATTATTATATCCTGGTAATCCTCCAATCGGAGTACCGTCTGTTTTTGAAAGTGCTGCTACGTGGTAAGCATTTTTACCTTTCATAACAGTAAAATATCCACCAGCTATCACTGCCTCCGTCCCTTTCACTGCCAGTGTATATACGTAAGAATTGGCATTCCCATCCCATCCAGTTACTACGGCACCAGTTGTGGTACTTACAGCAGCAATATAATTTCTTGTTGTACCATTAACCGTGGTAAAATAACCGCCCAGGTAAAGCCTTGTTCCATCTTTAACCATTGCAAATACATAAGAATTGCAAGACGCCGTAAAGCTTGCATCTACTGTTTTATCAGATTTAATATGCGCCACATAATTTTTACTGACACCTCCGATTTGTGTAAACTGACCTCCAACATACCAGCCACCAGTGCCATCAGAAATAATACAACTTATGCGTCCGTTTGCATTGGGCATGGTTTGACTTGAACTGCTGCTACCTTCTGTTATAGTGGAAAGATAATCTGTTTTCAACCCCAATCGTGAAAAGTCTCCTGCAACAAAAACAGAATCACCCCGTTTTGTTATCTTATTTACTATATAATCGGCGCTTAAGGATCCACTTATGAAATTACCGTTGGTAGTATTTACTTTGGCGAGGTAAGGTCTGGATAAATTAGTAGCGTTGATAGTTGTAAAATATCCACCCAGCCAGATTGTTGTATCTGTTCCAAATGATGCCGAAATAGTATTAACTGTAGAATTTGGTGCAGGATTCCATGCATTCAGCAGTGCGCCTGTAGTAGAATTTAACGCGGCCGCATATAATCGGGCCGTTCCGTTTACTGTTGTAAAGCTACCGCCAATGTATAACCTGCCGCCAACTTTTAATATAGCCCGTACAACATTGTTACAGTTGCCATTGAAATTGGCATCAACAGAGTTGTCTGATTTGATATGGACGAGGTAAGATTTCGATATGCCACCAACAACTGTAAAGTAGCCTCCGGCATACCATCCGCCATTTCCATCAGGTATAATTGTATATACCTGGCCATTAAATTGTGGAAAATCCATATTGGGGTAGTCATTGTTTGATTTGGTCAACGCCCCATATCCGGTATTTAAGCCTACATAGTTAAAAGTGCCACCCAGGTAATAACTGCTGCCATTTTTGTATACGGCATACACATCGCCATTAGTAGAACTCATGTTTTTTACAAGTGTTTGTGCCAGAGTCTGATTAGCTATTGTTGTGATCGTGACAAGCAATAGAAAGTAGAATTTTGTTTTCATTTTAGTTAATTGTGGTGTACAGTAAAAAAATAGGGTAACTCTCTTGGGGGTGGATAAACTTTCTCAAACTTAATAATAAGTTTTGAGAAGAAGAAGAAATTGTTAGATGGTTATTTTAATTTAATGAACAGCACTTTTTTTTAAGGAAGCATAAACAGGTAATATTAATTCTTTATGATCAAACTGCAATCTATTAACATGAATGTTATGTATGGTTATCTCATTCCTTTTTTCTGAAAGATGAGCTGTTTAAAAGTACAGCAGGTTAAAAACGTCTGCTTTAAATAGAAAATAAGTCCTATTACTTAATAATTGCGATAATTAAAATCACCTGTTATTTAAAATCTTCTTTTATAGTCATTTAATTTTATGTATCCGGCTATAACTTGAAATTGAGCTTCTGTTGCGTCGCACACTTGTACTTTTTGTTAGAAAAGCAGCAGTAATAATGTATTGCATGCATCTTGTGGCATGTAATTTTTAGGTTAAATTAATGGGGAAATAACACGATCTATGAATGCATTACATAAACCTAATGCATTGTCAGAGCTAAATAGTTGTTGCATGTCATTTAAAGAAAGATACCGGGATATGGTATCATTTTTTTCAACTAATTCCTTCAAATGTATTTTTTGATCGACTGCTTCTTTGCAAAGTGTTTCCATTAATGTATGCGCATCTGATTTGCCGATATGTTCTGCCAAAGCAAGTGAGATATTTTCTGCGTAGATCAATCCATTGGTTAGTTCAATATTGCTGCACATTTTTGCTGTATCTACTTCCAGGCCATTTGTAATAATACATGCCTGGTGAACAGTTCCTGCAGTGAGTTGTACTATATCGGTCAGTGTTTCCCATTCTGCATGCCAGTTGCCTGTTGCTCTTTCATGATCCTGTACCATGCAGGAGAGCATGGTGGCAACCAAGTTAGGTATGCGTTGAGTATTGGCAAGTATTGCAATACTGCCAACAGGGTTTCTTTTATGTGGCATGGTTGAAGACCCACCTTTACCGGGAACAGATGGTTCAAATACTTCCGCTATTTCTGTTTGCATCAGTAAACTAATATCTTTTGCTATTTTACCGATATTGCCGCTGAGTATGCCAAGTGTTGTAGCTGTTTCGGTAAAACGGTCACGTTGTGTATGCCAGGGAATTGCGGGTATGTTGAGTCGCAGTAATGCACTCATTGTTTCTGCAACCTGTAATCCTTTATCCTGCATACCTGATAAAGTGCCTACTGCACCACCAAGTTGCAAAGGCAACTGTTCTGCTAATAATTTTACAACTCTTTGTTTCGATCGTAATAAACCATCCAGCCAGCACGATACTTTAAACCCAAAAGTAATAGGCCTTGCATGCTGCATAAAAGAACGGCCAATCATAATAGTGTTGCGATGCACTTCAATCAATGATACAAGCTGATTGATGAGTTGTTGCAGATCTTTTTCAATAATCTTTAAAGCATCACGTAATTGCAAAGTAATGGCTGTATCAATCACATCCTGGCTGGTTGCGCCAAGGTGAACATACTTGGCAGCTTCTGTATCTTTTGTTTTAACTGCATGTGTAAGTTGTTTAATCAATGGGATGGCAGCATTACCGCCTGCTGCAACTTCTGAGATTAAAGTTTCAATATTAATATTTGATACAGTACAATTCTCTTCAATAATTTGTGCTGCTGTTGGTGGAATTAAATTATGTTTTGCCTGTGCATTCGCCAATTCGGCTTCAAACTGCAGCATGTATCGTATGAACGACTCTGTTGTAAATATTTCATTTACTTGTTTATTATAGAAGAGATTTTCGTACAGTCGTTGCATGTGTTGTTGTGATATTAATATTGATAGCTTCTTATTGCCGCACAAAGATATAAGTGTACAAGAGTGCGACGCAAGTAAAGCATAATTAATAAACTTTAGTGGGGTTTATAAAACTATACTTTTAAATTCTCTTCGAATTTAGCAGTTGTTTTTGCTCTTACTTCTTCTAATGTTGCACCGGGCATTAATTCAATCAATGTTAACTGACCATTATTATAATTGAATACAGCGAGTTCTGTAATGATGAGATCAACAACATTGAACGCTGTTAACGGCAATGTGCATGACGGAACAATCTTTGCAGAACCATCATTATTCGCATGCGTCATAACGATAATTAATTTCTTTGCACATGCAGCAAGGTCCATTGCTCCGCCTACGCCCAGCAAGGGTTTGCCGGGAACGGCCCAGTTGGCGAGATTGGCTTTTTCATCCACCTGCAAACCTCCCATGATGGCAACATCCACATGACCTCCACGGATCATTGCAAAAGAATCAGCGCTGTCAAAGTAACTGCTGCCGGGCAATGCAGTCACCGGGATCTTTCCTGCATTTACCGGGTAATCCATTGCGCCGCCACCATCTTCAGGCGAAGGTCCCACACCAAGCATTCCATTCTCTGTATGTAAAATGATTCCATCTTCGGGCTTTATAAAATCTGCTACCAGCGTTGGGATACCAATACCAAGATTTACCACTTCATTTTTTTTTAATTCGGCAAATGCACGTGCCGCCATATTATTTCTTGCAGCATCCGTTTTCTTCGAAGTGCCTACCGATGCAGAAATACCAAGCTCTTCAACTGTTACATGTGCCTGCACCAGGTAATCAACATAACATCCGGGTGTGTGTACATGCTCTGGCTCAATGCTGCCGACAGGAACAATTTCTTCTGCTTCTGCAATAACAAGATCTGCTGCCGTTGCCATGGCACGATTGAAATTTTGTTCCGTCATCCGGTATGTTAGATTGCCCGCTGTATCTGCTTTCCATGCACGTATGAATGCAACATTTGCCCTGATACCTTTTATAAAAACCTGTTCAACACCATCAATCATTTTTGTTTCTCTGTCTTTCGCGATCAATGTGCCTGCAGATGTTGGTGTATAGAATCCGCCAATGCCTGCGCCGCCTGCACGAATGGCTTCGGCCAGCGTGCCTTGCGGTAATAATTCATATTCTATTGTTCCGTTTTGTGCCGCTTTTACTGCATCTGGATTACTCGTAAAAAATGAGCCGATCATTTTTTTTAGTTGCCCGTTCAATAATAATCTGCCACCACCAAGATTTGGTTCACCAGTGTTATTGGCGATGAATGTTAAGTCTTTTGTTTTTGTTTCGGCCAGTGCATGCAATAAATGAATGGGGTTGCCCGTCATGCCAAAGCCGCCGCCAAAAATCGTGTCTCCCTCTTTCACTAATGCTGCAGCTTCTGCTACTGATATCTGCGGTACTTGTTTCATAAGCCCCTAGCCCCTGAAGGGGAATTTTGCCCTAAATCCCTAAAGGGACTTAAGAAGTTTAGAAATATTATTTTGATAACTCCATCCATATGATACTGATTATTTTTTGTACTAAGCTTTTGTACTGCTATTAAACTTTTGTTGTGTCACTCACTTGTACTGCAACAATATTATTCAACTCTCCAAACCTGTATAATTACGTTGTGTGGATTTCTGATTCCTTTTGCTATAAATATTGATTTCATCAGCCAGTCATACTTGCCAACAGATGTTTCAAATACAGGAATCGTTCTGAAATAATATGCATTTGGATCTACCTGTTCGCCGTTAGATAATTTTTTTAACACTTCTTCTGATGCAACCCTGATGCCGGTGTTAGAAATATAAATGAGTACACTGTCGTCTGTTTGTAAGGTGTAACGGGCATCAATATTTGCTACTCCATCTTTTTTGATAAGCTGCCAATCTGCACCGCCGGGTAAAATAATACCGTTCATCTTTGGTCCTTTGAACGTGCCACCCATCAGTGGAATTACTCTTCTTGTTCCGTGACCTGTTTCACCCACTTGTTGCGGCTTATCTACATTTACTGTTAGTTCACATACAAATTCAAGTTGAGGAGTATTCATGTTTTGCATTGTATTTTTGGTACTATCGGTTTGTGAAAAGAGTAATGTTGGAAAACAACATAATCCAAGAATGCAGATAATGATACTTGTTATTTTTTTCATTTTGTTCCAAGCATTTTGTTCCAGCATAAAATTGAATAAAATACGCTTCGATAAAAGTTCCATATTTATTCAACAGATGAACGTAATGCGACGCAACGAAGATGCCAAGCATGCATTTGTTGGTAACAACATTGCTTACACCTTCTTTTCAAACCCTGCAATTTTTTTATATTGATTGGCTACTTCCTGCAATTCTTCTTTAGAGATCACATCATCAAGGTTTTCAAAACCGTTTGGTGCTCTTTGTTCCATGATCTCCATAATTTTATCTGGGCCGTTTTCTCTATTGCTTAATACAATTTTTGAAGTAGGTTCTAACCTTATCCTTTCATATTCCACCAATGCCTTTTGTATATCATTATTTGCAATCAAATTTTCAGTTAAAGCTTTTGCATCAAGAATGGCCTGCGATGCGCCATTGGAACCAATGGGATACATGGGATGTGCAGCATCACCAAGCAAAGTAATTCTTCCGAAAGTCCACCGTGGCAAAGGATCGCGGTCGATCATGGGGAATTCAAATACATCACCTGCGGCTTCGATTAAGGCGGGTATATCAAGCCAGTCGAATTTCCATGAACGAAATGCGGGAAGAAAAACTTCTTTGTTTACTTTCTTGTTCCAGTCGCGTTTTGGCGGCGTTGTATTGTTTTCATTTTTTATTTCTGCGATCCAATTGATAGTGGAAGATGTTGCATCCTCACGAATAGGATAAGCCACAAACTTTTGCATGGTATTACCGATCATTACCATTGAGCTGTTCAAAAAATTCGGTGTTGTTTCTGTAACAGCACGCCAGAGTGTAATGCCGGTAAACTTGGGCTCGCCTTCATTTGGATAAAAATATTTTCTTACTACGGAATGGATACCATCTGCACCGATCAATGCATCGCCGGTTTCTTCATGAATAAATTCATTAAATGAATGATCGATAAAACCGGCAATAATTTTATCATCTTCTTCCTTGAACGATTGCAGGTGATGATTGGTGAAAATATTTTCTTTACCAATTACTGCTTTTGCTTCTTCAAAAAGTAGTTGTTGAAATTTCCCGCGGTGAATAGAAAACTGCGGCACTTTATAACCTGCGTATAGACCACGTGGTTCTTCCCAGTATTTCTGGCCAAACTTATTATAGTAAAGCAATGCCTTAGATGATACAGCAATTTGCGCAAGCTTTGGAACGAGGCCTAATTCATTTAACACTGTAACGGAATGTGGTAAAAGATTTATGCCTACACCAAGTGGTTTTACTTCTTTTACCGATTCAAATACTTTTACTTCAAAGCCTGCTTTGCGTAAAAGCAACGCTGCTGTCAGACCTCCAATACCACCGCCTGCTATAATTATTTTCATTGTTTAACTATACTTCGAAAAATACGGTTTCTTTTTCACCCTGCATGTGCATATCAAAATGATATGTGATGCTGCCATTTATTTCTTTCCGTTCTGCGATCAATGTTTGCCTTCTTGATGCCTCTACACTACTTAATAAAGGATCACAATAATTTGCTTCATCTGAAAAATACATTCTTGTGTATAATGCATGCAACGAACCACGCATAAATAAGATGACATTGATATGTGGTGATTGCCCGTTTACAGAACCTGGCTTTATTGTTTTAAAAGTGAAATGATGTTTTTCATTTGTTCCTGTTCCTAATCTTCCAAAGCCGGTGAAACCATCGTTCTTTTTATTAATGGGCAATGCACGATAATTACCGTCTGCATCGGCTTGCCAAAGTTCTATCATGGCATCAGAAATTGCATTTCCTTTTCCATCATAAATGGAGCCTGTTATGTAAATACGTTCGCCCTCTGTATTGTCATCAAGCAATAACTCATTAACAATACTATTGTACTCGTAGCTGTATTGCTCTGCAGTTAAACTGTAAGCAAAGAATGGCCCCACTGTTTGGGAAGGTGTTTGTTGTAGTCTTTCCATTATTCAAAAGGTGTTTGACTTTTCCCATTTAATACAATATTGAATTCATAAGCCAATGCAAATTCAGGGTCTGTCCAGTCCATCCTGAATTTTGCAATCAGCAATCCTCTTGCATGTTTAGGTACCGATTGAAAAATAGGATCAAACTCAAACAATGGATCACCCGGAAAATACATTTGTGTTACCAGCCTGTGCCCTATCTGGTGACCAATTACAGAGAAGTGGATATGATTGGGTCTCCACGCATTAAAATGGTTGCCCCATGGATAAGCACCAGGCTTGATGGTGTAAAACGAATAACTTCCTTCAGCATCGGTAAGCATGCGACCAGCACCCAAAAAATTTGGATCAAGTGGTGCGTCGTGTATCTCTGCTTTGTGTATATAACGGCCAGCAGAATTGGCTTGCCATATCTCTACCAATACATTGTGCAAAGGCCTGCCATATTCATCCATTACTTTACCCGAAACTTTAATACGCTCACCAATTGGTTCTCCATTCTTACGGGCATTTTTTGTTAAGTCATTATCAAATTTTCCAATCATCGATTCTCCAAATGCAGGGAGGCTAAGATCTTTCAAATATTCCTTTACGATCATCAATGGCTTTGTAGGACTGCGAAGAATCGTTGATTTATACTCCGGGTATAAATGCGGTGGTTGAACATTGTAATCTATCTGGTCCATTGTAATTTTATTTTGGTCCCCAACTTCTGTACTACTATTTACCTATTGTTGCGTCGCACTCTTGTGCTGCGACAACTTTATTGATCTTTTTCTTCTGCAAAAATCTTCTTTGCAATTTTAATAGCGCCATTAGCAACAGGTACACCTGCATACACTGCCGTATGAAGCAACACTTCTTTCACATCATCTTGTGTGGCACCTGTATTTTTTGTTGCACGAATATGCATTGCCAATTCCTCATCATGACCCAATGCTGCAAGCAGTGCAATTGTAATCAAACTTCTTTCTCTTTTTGTTAAACCGGGTCTGCTCCATACAGCCCCCCATGCATTGTTGGTAATGTATTCCTGGAAGTCTTTGTCAAAATCTGTTTTGTTTGCTTCTGCTTTGTCAACATGCGCATCCCCTAAAACAGAACGGCGTGTTTGCATGCCTTTATTATACAATTCATCATTCATAAATGCTATTTAATAAAATCAATAATCAGTTTGCTTAATACCGACGGATTATCAATACATGGAATATGTCCCGAACCTTTAATTATTTTATATGCAGCACCTTCAATTAGATCTGCAAGATATTTTACTTCTTCCGGTGTGGTTGATTTATCTTCAGAACCAACAATACATAAAGTTGGAGTCTTAATTTGCTTTGCTATCGCAGTAAGATCCGCATCTCTTATTGCTTCGCAGGCTTGTATGTAACCCAATGCAGGTGTTCGTTCCAGCATATTTTGATATCCTGTAACTTTTACAGCTTGTGTTCTGTGAAAATCAGCAGAGAACCATCTTTGGATTACACCTTCACTTATTGATTCTAACCCTTGTTCTTTCACCTGATGTATCCTGGTATTCCAAATATCTTCGTTTCCAATCTTATATCTTGTATCGCAAAGTATAAGTTTTTCTATTTGTGTTGGAAAGCGGCTTGCTAAAATCTGTGCTATCATACCACCTACTGATAAACCAACAATAATAAATTTATTGATGTGTAAGTAATTTAAAAGCGCGGCCGCATCATCAGCAAAATCATTTAATCCTGTAGTATTCGTAAAAACATCACTCAAACCATGACCACGCTTATCAAACAAAATAATATTTCCATATTCTTTCAATGATTCCACAACCTCATCCCATATTCGAAAATCTGTACCGAGTGAATTGACGAACAGAAAAGTGCTGGTTTCATTTGCAGTTGAAATGATATGTTTATAGTGAATTGTATGTCCGTTAATACTTACGAATTGCATGTTTGTATTTTTTTGCTTCATAGTAAAACAGGCGATGAACGCAATGCGACGCAACGAAGTTTAACCGGAGTTACTGTAGCTGGTATCATTATTAAATTTCCTTTAGTCCTACATAATTCTCTGCAATAGTTGTTGCCTGTGCTTTTGATAAACCTATATAATTAAATCTTGATTTTTGTAAATGATATTCAAACGAGCCATGCGTTGCCTGTTTGTGAAAAAGGTACGTCATAAAATTGGAAAAATCCTGTGCACGCCATATTCTTCTTAAACAATCCTGCGAATAAGTTTGCAGCAGGTCATCTTTTTTATTCTTATACAAGTTGGTGAGTGCCGCAGAAAGAAAACGGATATCTGCTACGGCAAGATTCAAGCCCTTGCCACCTGTTGGCGGAACAATATGTGCAGCATCGCCAGCTAAAAATAATTTTCCATGCTGCATATTATCGATCATAAAGCTTCGCATGGGTGTCATGGCTTTTTCAAAAATTTCACCGCGGTTTAATTTAAAGCTTTTATTATCACTTAAACGAATTTCCAACTCATCCCAAATATTTTCATCGGTCCAGTTTTCCACTTTATCATTGTTATCAACTTGTATATATAAACGACTCACTTTTTCACTGCGCAAACTATGTAACGCAAACCCGCGTTCATGATAAGCATAAATCAATTCATCGCTTGATGGCGCTGCATGTGCAAGAATGCCCAACCAACTAAATGGATATTCTTTTTGAAATTCGTTGTAAGCGCCTTTTGGCATTGACTTTCGGCTGATGCCATGATAACCATCACAACCGGCAATGAAATCACATTCCAGAATATGGTCTTCATTATTTTGTGTATAATGAACTTTTGGAGTAGCAGTATCTATGCCTTCAATTTTTGTTGCTGCTGCTTCAAAGTGAACGGGCACACCGCGTTCAAGATTTAGTTTGATGAGATCTTTCACTACTTCCTGCTGCCCATAAATCGTAATACATCTGCCGCCTGTTAATTCATTAAATGGCACTCTTATTCTTTCACCATCAAAACTCAAATACACACCGTGATGTTGCAGGCCTTCTTTGTTTAATCTTTCTGCGGCACCTAATTCATTAAAAAGATCAACGGTATTTTGTTCAAGCAAACCTGCACGTACTCTCGATTCTACATAATCACGGCTGCGGTATTCCAGTATTACACAATCAACGCCTGCTCTTTGTAATAATAACGCAAGTGTTAGACCTGCAGGTCCTGCACCGATGATACCTATTTGTGTTTTTAAAACCATATTATTTACTTTATGTACCCAACTGCTACACTGCTATTAGACTTTTCTTGCGTCGCACTCTTGTACTTTCTTTTCTTTAGTCAGCACTGTCAGGTCACCATTAATAACCCCAGACAGTATCTGCAATTTTTACTACCAGTTCAAGTTTCCTCCATTGATCATCCATGGTAATATTGTTGCCGTGAGAGGTACTGGAGAAGCCACATTGCGGGCTAAGCCCCATATTTTCAACTGGCATATAGTGTGCAGCTTCTTCAATTCTTTTTATTACATCGTCCATCTTTTCCAGCTGAGGAATTTTTGATGAGATCAATCCAAGTACTACTACTTTATTTTTTGGTACAAAACGAAGTGGTGCAAAATCACCACTGCGCTCATCATCATATTCTAAAAAATAGGCATCCACATTAAGATCATTGAACAATACTTCTGCAACTGGTTCGTAGCCACCTTCTGCAAACCAGGTGCTTCGATAATTGCCACGGCAGAGATGTATAGCTACAGTCAAATCATTGGGGCGATCATTAATAACTGAATTGATCAATGCTGCATATGTCTTGGGCAATTCATTGGGATCATCACCACGTTGCTTTGCTTCTGCCCTCATCTTGATATCACATAAATATGCAAGGTTGGTATCATCCAATTGTATATAACGGCAGCCGGCGTCGTATAATGCTTTTATTTCATCACGGTAGCATTGTGAGAGATCAGCGAAAAACTCGTCCATATCGGGATAGGCATTGATATCAATTGCTTTTCTTCCGCCGCGAAAATGCACCATGGTTGGTGAGGGAATAGAAACCTTTGGCGTCTGTGTTACTACTGATTTCAAAAAATTGAAATCATCTACCTGTATATTTCTTACGTGTTTCAACTTACCGGTAACACTCAATTTTGGCGGCGTAAAATGATCTTCGGCAGTTTTAGCATGCGGGTTGGCAGCAATACCGCCAGTAACTTCTACTCCCGATAATTGTTGCAAAAAGTCGAGATGAAAATAGTCTCTCCTGAATTCTCCATCTGTTATGGATTTCATGCCAATGCTTTCTACTTTCCTTACTGTTTCAGCAATGGCTTTGTCTTCAATAGCACGCAGTGCTGAAGCACTCAATAAGCCTTGCTTCCAGCGAAGGCGGTTTTCTTTTACTTCAGGTGTTCTTAGTAAACTACCCACCTGGTCTGCCCGGAACGGAGGATTTAATTTTTTCATAATCTGAAATTACAAAATGATTTTACTGTTGAATATCCTATTATTTGAACAATCGGGTATTACCATTAAGCAAAAGCACCACCATCCACTGGCATAGCATGGCCTGTTATAAAAGATGATTCATTTGAACATAGCCACAATATCACATCTGCTACTTCTTCCGGCTGACCCATACGTTTCATTGCCTGGTAGTTTTTTGCTGCTTCCAACGCCTCGGGATTGAAGGCAAGTTTTCTTCTGCCATGCATGATCATTGGCGTTTCAATTGCTGTTGGACAAACTGCATTGATACGGATATTCTGTGTAGCATACTCCTTAGCTGCTGTTCTTGTTAAACCCACAACACCAAATTTAGAAGCTGCATACGGCGAATTAAATGGCTGCGCAATCAAACCCGCAGCAGAAGAAACATTTACAATGTTACCGCCACCATTTTGCAACATTTGTTTTACTTGCTCTTTCACGCAATAGTAAGTGCCAATGAGATTTATGTTGATCATGTTTACCCAATCATCTTCGGGATATTCATGTACAGCTAAAGTATGTTTCCCTGCAATACCTGCACAATTCACAGCACAATCTAATTGCCCAAATCTTTTTACTGCGAGTGCAACCATTTTCTTTACCTCACTATGCTGTGCAATATTTACTTTTATAAAAATCGCTTTGCCCTTATCTTTTTTTATTTTACCTGCTGTTTCTTTTGCTGCATCTTCATTTATATCTGCTGCAATAATGATTGCTCCTTCTTTTGCAAATGCAACCGAGGTTGCTGCACCAATACCGGAACCAGCGCCTGTAACAAGACAAACTTTATTTTCAAATCTTTTCATTCAGTATAGTGTTTTACTTGTTCAATATTGTTATGTTGTACAAGTGTGCGACGCAACAGAAGCTTAATAGTAGCAATGCTGTTTGGTTCATAAAAAAATCAATGCTCCATGTATTCCTGCAAAGCTGTTCCATTTAACTCAAAAGGTTTTGCTTCTGTCAATACAAATACGATCCTGCAAATTGTTTCTGCACTTGGATTACGCCATTTATGTATGGTACCGCGTTGCACAATAATATCTCCCGCTGCTAATGTTTTAAAAATATTATTATCTAATTCCAGTTCAATAGTGCCGCTGATAATAATTCCATAATCAATACTATTTGTACGATGCATTGGAGAAGAAGCACCGGGCAACATATCTACAATGCGAATAACTGAGCCGCCTTTTAAAGTTGTGCCTGCATCTCTTTCGCGTCCATCTGTTTCATCATTCAAATCTGCAGGAACTGTTGCCGTTGTCCAGATAGTTGTCATGGCTGCGTCGCCGGAAGGAATAGCAACAGTTTCGAATGTATTATCAGATACAAAAACTGCATTGCCTTTTTTATCATGACCCGTTACAACTTGTCTTATCGGTGATTCCATTCTTTTATTTTAATTTCGGATTTCGGATATATGATTTCGGAATTTTAAAGTCGAATACAATTTCGCTGTTCGAATCTTTCCGAAATCATAAATCTAAAATGGCTACAGCTCTTGTCCAGCCTGCACTTGCCTTTTCTATTTTACAAGGGAAGCAAGCCACTTTAAAACCAAATGGAGGCAACTGATCCAGGTTGGCTAATTTTTCAATCTGGCAATATTCTTTTTCAATGCCTACATAATGCGCCTGCCAGATAATACCGGGACGTGGATTGTTGCGAAAATCTGCAGCTTGTATATGCAGTGGAATATCCCATCCCCAACCATCTGTACCCATCACTTTAATACCCTGGTCAATTAACCAATGCGTTGCTTTTGCCGAAGCACCCACATGTATTTTTACAAAATCATCATCATGAATTCGTTTGTCTGCATCGCAGCGGATCAACACAATATCAAGTGGCTTAAGCGTATAATTTATCGCTGCTAATTTTTCTACCAAGTCTTCCGGCTCAAACATGTAGCCATCGGGCTTATCAGTAAAATCAAGCACTACACCATCCTGGAAAAACCAATCCAACGGCATTTCATCAATCGTTCTTGAAGCCTTACCTTCTGAAGTTGGAAAATAATGATATGGCGCATCCACATGCGTACCACAATGACTTGTAACAGACAAAAATTCACCTGCAGGACCATTGCCATCAATGAACACATCTGTCAATCCTTCAAATAGTTTACCACCCATCTTTTTTGCGCCTTCCTTGTGATCCTCATAAACAATTTTAGTAGGCAGTGGCTCTTTAATTTTCTCAGAAATGGTTACTGATAAGTCAATTATTTTCATTGCAATTATTTATGTAGTTATTATGTTCCCGGCTTTTATACAACTATTAAACTGCTGTTGCGTCGCACTCTTGTACTATATACCATTATGCAACAAGAAATTTCGGATTGATGATTTCGGATCTCGGTCGTTCATATTCCGAAATCTAAAATCCGAAATCCGAAATCATCTTCACATTTCAAATTTTAATTCATAGTGTTGCACATTTGGTGCAGATTCAAAGAATGGTCCAATCAATGCACGCCATTCCTTAAACAATTCTGATTCACGAAAACCTTTTGTATGTGCTTCAAGGTTTTCCCATTTGATCAAAAGAATATATCGGTTCTCCTGTTCAATGCATTTTTGAAACTGGTGACTGATATAACCTTTGGATTGGCTAATTACATGTTGGGCTTTTTCAAGATTAGTTTCAAAGTCAGTGTTAGTATCCTGTTTAATATCGATTGTTGCTAATTCTAAAATCATATGTTTAATTTATGCCTGCATTATACAACTTTATTTCTCAATACTCCAATGCCTTCAATCTCTAATTCCACTGTATCACCCGGCTCCAATGGACGATGGACAGTAAAATTATTTTCAACTAAGCTTCCGCCGCCCACAGTGCCACTGCCGAGAATATCGCCGGGCATAAGTGTTACATTATTTTCGGAGGCTCGCTCAATCATTTGTGGAAAATTGAAGAACACCGTTTTATAATTTCCTTCCGCTACAACTTGTCCATTAATTCTGGAAACCATTTTCAGATCAAACCTGTCGCCTTTAACCGTTGGGACTTTCAATGGCGCTTCAAAATAACTTTCATCAAAGGGTACACGATATTTTTCAAACTCATCTTTTGTTACAATACATGGACCAATGGCATTAGCAAAGTCTTTTCCCTTATGTGGTCCCAACGGAATTTCCATTTCCTTTTTCTGAATAGCTCTTGCAGTCCAGTCGTTGAAAATGGTGTAACCAAAAATGTGATCTTCTGCTTCCGCAGCGGTTATATCTTTTCCTTTCTTTCCAATAATGACCGCTATCTCCAGTTCAATATCAAGTCTTGTTTCTTTCAACGGACGTTTTATTCCATCCTCAGGGCCAAAGATTCCATGATGATTGGTGAAATAAAAGATTGGCATATCGTACCATGCAGCACCAATTGTATGCCCGAATGATCTTGATGCATTCAGCATGTGCATTTCGAACCCTATATAGTCTCTGAAGCTGCGAGGATTTGGAAGTGGTGCAAGTAATTGCACTTCCGCTAAGTTGTAAGTTGGTGCTGCGTCTTCTAAATGTTGTTCTTTGATGATCGAAAAATATTTTTCATAATCATCGATAAAGGCAAGCATATTATCAGGCAATATTCCATTGCTTACAAGCTCCATATCTACTACACCATTGTCTTTCAGCCAGCCTGTTCTTGATTGACCTTTTTTGTTTCTGAATGTTACAAGTTTCATTTTAACCTCACCTCTTGGTCTCCTCTCCTAAAGGCGAGGAGAGACCGAGCTTTTATTAATTAATTAATCTTTTGTAGTTACATATTAGTTGAATCATTTTATTCATCAGTCGTTGCTCAATTTGCTGCACAAAATTCTTCGGTACAATTGTGCGACGCAACAAAAGTTTTATCTGTGATTCAATTGCTAGGTTCATAAAATATATAAGCACTTATACAGTTTGAATAGTAGCCAAAGCTCCTTTGTTCCTTAATTTCACAGGTCCAGTTTCAATCAATAAAAAACCGATAAAGCCAGCTAACAATACGGCGCCAGCCGCAATAAGAAACGGTGCCTGCAAACCAAATTTGTCTGCTGACCATCCTGCAATTGCAGGTGCAGCAAAACCACCAATCAATTCACCGATTCCCATGATCATTCCCAATGTTTGTGCAAGGAATTGACGTGGCACTGTTTCCGAAGGAATGGTTGCGAGTACGATTGGAAAGCAACCCATTGTTGTTGCGCCAAGAATAACAAGTGGCGCAACAGCGCTGAAAGTATCACCTGCATAAACAACAGACAACGGCATGATCATGCTCATCAAAAAGAAAAATATTACAACAGGTTTTCTGCCGAGCTTGTCTGAAAGCGCCGGTACCACTGCGCCCCAGATGATCGAACCAAGTCCGTAAGCAGCCATTGTTTTGCCCATATCTTCTTCTGAAAAGTGTTTTATGGCTATTAAAAATTTTGGCATGAAAGTTATCTGTGCAAACATCCACGTCATCATGCAACCACTGAGAATAATGGCAACCCACACGTTGCGGTATTTGAAAAGATCAGCAACATTTGCTTTTTGTTTTTTTTCTTTTACAAAAACAGGTATTTCCTTTATCATGAAGAAACCAAGCGTTGCAAGTATTAGTCCGGGAACACCTGCAATAAAAAATGCATTACGCCAGCCATAATTTGTTGCAAGTGCAACAAGTATAACGGGTGCAAGCATAGTGCCTAACAGATTGCTGCCAAAGCTTTGCATAAAACCCATGTTGAAACCTCTGCGTTTTTCTGCTGATGCGCTTACCATAATAGAATGTGCAAGCGGCAATACTGGTCCTTCTGAAAAACCCATGATGATACGTGCCACTAATAAAAATGCAAATGATGCTGCAAGACCAGAGATGAATGAGCACGCAGAAAAGATAGCAACTGATATAATGAGGTATTGTTTTCGTTTGCCAGTTTTATCAGACAATGTGCCTATTGCGTAACCGGAAATTGCCCAAGCCAATGCAAGCAGTGAAGCAAGCAACCCAATTTGTGTATTGTTTAATCCAAGTTCTTTGTCAAAGAAGGGAACGAGAAAGTTCAATGCCATCCTGTCGAACAATACAAAGCCAAATGTAAAGGTCAACAGTATGAGCATTTTGTTTTCGTAAGGGAAGATTTTTTTTGCTGGCATCGTTGTTAGATTGTTAGAGTATAAAAATTTCGTTTATTTCGGATGTCGGATTTTAGATTTCGGAAGTTCATCCAAAATTGAAAATGGTTACTGTTTGTAAAATCCGAAATCCGAAATCGCATATCCGAAATCAAATCGGTGCTGTTAATGCGCCACAAGTTCTGCCCATCAATGCCCCAACGTTAGCGCCTTCCGGCAATGACTTTCCTTCAAACATCATAAGCTCCCATTTGCCTAATGTTTCAGAGGCATCTACTACCATCTGGCAACGCTGATAACGGCGCTGCATAAATGCTTCAAGCATTTGTGGAACATCAGTATTTGATTGGATCAATTCGCTTAAAACTACTGCATCTTCAATTGCCAAAGCCGCACCTGAGCCTAATTGCGGAATGGTTGCATGCGCAGCATCACCAATAACTACTACCCGATTCTTATACCACGGCGCAAGCAGCTGTAATGTTTCGAGCGGACGATAATTTACTTCTTTTGGATTTGTTACCTGCTCAATCAATTGTTGTATCATCGCTACAGGAAATTCCTGCATATATCCTTTAAACTTTGGAATTAATTCATGCGCGGGAATAAAAGGATTATCTGCGCCTTCTGCACTTACAATGAACATATAACAAGTATTTGCAGTCATCGGTATTATACCGATCTTACTATTCTTGCCAAAATAAATATAACCGGTATCAAGATCAGCCAGACGCTTAAATGAATAACGCCACACAGATAAGCCAACATAGTTTGATTTATATTCTCCAAACTCCATTGTTCTTATCCTGGAATTAATGCCATCTGCAGCAATCAGCAGATCATAAGTGCCGGAGCTTCCATCTGTAAAAGTCACGTCCACTTTATCAGGTTGATTATTCAAAGTATCAACGGTCGTTCCCATCTTAAATTCAGCGCCTGCTGCTGTTGTGGCTTTCAGTAAAATATCGTGCAGTATTTTCCTGGAGATTCCATTGTGCGATGGAAACCTGCCAATAGGCGGTGTACCTGCTTCTCCAATAACATGCCCGAGAGGTGTACACATTTTTACCGCCGCATAAGGAGAGCCATGTTGCATCGCTTCATCAGCAACACCCAATGCATCCAATGCTCTCAATGCATTCGCCTGCTGAATAATACCAACACCATATACATTAAATTGCGATTGCAGTTCAGCAATTTTTACATGCACACCTGCTTTACACAAGCCAATGCCGGCGGATAAACCGCCTATACCTCCACCAACGATTAATACTTTTTTAATTTTATTATTCATATAACAAGCAATTATTTTTTTGATACAGACTTTTTGTTTTTATGGCATCGCCTGTTGCGTCGCAAGCACTTTATCGTTCTGTTCTTTGTTCAGCTTTTATCGAAGTGATTTTTTATTTTAATAACCTTCCACCGTCTACAGGAATAATACTTCCTGTTGTAAACTTCAACGATGTTGTTAACGCATATACTGCAGCAGCAACATCTTCAGGCGTTGCAAAACGGCTAAGTGGTGTTGCATCCAATTGCTTTTGTAGAAAATCAGGATCAACAGTTTTTGCATATTCACCCATCACCCAACCGGGAGATACAGACACCACACGAATCTTTGGCGCCAATGCTCTTGCCAATGAACGGGTCATGCTATCCATCGCCGCTTTGCTTGCGCAATAAGCCACATTGCTTCCAATGCCTGATACAGCTGCAACAGATGAAATATTTATTACTAATGCATCATTACTTTTTAATAATAATTTTTTACATGCTCTTATCGTGGCGAATGCACCACGAAAGTTTGTTGTAAAGATTTTATCTATCCATTCGTCCGTTAAACTCTCTAAATCATCATGAGCAACAGGCGTTGTAATGCCTGCATTGTTCACAAGTAAATCAAGTCTTCCATATTTTTCTTCGATGAATAATGAGAGTTGTTTTACACGTTCACTATCATTTACAGGTGTATGAAAAACAGAATGATTATTTCCTGCTAATTCTTCTTGTAATTTCTTTGCCTTCTCCTCATTGCTGTAATAAGTAATAATAACAGATGCGCCAGCTTCTGCTAACCTTTTACAGATAGCAGAACCAATGCCACCAGCACCGCCTGTTACTAATGCTATTTCCCCATCCCCTAATGGGGGGCTTGTATGTCGTTTATTATTTTCCATCATTCTTTCTCTGCAAGAAAATTTTCAGTAACTGTTTCACTCCCCTTTAGGGGATGGGGGCTTCCATAACGTTTTACTCTAAGATCTGCCTGCGCCTGGTGACCAGCGAAATTTTCTATCGCACACAGCCTTGAGCAGTATTCACCGATCATTGCACTGGCTTCATCGGTTCTGATTTCCTGGTAAGTGCATGTCTTTAAAAACTTGCCCACCCATAAACCACCCGTGTATCTTGCCGCTTCTTTTGTGGGCAATGTATGATTGGTACCAATTACTTTATCACCAAAAGCAACATTGGTTCTTTGTCCAAGGAACAGTCCACCATAGTTGGTCATTTTATCTAAAAATGTTCTTGGGTTTTTTGTCATCACCTGTACATGCTCACTGGCTATACGGTCTGCTTCTTCCATCAATTCATCTTCAGTATCTACCAATATTACCTGTCCATAATTTTCCCATGAAACACTTGCTACATCTGCCGTTGGCAACGTCTTTAACTGGCTTTGAATTTCTGCTTCAATTTCATCAGCGATCTTTTTACTTGTGGTTAATAAAATTGCCGGAGAAGTAGGTCCATGTTCTGCTTGCCCTAATAAATCTGTTGCACATGTTTCTGAATCAGAAGTATCATCAGCAATCACCAATGTTTCTGTTGGACCGGCAAAAAGATCAATGCCAACTTTTCCATAGAGTTGTCTTTTTGCTTCTGCTACATAAGCATTACCGGGACCAACGATCATATCAACAGGTGTAACAGTTTCTGTACCCAATGCCATCATTGCCACAGCCTGTACACCGCCTAATAAATAAATTTCATCGGCACCTGCCATATACATTGCAGCAACTGTTGCTGCAGGTATTTCGCCATTGATCGGGGGCGTACATGCGATCACTCTTTTTACTCCTGCAACTTTTGCAGTGAGTACACTCATGTGTGCAGATGCCACCATTGGGTAACGTCCTCCGGGAACATAACAACCAACGCTGTTTACCGGGATATTTTTATGACCGAGAAATACACCAGGCAATGTTTCTACTTCAATATCTTTCAAGGCATCTTTCTGATGTTGCGCAAAATTTCTTATTTGTGTTTGCGCAAATTTTATATCATCTATTATCTGTTGGGGCAGGTCTGCTACAATGTTTTCTATTTGTTCATCTGATAAGCGAAAACTTTCAGGCGACCATTTATCTAGACGTGCTGATAGTTCACGAACAGCAGCATCTCCACGTTCAGTAATATCATTCAACATACCTTCCACAATAGCACGCACTTTTGCATCAGCATCTTTGCTTTCTGCATAAGTGATTCCTTTTTTTATAACGTGTTTCATTTTATTAGTTTTTTTATTTGCTCGATAAAGCGCTAAACGTACAAGAGTGCGACGCAACGATGTTAAATAGTAGCACTACAGGTTGGTTCATAAAAAAATTATTGCTTTATCTTCTTTTCAATCCAATCATACATATTAAACGACTTGGTGAAATCATCTACCGAACAGTGTGCTGAACCACTTTCATCTTTCGGAACTATTTCCATAACATGTTCGCAGGTGAGGGCATCATTTACTTTATAAGCATTCTCTACAAAATTCTGCCGATCGTCTTCACCGTGCAGAATATAGGTTGGGCATTGAATTTTTTCTGCCACACCTTCTAACGTAAATTTTTTGAGTCTTTCACGTGCATCGGTCATATTATCAGCACCAACAATATGCTGCACGATCTCTGCGAGAGGATGATTGTCAGGACGATTTTTCCAGATATCATAGTACGACCAGACAGCACCGAAAATCATGCAGACCTTGAAACGATGTTCGAAAGCCGCACAACGCGCCGCCATATATCCACCCATTGAAACTGCACCGATACCAATGCGTGACGTATCAACATGATCTGCAAGATTTGCGATGATGTAATCGTAAACAGCAGTTCCCGGAACATTGTAATCGTAGCGTGTATGAATATGATTTAATCTCAACGCTGCTCCCTGCCCCGGACCATCAACAGCCATCATGGCAATTCCTCTTTCGTTGAGATGCTGTGCTATTCCAAAATACAATTCTTCCGCCAGGCTATCCAAGCCACCAAACATCACCATCACCGGTGGATTTTTTACTCCTGTTGGTTTGAATAAATAAGCAGGTAATTGCGAACCTTCAAATGGAATTTCGATTTGAAGTGGCTTCTCATCAAATAGATGAATCGCTTTGATAAACGCATCGCGGCATTTGAGATAATAAGGAATCTTTCTGTCGTCATGAAGTGTCATAAAAAATTCAGCAGTACGCAAGTAATTGAATGCACGCAGATATGTTCTGCGTGCAGAAATATGTTGACCTGCTTTTGCATAGTTTTCTGCTTTTTCATAAACCTTATCGCCCATTTTAACCCAAGCCTTATTAAAATTTTCTCTATCGGCAGGATCTATTTCACCTGCCACTTCCAGTATCTCTGCAAACTCGCCGCCGCCATAATGCGCCTGCGTTAATGCACGGTTTACCTGGTAAGAAGGCATGTACTGATTTGGAAAATAATGCCACATGATGAGTTGCCCCCATCCCCTAAAGGGGAGTATTTATGATTACAGATTTGCTATTGATTTTTGTTTTAAACATCTTGTGGCTTTACCACGCCATCAGTCAATCCTAATTTCTTTCCTTTACCCATTTCTGCAAATGGATTAGCATTGCCCCATGCATCATTGGGATTATCTTTTAAGTAATGAATATCAGGACCATGATCCGGTGCAAAAATTAATCTTGCACATGCATAAAATTCAAACAGGTAACCGCTGCCAGGATCGATGATGTAAAAGAAAAATCCTTCATCTGCTTTATGACGTGTTGGTGCGCCCATCACACTTCTAAAACCTTTCTCTGTGAAGTAATCCAATGCAAGCAATACTTCTTCGCGACTATCAAAATTGAAACAGATATGATTGAGTACTGCTTCGTTTGGTTCTATATTGGGATCAGTAAAGATGGCAATGTCATGCGAAAGATTTCCTGTTGTCCATAGTCCGCCAATAGCAGGTATGTTATCATCAATTCTTACTTCATCAGGGTTTCTTAAACCAAGCCCTTGCCAGAATTTTTTTTCTTCTGCATATTTAAATTTTGCAACCATATAAGTGATATGATCAAAGCGGCGTGGATTAACAGCTCTATGCCTGTTGCTTGCATAACGGTCTGCATAAATACTTTTTTTGTCACCACTTTCTCTTAACCACACCACATCCCAAAACACTTCATGCACATGACCTTCAGGAGATTTAAAACGATATGCTTTGCCATGCCCCATATCACCATCATCCCAGCCGATGCCAGCACCAATGCTTTCCAAATATGCTACTACATCTTCCAATGCTTCCGGGCTATCTGCTCGCCAGCCGATATGCCCCAGCCCTTGTTTATCACTCTTTGTAATTTTTAGTGTGTGATGAAAATAATCTCCCCACGCACGGAAGTAAACAGAGTTTTCATCGCGACCTGTTTCATCAAGTCCAACTATATCTGTAAAAAATTTGATTGATTCTTCAATCTTTGTAGCGTAAATTTCTATATGCGCCAGTTGAGAAAAGTAATGCGGATTTCTTGCCATCGTTATTTATTTGAATATTGTTATTTATTTTTTGTTACCGGCTTTTGTTTTTCATAGCATCGGCTGTTGTGTCACTCACTTCAGCGTTCAGTTCATTATTGAACAAAGCGTACAAGAGTGCGACGCAACGAAAGCTTGATGCTTATTCAATTGCCCGGTTCATAAATTTATTTTCGCTGTTCTTTTAAAATAGATTGATAGGTATAATAACTCTGCTTTGGTATGCGCTGCTGCGTGTTGAAATCAACATGAATAATCCCAAAGCGTTTTGTATAACCGAATACCCATTCAAAATTGTCCCAGCCACTCCAAACAGTATAGCCTTTTAAATTGGCGCCATCATGCTGCGCCTGTAATTCGCTTATTTTTTAAATGGCTTTGTAAAAGTGCTTAAACTAACAGAGAAGGTATTGGCAAAATAAGGCAATTAATATGCAGAATCAATCTCTGTTTTGTTTTGTGTTTTTATGGTGAGCCGGGCTGTGGAACAGGAATGAGGCTTTTGTTGCGTCGCACTCTTGTGCGGTTGGATTATATATTAAGCTTTACTAAAGTGAAGAAGGTAAATAACAACGACCTTCGTTGTATTCTTACATGCAGAGCTATGAGTGGAGACATTATTCAGGCAACTACTTATACCCGCTTCCGTAAAGCCGCACAACATTCCTCAAAGTACAAGAGTGCGACGCAAGAGATGATGCCATTAAAACCTGTCGCTGGTATCAAAAAGTTTCTCAGACAGTTTCATATTCCACTGTTTTAAACTGCTTAACTATTTTCTCCGCGCTTCTCACCGCCAGCGCCACACTGGTGAGTGTAGGATTACTTGTAGTTGCAGTTGGAATAACACCGTTGCCACCAACAAATAAATTATCGTAGCCCCATACTTTTGAATAAGTATCGCAAACAGAAGTGCCATCATCTTTTACACCCATGCGTGTTGTGCCTTCGTAGTGAAGCGATGAACCAGGAGGCATCAATGTTTGCTGACCATCTTCGATCTCTTTGCCAAACAACGCAGCTACTTTAGATTGAAATTTTTTTGCTGCTTCAATTGCTGTAAGATCTTCTTCAGAAAACTTGTATTGAAAACTCATCTTCGGCATACCGTAATGATCTTTCTCTGTCTCAGAAAAAATGATCTGATCATCAAAACTTAATTGCTTTATGCAACCCCAACCCATACCAACAATTTGTTTTGCAGGCTCTGCAACAGTTGTCTTCATTGGTGAAAGATCTATGTGCATGATCTGTCCATGAAAAGGATGATTCGGTGCATCAAACGGAACCCAGAAAACACCAACTGTAGGATCAGCTGATTTCGGATTTTTGATTTCGGATTGCGGATTTAATTCAACGAACGTAAAAATAAATGGATGTTCATTTAAGTAATGTCCTAATGCTTTGGGTCGAATGCCTGAATGCCAAAGCAGTTGCGGTGTGCGCAATGCATCGCATGCAGTGATAACAATTTTTGCTGCCATCATTTCTTTTGTTGCTGTTGGCAAATGTTCAATTTCTGCGTGTGTAATTGTTCCGTTGTTATAGACCAATCGTCTGCAAATTGTTTCTGAACGTAATTCAAAATCTACATCATCAATAATGTCGCCTAAAATAACATCAGAGCCTACCCAATAACGATTACCTTTTTCATCTGTCTTACATGCAAGCGGCATTGGTTGTGCCTGGCGACTTGGAGAATGTTTTGAACCAATTGCTTCATTAAGAACTTTCAAAATATTTTCACTTTCTGCATTCTGCGGAAAAGCATTTTGTGTAACACATAATAGTTCCTCAGCTTTAACAAACGCAGACTCCAATTCATCTTCAGGTATAAAAGAAATTTTTTCTGTATTGCCCGGACGCGGACAAGCGCATGTCCAGTGAATACCCATGCCACCAACATTGCTTGATAAAGATGCAGCAGGCATTTCATTCGTTTTCAGATCTTCTGCATCATTGCTTACGAGATGCGTTCCTGCACGTGCAAGTACTTCAGGTCGCAGGTCGCCGCGTTGAACTGCCAAAGCTCTTTCTCCAACAGATATCGTCGGATATGGTTTCTGTATTGGTCCCTGCGATAATATCTGTGCCTTTTCCTGTGCCTGCGTATTAGAAATATTTTTTACATGCTGCCCCGGCGTATCAGAAACTTTCGGACCAAGATCAATCATCGTAATTTTTATTCCCGGCAATGCATCGTGTATCATGCGTGCATAGGTTGCACCAACAGGTCCGCTTCCAATAATCAAAACATCTGTTTCTGTCTGCTTCATCTGAAATATCTTTTGTATAATTTATGTTACCAACTTTTGTTTTTCATAGCATCGCCTGTTGTGTCACTCACTTGTGCGTTCGGAAGAAGAGGCAACAAGGCAAAGAAGCAATAGGCAAAGTGTTATCACTTTATTGTTCGCTGTTCATTTTTCTTCAACTGTACAAGTGTGCGACGCAACGAAAGCTCAATGCTTATTAAACAGCTGGGCTCAAAATCTTTTTCTCTTTTATTATATCACTGGATGTATTAAAATCATCGCATTGTTTGTATGCTTCTAGCAAAGCGTTTTCACCTTCTATACCCTCTTTCGATTTGAAATGCTCCATGCCTATAATAAGATTTTTATCTTCTGCTTTTTGCTTGTGATAAATGTGTTTGAAAATATTTTTATAATTGATTTCGCCAGTGCCAGGTTCCTTTCTGCCCGGTACATCGCCTACCTGGAAATAACCGATCTCAGACCAAACCATATCGATGTGCGCTATCAGGTTACCAATATTGCGTTGCAAATGATACATATCGAAAAGCATTTTGCATGAAGTACGATTAACACCGCGACAAAGCAAATAAGCCTGCTCTGAAGTGCGCAAAAATAATTCATGGTGATCGCTAAGCGTTTCCAAAGCCATTGTGATACCATGAGGTTCAAATATATCAGCAGCATATCTCAAAGCATCTATTACATTTGCGGTCTGCACTTCAACAGGTAAACTGCGATCGTATACATCGGCAGAGACTGTTACGAATTTTGCGTTGATGCGGCGAGCAACTTCAACACCTTTTTTACATTTCTTCAAAAAAGTTTCTCTGAATTCAAGGTTGCCTGATGTAAGCATTGCAACAGGGGGCCAAACAGGTGGTGTCATCACAAAGGTTCCCATTGTCAATCCTGCATCTGCAATAGTCTTCCCGATTTTATCCAAGTAAGAAGGCTCCTGCCCGAACATACCTATACCCATTGGCGAGGTATCAAATGGGATATGCGACGCATTGAAACCACTGTCTTCAATAGCTTTAAAACCCAGATCTGCTATATACTTGATCTGATCAATCGGATCTTTTCCTGCTGAATTGGTAAACAGGTTAATATGTGGTGCGTAGTTGAGATTGTATTTATATTTTAGCGAACTCATTGTTTGTTATTTTTTATTTAAGCACTTACATAATTTTTTTCTTCAAGACCTTTCAATATTTTCTTACAAAGTGCATGATGTTTTTGAACCATTTCAAAGCCTGTAAATTCATCGGTGAATGCAGTGCCTTCATATTCACTTGAGATGTAACCATTGTAACCACCTTCATAAAATACTTTGAGTATTGCTGCATAATCAATAGAAGGTTCATCACCATTTTCATCGAAGCCATAAAACTTTCCATGTAAATGCACTGTTTGCGGAATAATCTCTTTCCATGCATCAACAGGTTGCCTTCCATTCATGCTAAAAGCCATGTTCAGCCTTCCTATTTGTGGTGCTGTTGCGCCAAGTGTTGAAGCACGTTCGTATAACTCACCAAATTTTGCCGGAGTTGGTATATCTTTTTTCCAGATCTCTTTTGTTACTGCAATCTGTTCATTTGTTACACCTACTTCACGAAAACTATTGAGCAATGCATCAGGTATGTTACGCATAGATGTGCCGAAGTCAGGAATAAAACCGAGATAAGGAGAATCAAGTTCTTCATACAATTCACGCAAAGCAATCACTGAAGGATGATCAACGAGGTAAGGCGTATGCAATTCCATACCCAATTTTACATTCACTTTTTCTGCAAGAGGTTCTAATTTTCTCATTACTTCAGGCTTTGCCGTCATTTGCACACGCAGAACAGGGAAACCTAATTTAGCCGCAACCATAAGTTGAGGTTTCAAATACTCTACCGTTTCATCAACGGTGAGATGCCGGTCTCTTCTTATGGCAACATCAACATTTGCATCAAGACATGCAGGCTCAAATTCAAATTTTTCAATAAGACTCTTTACTTGTGCAATTGTACTATCAGGAATATTTGGAAAGCCTTTTAAACTTTGAAAGCCGATGATCTCAAGTCCTGGTCCTAAATCTAATTCCTTCACTTTTGCTATCATTTGTTCAAGTGAATATTTTCCCGAATTCCATTCCAATGCAAATGAAAATAGTGAAGTGCTGAGCTTTATATTTCCGTTTTTCATTGACAGTTTAATTTTTTTGTTACAGTACTCGAAGCCAATAACGTTTTCCCTTCTGCACTTACAATTATATAAGGAATGAAAAGATCAAGTTTGAATTCAACTGTATAATCTTTTCCTCTTTCTAATGGTTCATGACTAACATGTAATGTTGCTGCATCAGTAATGAAGAGCCATTCATTGTATTGCGTAGCTATTTCATTAAAAGGATATTTATTACCATTTGCTTCAATGTAAATATTTTTTTCATCTATACCTTCTCCATCAATAGATGCTTTACAGTTCATACAGGAAAGCGGCAACGACCTGTACCAGTGCGAATGAAACTGCAGTTCAAAACCTGTTGCGGTTGCTCTCAAAGAATCGTCGCGGAGAATAAATTTATCTAATGGTCCCATGTAATAATTTCGGATTTATGATTTCGAATTTTAGTTATGCTATCGCTACTGTTTTCTCACTCTTTCTTATCGAAGGAAATGGCAGATAAGCAATCCGCATATTCAGCAGCATAAAAACTTTGTGTTCACCTTTTGGCAAGCCACCTTCTTTCTCAACAGTGATATATGCTACTTCCCCCATATTCCACCGGTCTTCTGTTTCAGTCTCCATTTCTTTTAGTGTGTAAGTGTTTCCATGCGCACTGAATTTTATCGTTTCTCTTGGCACATCTTCACCATCAACTTTTATCACAATATCTTCCACAAGCGAAAGTGCAATTCCACGATAGTAGGGGAGTCGTGCTCCGAATTTGAAGGCGGTTACCTTTCCGTTTTCAATGATGTTCTCTGCATCATTTTCAACGATCATATATTTTTCAAACATCTGAATCATGTAATTTCGGATTTGAGATTTCGGATTTCGGAATTTAGTTTCGAAGAGAAATCTGTTTTAAATTTTATTTTCCAAACTTTAGTTATCCAATTTAGCATCCGTTGCGTCGCACTCTTGTACTGCTAAACTTATGACATCAATTACGCACTCAATGCATTTGCTACTTTAGGCACTGGAATTTCTCCCAGCAATCTTTTAAACATTTCCTGTTGCCTTCTTACCTGTTCAACACTGTCCACTTCATACACATCCTGTATATGGCGGTTGCCTTCATATTCACTGGATAAATAACCATCATATCCACCTTCAATTAATATGGGGATGATCTTTTCGTAAGGAATGCTAAACTCTGTTCCATCATCAAGCATTTCATAAAACTTTGCATGGATGTGAACAATGCGCGGAATATGCTGCAATAATGCAATTGGATTGTAATAAGTGTTATGTCTTGAAAGCTCCGCTACCGCTATATCAATAGGGCGCTTAGACATTTGTACTACCTGGGCAATAATGTATTCAGCCATTACACCTTTCTCGTGTTGCTCACAAACGAATTCTACAATCTTTGGATCAGCGCCTTCTCTTATCATGCGGTCTGTTTGTACTCTTGCCAAACGCTTTGTAAATGCACCCATATCAGGAACAAAGCCTAAATATTTTGAACCTGTCTTTTCCATCACTTCCCAATGTCTTGCCATCCATGCACTGTTGATATGCCAGGGACTATGCACTTCAATACCAATTTTTATATCATACTCTTCAGCATAAGGAGCAACTTTTTCCATTAGTTCAGGAGTAATGTTTACGATTGCTCTCATTACTTTAAAGCCAAGTCGCTTTGCAAACTTCAGATCACGTATGATCGATTGCAGCGCTTCATCATCAGAAAAATATTTTCCTTTGATCATGGTGTAATCAAGCATGAAATCGTGGCATACTGGTGTTACACCATATTTGTCCATCCAACCGAACCACTGATCAACAAATGCATCAGTCAATTTGGGAAATCCAAACATGCTTTGTTCACCAAGGATCTCGATACCTGTAGCTCCGGTCTTTGCTACAGCAGCAATACAATCTTCCAAACTCATTTTCTTCAGGAAAAACTCTTCCTGGTAACTGTAAAGACTTACTCCGCGTTTGATGGAGTGTTTTTTTTCAGTCATGATTAAAATCCTCTAACCCCTGAAGGGTCCTTTTATATTTATGAAAATTTTTCTTTTTCTTGTTGCCAAAAGTTATGCAGACAAAGTGCTTGCGACGCAACAGTTGATGCCATGAAAAACAGAAGCTCGTATCAAAAAAATTATACTAATCATACTAACGCTTTTGTTTTTTTCTGACCATAAAATTTCGGCAACCATACTGCAACAGCAAGTACAATACAAATAACACCGATAACAGTAACTGTACCTATAATGCCATCAGTAAACCCATTGATAAAGCCAATCACCAACGGATTTACAAACTGACCAATAAAAAAACTTGCGCCCCAAATTCCCATTCCCAAACCTCTGTGTTCAGCGGGTAAATTCATCAACGCCCATGCTACCAATGCAGATACCGTCATGCCCACCGCAGTTTGTTGTATGAACGCTGCTGCCATAATTAATTTTTCCTCATGCATCATACTGATGCCGATATAACCAATGCCCATTAGCGCATAGATGACCAGTAAAAGAAAATATATGGATCGGTTTGAAAGCCGTTTGTAGATATAAGCCCCCAGCGGAACGGTCAGGCTTACGATAGCGGATATCATACCAATCTTTCCTTCCTCCTTTATTCCATTAGCTGTAAGCACTAATGAAAAATGAATAATAAAAACATAGTAGATAACTGAAGTAATAAGTGTTACCAGTGCAATCCACAACACAGTACGCCACGGAAAAGTTTTCATATCAACTTTTATCTTTTCTTCTGTTCTTTGTATTGGTTCCCATATATAAAACCATGCAGCAAAAAATATCGGGAACGCCAATGCATAAACAATGAAAGGATATTGCCAACCTTTTGCTGCAAGAAAGCCACTTCCAAACATGATTAATGCAGCAAGAAAAGGACCAACCATACCTTGTATAGAAAGCCACTTTGGTCTTTCTTCTTCAGGAAAATAATCTGCAAGCAATGCATTGCCAATTGTAAGTATAAATGCTTCTGCAATGCCTAATAAAATTCTTCCTGTCATTACTGCTGCAAAGCTGTCAACAAATAAAGGAACGAGTCCACCAAAGCCATAAAGAAACATTGCGATCAACAACAAACGACGACGACCAAACAAATCACTTAATCTTCCGGCAAATGGTGACAGTATTGCAATACACAATGCAGGCGCAGTTAATATCATCGGGACAAACACACCAAAGTTTGGTATGTAGCTAAAGTGCCCGATCAATGTTGGCAACGCTGGAGCCAATGCAATGATTGCCATGATGGGCAGGAACATTGCGAAGATCAACGTCCATGCCTGCGCTGCACCTGCCTTACGCTGCACTGCTACCGGTTGCTGAATAGTTATTGTTTCGTTCATATGGATGGATGCTGTTTGATTCATGGAAAGTGTAGCATTAAGATATTGCGTTATGGTGATATATCATTATTGTTTTTTTGCAACAAGCTGCATCGTTTCATGGCATCTTCGTTGCGTCGCATTACGTTCATCGTTCAGCACATTTGGCAGCAACTGCGATTTTTTTCGTAGTGGTCTGACGGCTTTGAGCCGTCTGACCACTGATTACTTTGTTGTTGCATAAAGAACTAAAAGTACAAGAGTGCTACGCAAGCAAAGCTTTATAGTAGCAATGTCGCCCGGCTTAAAAAATATATAAGCACTTATACAATTGACATTTCAAATAGCTGAGTCTAAAATTTATACGTTGCCGAAATAAAATACGCTCTTGGTTGTATGGCTAGCACAGAATAAATTGAATTAGGATTTGCTGCACGTCTTTCAGGTGTAAAACTGTTATGCGAGAAGCCATCGATCAAACTGTTCTCGGTAGTGGCAGACCAGTTCATTACACCAAACGTGTTGAATAGATTATTGATGTTTGCTGATATGCTGAACTTGCTTGTGAAGTTATATCCTGCACCAAGATTTGTTTCAAGAAAACCAGGCAGCGAAAATGTGTTTGCCATATTAGCTGATCTTTTGCCCATGTATTTTCCCGCAACAAACACATAACCTTTTTTGAAAGAATAAGTAGGCACAAGAGTAAACATTAGTGAAGGAACATTCTCTGCAGTGTTGCCATTATTGTTTACAAGTGCATCATCCTGTTTTCCATTTTCACCCATTACCCAGCTTTGCCATGTAGTAGCTTTTGATGATTGCACTGTAAGACCTGTTCTTACACTGAAGTTCTTTGTGAAGAATACATTTGCTTCTGCTTCTACACCAAATGTGCTGATCGTATTAAAAACAACAGGAGTAAAATATGCAAAGCCTGTTGTATCCTGACCAATAGATGAAACAGGAATATTGCTAAGCCTGCTATAGAATGGAATAATTGAACCGGTAATTTTTGAAGACTTGAATTTATAACCTGCTTCTATCTGCATTACATTCTGCGCCTTTGTTTCAGGTGATGCTGCTGTGTTATTGTAATTATCAAAATAGAACTGCATGTCTGGTGCTTTTTGTCCGTTTGAGAAACGTGCGTAAATAGCATTGGCATTGTTTATCTGATAATTGATACCTGCAGAATATGAGAATGTATTCAACGTTGTGTTGTATGGAACATCGGTACCTTTTACGAAATAATAATTGTCGTATAAAGTATTGGGATCACCATCAACACCACCTTCTGCTGAGTTAGGATTTTCTTTGCCGATATTATTGCTGCCATTAACTTTAAACAAATCGTAACGAACACCGAGATCCAAATTTAATTTTGGTGACAGCTGGATACCATCTGCTACAAAACCTGATAATTGTGTTTGAGTTGCATCATAAGTGTTGAAAGAAAATCTGCCACCTGATAATTGCGCATAACCTTGTGCATTGGTTACTTGTTGAGTTTGTCCGGTGAAACCATTTACCCAAATAATGTCAAGTGGTATAGGTTTGTTTTGAATAGCTCTTATTGATGTATTACCTGTTCCGTTTGGAACTGTTGTAACATGCGAAGATGCAATGAATGTTCCAAAAGAAATTGATTGTTTACCTGCTTTCTTGTTGAAGACAAGCTGATCCATCACTTCATTTAATTTGCTTTTGCTATAACTGGTAAAGTTGAACAACACACCGTTTTGCATTACACTCTGCGCAGGCAGGTTGTTGTTTACAATAGTATAGCGGAAAGGAGGACCGGGTATTGTTGGATCAAAATCACATTGTACTGTTGCCAATGCTTGTTTTGTATTTCTGTCACTGAACGTAAAAGTACCAGGACCAACCATGCCCATCAATGCATAAGTGAAGAAATTATCCAAGCCTGTAGGGCTCGACATAATGGTCAAATTTTGCTCAACATTTTTATTGTCTACTTTAAAGCTGTTGGTCAGGCTCCATCCTTTACCAAGATTGAGATTTAATTCAGCACCAAGCATTGCATCTGTAGAGTGCGTTAGGTTAGCCGGGTCAAACGTATAGCTTTTATCAGGTCCCCACAAGGGTTGTACAGAACCACCTTCGGGTAACATATAAGTATCTGCTGCGCCGAAACCTGCAACTAATTGAGGTTTATCGTAATTCTTTGCAGGAAGATTTTGTGGCAAGCCATTTTTATCGTTAAGATATTTTGCAAATATTTTGAGAGAGCCAGTTGAAAATGTTTTTAATAAATTGGCTTTTATTTGTCCGCCTTTATTTAACGCATAACCAGGAGAACGTGCTCCTTCTGCATTCCTGTAAAACCCACCAAAATTGTAATACCAGTTGTTACCTAATTTGCCGCCAAAGTTTGCATCAAGACGATGAAATGGATTTCTTCCATCACCTTCCAACCCGAACTTATAGGTAAGTTCATTTGAAGATGTTTGACCTGTTTTTGAAACATAGTTAAAAATACCACCTGGTGCATTTGCTCCTGTAATTGATGCAGAGCCACCTCTTACGGATTCCAAACGGGATAATGTTGCATCAGCTCTATAAAAATAATCTGATACAATATTTCCTGATGAAAGGTTGGATACAGGCAGACCATCTTCCATAAGTGATACATAGTAATAACCGTTACCACCGGCAACTGCAAATTGATTTGCATTAACACCTCGTGAGAAAACTGTGTTATTAATCTCCCCAACGGCGGAATTCACGTACACACCGGGTGTATAACTCAATAAGTCTGCCGCGCTGTTAGGAGCAAGCTTTGCAATATCAGTGCTCTTCAAAGTACTGATGGCTATGGAAGATTGCAAAGCAGTTCGTTTATCAAATACACCTGTTACAATAACTTCCTGCGTTTCTGCTGATTTTTGTTCAAGTGTGATAGTAACGTCTTTCCGATCAGCGGAAAGCTTTATTTCTTTATCATCATAACCAACATAAGAGACAATCACTGTTGAAGCAACCGATATATTTTCAAAAGAAAACACACCCTGTTCATTTGTTTTGGTTATTTGTTTTGTGCCTTTGATTTTAACGGTAGCACCGGTTAATGGATTACCGGAACTGTCCATTACTTTCCCGGAGATACTCCCTGTTTGCGTAAACGCACACAGCGTAATGAGCAGCATAAAAATGGTAAGTGGAATGCGCAAGCAATTGGCAAAAAAGTTTGCTGGTTTTTTTTGGTACATGACAAGCAGATTTAAGTTGTTCCTTTATTAATTTAAATCAATAGCAAAGGCTATAGATAAGCTAACCGGTTGTTACTGGTATAATCAAAACGGGTTTTCTTATGATGTAAAAGTATTTCAGCACAATACCTTTTGGTAGGAAGAAAAATGACAATGATGGGGAAAATCAATCAATTTTTATTTTTATGGTTTAGTAAGAAGAATTTTTATGAACCAGGCTCAAGAATAAGTATGAGTCTTAAGTTGCGTCGCACACTTGTACAACTTGATTATATATTCAGCTTTATCTAAGGGGAATAGTTGCAGATACAAAAACCAAAATGCGAAATCATAAATCCGAAATCCGAAATCACTCTTGCTTCCTGTATTCCGTAGGCGTTACGCCTGTTTTTGATTTAAAAAATTTTGCAAAGTCGCTGGGATCTTCTTTGCGCAGTTTCCATGCTATTTCATTTACAGAGAGATCAGTTTGTTTCAGTAATGCTTTCGCTTCCATCAGCATCATTTCTATCAATAGTTCCTGTGCGGATTTATTAGTAGAAGTCTTTACGCATTTGTTCAAATGATTAACAGATACATTCAGCATGGAAGCATAATCAGCGATTCTGTTCTTTTCATAAATATTGCGGATCAGTAAATTTTTGTATTGCTGTGCAATACGTGTTGACGAATCCTCTTTTATTTTCTCATCAGCTTTGGCATATCTTTTTATTTCAAAAAAAAGTGCGAGTAAATAAGAGCTGAAAAGATTGGAAGAAATATGTTTATTCCCATATTCACTTAATAGCCGTTCAAGAATATTGATGATTGCAACCACTACATCAGCATCTTCCACATGCACAAGCGGGTAACCGGAAAATGTAAGAAATGGAAATTCATTCAGCGAATCTTTCTGTGAAAATTTGTTATTAAAAATTTCCTGGTTGAAATAGCAAAAATAGCCTGTTGCATCTTCACTGATATATTCGTGTGCAGTGATCTGATTTGCCGGAACAAAAAAGAAAGCGTTTTTATTGAACTCGTAATTGTCAAGCCCTTTGCTTCTTTTTGATGAGCCGTTTGTAAGAAAGAAAAAATCGTGCACCACATGCCGGAAAGGAGCTGCAGCAAGTTTCATAAATGGCCGGTAATCTTCTATGCGGTTAATATGAAAGAGCTGTGAGTGATGTTTTTTAAAAGCAGACTCCCACTCAGCATGTTCATTTATGTTGAGGTGCCGTTCATCTTCATGCGGCCTGAACAATGGAATAAGCGCTTTCTTCATATGGCGGTTGCTCGTCGTAATAGTTAGTTCAAAATTTTAAAAGCAGTAACATATAAAGGTATAATTTTTAGAGTGGGATTTTTTAGCCCGGCTGAAACGTTTTGCAAATCAACTGTTGCGTCGTACTCTTGTGCGGCTGGATTATATATTTGTCTCTAAATCTACATCACTTTACTTATAAATGCTCCTTATTATTCTTCAAAGTACAAGAGTGCGACGCAAGAGACGATGCTATAAAAAACTGTTGCCCGGTACAAAAAAATTTTGTTTCAAATAAAAAACAGCCGGTTAAAAACCAGCTGTTGACTGTGCTTGCTGTCATGAGAATTAAAGCTTAAATGATGCAGTAAGAAAATATGCTCTTGGCATTGAACCCTGTGTAGCATAAACAGCATCGGGATTTGCGGCAATAAACTCAGGCGTAAAACCCTGGCGGTTTAATGCTGCGGGGAAACCACCGGGACCAGACCAACCGAGTACGCCATATTTGTTGAACACATTATTGATATTGGCCTGCAGGCAAACTCTTTTAGAAATATCATAACCAAGACTTAGATCAACCTGTCCAAATGCAGGAAGTTTAAAAGCATTCGGAACATTTGCCTGGCGTGAACCGAGATAATAATAATTTATAGCTGCAAAAAATTTCTTTGTAGTGTAAGATGGAGAAATACCAAACATCAGCTTAGCATTGTTGTCTGTTTCATTTCCGGAATAATCTACCAATACATCATTCTGCGGAGCTTTGCCACTTGCGATCCATGTTTTATACTCAACGGCTTTTGAATTTTGAATTGTAGCCTGTGCACTTATACTGAAGTTATTGGTGAATGCATAGCTGCCTTCCAGCTCTACACCATACGTTCTGTATTTGGCATATTGTGTAGGTGGATTATAATTGTTGCCCAATGAATCCTGGAAAGCAAACTGCAGGTTGGGCACATTATCAAGCACGCTATAGAATGGTGTAATGTTCAAAGTTGTTTTTGCATTCTTCACTTTCAATGCAGCTTCTACCTGCTGAATATTTTGTGCTGTTGTATTGATGCTCTTGATTAAGAAATCGCTTGTTGCAGAAAAATAGTTGTTAAGTTCAGGCGCTTTGTTACCGTTTGAATAACGGGCATAGACTGCCATTGTGTTACTTATTTTATAGTTCAGCGCTGCGGAGAAAGAAAATGTATTTACGGTTTCATCAAAAGGTAAAGCTGCACCAGCTATACCACCACCATTGTCATAAACCGTCAACGGGTTCCCATCGCGTCCACCCCATGTTGGATCATTTTGTCTTGGGTCTCTTGATACGGGAACATTCGATCCAAAAATATGCGTTGCTTCATAACGAAGACCCCAATCTAAATTTAGTTTTGATGTTAAGTTCCAGTTATGACCTAAGAATAAAGCCAACTGGCTTTTAGTGCCATCAGATGTAGTGATACCACCTCTGCCAACATCCATAAAACCATTCGGATCTGTTATTTGATAATTCTGGTTGTCGAATAATCCATGCAATGTAATATCTACAAGGTGTGGTTGATCTTCTAATGTACCAACACCAACACCATCATCTTCCTGTCCGCCTATTCTTTCCATTTTAGAGTTTGCATAAAAGCCGCCAAAATTGAATGTCATATTCTTTAGCTTTTTAGAGAAAGTAAACTGATCCATAAATTCCTTTATATGAAAATCCTGATAAAACAAAGGAAGAAAGAATAATGAATTTGGCTGAATATTAGCGCCGGGAAAATTGTTATTTTCTCCGGGAATAAAACTTATTCCTGTAGGTCCCGGAACTACAGTCATAGTGCCAAGCGTTTGCCCGTTTACTTTATCTGTAAACGTATAAGTACCAAACTTACCTGTCTGTAACAAATAGGGTAGTCCATAAAAAACAACATTGTCTGTAGCGAATGGTGTAACTACAGCGGGCACACTACCTGTAACATGTTTAGCTGAATATTTGCCATCGTTTCTGAAAGTCCAGCCACTTCCTAAATTTTGTGACCAGCTTATACCAAATGTTTTATCACGGGCATAGTATTTATCTTTTGAATTAAATGTGGCAGTGCCTGTATTGTTTACAGGGATCTGCATAGAGAATGCAGGTAAATTATAAGAGTCTGTTGTAGATAAGCCGGGCATTACTTTAGGATTGTTCCAATCCTGTGATGGTATAAATTCAGACTGGGCATTTTTATCGTCTAATATTTTTACATAGAGTTTTAATGAACCTGATTTGTATGCCTTTAAAATGTTTGCTTTTATCTGTCCTCCGTTATTACTTGGATAGCCCGGATATCTTGCACCGTTTGATACACGATAGAACCCACCGATATTATAGGTCCACGTTTTATCCTTGCTAAGTGGGCCGCCAAAATTTAGGTCTGCCCTGTAATAAGGATTTTTACCATCGCCTTCCAAACCAAATTTTAAACGGGCTTCACCTGCAAAAGTGCTGCCTCCCGTTTGCGAAATATAATTGAAAATTCCACCAGGTGCATTGGCACCAAAAATGGAAGCGGTTCCACCACGAACGGCTTCCAAACGACCCGTAGTAATGTCGGCTCTTAAAAAATTATCTGTGTTGTAATTCACATTGGTTACCGGCAAACCATCTTCCTGCATAGATACATAGTAATAGCCCGAGGCATTATCAATTGAGTTGGCAGAAATACCTCTTGAATAAACAGTGTTCGCAATTTCGCCACGGGCATTGTTTACATAAATACCAGGAATATTTCTCAGCAGGTCTGCTGCACTGGTAGGTGCAAGCTGTGCCATTTGTTTAGCACTTAAAGTAGAAATTGATACGGATGATTCTAATTTTTTTCTTTTGTCGAACACACCTGTTACAATTACATCATCGCCTTCTGCAACAGTTTCCTCAAGCGAAATATTCACTGCTTTACCTGCAGTATATTTTATTTCGTCCTTTGCATACCCCACATATGAAATAATTAATGTGCCACTTGCAGGAGCATTGGTTAAAGAAAAAATGCCCTGTTCATTGGTAGTAGTTGAATTCTTTGTTCCCTTAAGTGTTACAGTTGCATTGGCTAATGCATTTCCTTTTTTGTCTGTTACTTTTCCTGAAACAGTTCCACCCTGTGCAAATGTGTTTAATGAAATAAATGAAAGGAGTAATAAGACAACAGTTAGGCACACAATTGTCCTTAATTGTTTAGCTGACATAGCAAGCAATTTTAGCTGGTTATCGTTGTTGTTTCTTAGGTTTTTATTTCCAGGAAAGAATTATAAACCTTTCGTAAAACTATTTTTTCAGCAATGCTTAAACGGTGGCAATAACAGTCAATTGATATGCAAAATCAATCCATTTGTCCATTTCGGATTTTAGATGTCGGATTTCGGATGGGATAAGACTGGAAGTTGTTTAGATTTTTTTGATACCAGCTTATGTTTTTTTATAGCATCGTCTGTTGCGTCGCAATCCTTTCATCAGTATATCAATGGGCATCTTTTATTGGTGCGAAGTGAAAAAATGATTAATTCAAAATTTCGGAAATGCTTTGCTGTATTGTGCATGCGCCTCATTACTTTATTTAATAATAGAAATGTAGAAATATGCTGAGTAAGATTTAGCCGTACAAGGGTGCGACGCAACGATGCTTCATAGCGGCAATATAGACGGGTACAAAAAATTCATTATATATTTTTGTGTCGTGCAAAGTATGTCAACTGAACCCCAACATTTAAAACCGGAAATCAATCAATCCATTTTCCTGTATTCAGTAGGAGTAAAGCCGGTTTTTGATTTGAAGAAACGTATAAAATCACTGGCATCTTCTTTGCCAATTTTCCAGGCTATTTCATTTACAGTTAATGCGCTTTGTTTTAATAAAACTTTTGCTTCAAGTATCACCATTTCACTTAAAAGATCCTGTGCAGATTTTCCTGTTGCAGCCTTTACACATTTATTCAAATGGTTGGGCGAAACGTTAAGCATTCCTGCATATTCTGTAACAGAATTTTTTTCGTAAATATATCTTGCGAGTTTGCTCTTATACTGTTGGGTGATTCTAAAAGCAGCATTCTCTGTTATCTTTTCCTGTTTGGCAAACTGCCTTACTTCAAGAAATAAAGCCAGCAGGTTTACACTGATGATATCAAGATCAACTTTTGAATTGTTGTTATATTCAAACTCAAGCCTGGTAAGTATATTCAATACATGAGCTTTTGTTTCATCGTCGATTGTTACAAGTGGGTTGCCTGTAAATTCAAGAAAAGAAAAATCATGCAAAATATCCTGCTTAATAAATTTGCGGTTAAATATTTCCAGGTCGAAATGACAATAAAAGCCTTTTACATCGCGGCTCATAAGATCATGGGTAGAGATCTGGTAAGCTGGTAAAAAGAAAAAAGTATTAGCGCCAAAGTCGTATTTATCAAGACCCTTGCTACGTGTTGATTTTCCTTTGCTGAGAAAAAGAAAATCAGAGACTGTTTGCCTGTGTGGTGCAAATGGAAATTTTAAATGGCCTATAAAATCTTCCAGCTTATTTATGTGAAACTGTTGGTGCAGTGTTGGAAAACGCGGTTTCCATTCAACAGAGTCATCGAAGAACTTTTTTTCTTTTTCAAAAAGGCTTAATATAGGAACAGTTTCTGTTTTCAAATGGCAATAATTATATAAAGGCAGTTGAAGTTAGAAAATTAAATTATTTATAGTAACATCCATTTCTCAAAACAAGGTTGTTTAATCTTTCAATGCTTTTTCAATATTCTTATCCGGAATAAGCCAGATAGCTGATTGCAGAAAAAACAGCGCTGCTGAAGCAGCAGGATAAAAAAATGCAAATGGTATAGCTGCCAGCACCAATAAAACTGATATGATCACTTTTTTATTTTGCTTTTTTAACTCCACAACTATATTACTTCGCTGATCGAGTGTTTTAAGAATACTGTTTTGTAAAATCCCATAAGCGATGCCACATAAAATAAGTATGATGGCGTACAAAATGATACTGTTGGGCTCAAAATGATTTTCTCCCATCCATCCTGCTGCAAATGGTACCAGCGACAGCCAAAATAGTAAATGAAGGTTTGATAATAGTATACCTGAATTAATATTTTTCACAGTATGTAACAGGTGATGATGATTACCCCAGTAAATACCAACGAGTAGAAAGCTGATCATATAACTTACAAAAACAGGGATAAGCGGAATAAGATCATTCCATTCTGTGCCATGTGGTACTTTTATTTCCAACACCATAATAGTAATGATAATTGCAAGGACTCCGTCACTAAAAGCTTCCATCCTGTTTTTGCTCATTGTTATAGTTTTGGAGGGATGAATATCGCAAGAATATTTCATTATATTTTTGGATCATAAAATCAGCAAGAACTTGCGACTCTTGAAAACTCTTCTTAATCTTAATTAACAAGTAGGTGGCATCATTTATTTACCTGTCCAGCTTTTATAAATAGCAGTTTGCAAAGCATCAGGTTTTGTAATGGGTGTGATGGTGAAACTTTTTTCAAACTTTTGCCCAAGTGTAATAGTCACTTCTTTTTTATCATTGCCTTTTGCAACAAGAAGTGTAATGTTATCACCAATATTTTTCGACTGCATAATTTTATTAAACTGCTCAAGGTTTACCTTATTCCCATCTACTGCAAGTATAATATTTTTTGCACGCACATCTTTATTCCATGCAGGTGAATTCCAATCTACTTCTGTTACGGTAAGTGTATCGTTTTTTTCTTTCAGCTTTATGCCGCACCATGGGCCGGATAAAGCTTTGGGCATAGTATCTATATTAAGACCTGCGTATGCAAAATACTTTGGATAATTTGGCGGCTTGACAGTTGATGCGTAATCAAACATTTCTGATAAAGAAGTGCCGGCCATCTTTTCGCATTCATCCCGAAATTCCTTTTCTGTAAAACCTCTTTTCTTAGTTTGATAATATTTTGTGTAAAGCAATCGCATTACATCATCCAATGATTTTTTATTATTGGTCGCATGCCTTATACTAAAGTCGAGCATCAATCCAAGCACAGGGCCCTTATCGTAGTAAGAAATAGTTTTGTTTATTTCATCGCCCGTTCTCCCAAAAGGCCCGTCGGACCATGTGTCGTAGCTGGCTTGTGTTGCTGATTGAAATAAATGCCCCGGTTTGTTTTCATAAGCCTGGATATTTGATTGAAATGCTTTGAATACATCATCATCATTCATAAGACCGGCACGTCTTAGTATCATATATTCATAATACACCGTAAACCCTTCTGATACCCAAAGCATATTGGTGCGGTTTTCTTTTGAGTAATCGAAAGGCCCCAGTTCAATAGGCCGTATGCGTTTTACATTGTAATGATGAAAGTATTCATGCGCAATAAAGCTGTATAGACGCTTTCTTGCATCCGGTGAATCAAAACCCTCACCACCACTAAAACTCAGTGATGTGGAATTCAAATGTTCAATACCACCTCTGCCCGGACCGATCGCTAAAAATGTATAGTGCGTATAAGGAATATCTCCAATAATATTACTGCCGCTTACAACGATCTTTTTAAGATCACTCATAAACTGGTTGCGATCAAAATCTCCCAGCTTATAACCAATAAAATAATGCGGAATATTATTTACGGTAAATGGAGGAAGTGACTCCAGTTCTCCCATCAAGAAAGGACTGTCATAAAGAACATCAAAGTCTGCTGCAATAAAAGTATTCTGCTTGCCTGGAATTGAATCAAGACCGGTTGCAACAAAGTTTGTCCATTTGCTATAAGGTTTTATTTGTATTGTCACAGGGTTGCGCAACTCCTGGTCAAGATACAGGAAAAGTCCACCGGGTGTTATGTAGCCGCGGGTTTCATCAAGATAAATATTACCCACAAATGAGACCTTTGCTTTTACATCATAAGTAATTTTTACAGATTCATTGTTGCTGTACACATGCCAAATATCTGCGGATGGTTTTTCCCATTTAATGGGTTTGCCTGCTGCATCCGTTACATCAAAATTTTCGACTGCTTTAGCATAATCAAGAATTTGATAATAGCCCGGTGTCCATGCACACATTTTAAAATCCAATGTCGCCGCTTTTGTTTTGCATTCCAGTACAACGTGGTAATATTGATTGGCAGCATCCTCCATGGATACTGTATACTGCATATTGGCTTGCTTTTGCGCCATTGATAAAACAGTGTGCAGACATACAAAGACTAACAATAAAAACTGTTTATAAATTTTTTGCATAGCAATATTTTAAAAACTAAAATTATATGTTTTACTTCTTACTGTTTATATGCCTTTGATAACAGCATTTATAGTGGTAAATTTTTCTAAATACCCGCTACAGTTTTTTATAGCATCTTCGTTGCGTCGCAAGCACTTTATCTGTTGTGCAAATGGCAACTGCAGTTTCAAAGCTAAAGTTGCAAATGGCATTCAAACTATTTCAAAAAAGATTTATACGAAATATGGCGCAAAATATTTATGCTGTTTAAAAAATTAGTGTATAACAAAAAAGCAACTTCATTGCTGAAATTGCTTTTAAGTAAGTCGGGAAGACAGGATTCGAACCTGCGACCCCCTGGTCCCAAACCAGGTGCGCTACCGGCCTGCGCTACTTCCCGTGTCCTTTTTTTCAAAGTTATTGCCGTAGATTAAAACTTTGCGGTGAGGGCGGGATTCGAACCCGCGGTACAGTTTAACCCGTACGGCAGTTTAGCAAACTACTGATTTCAGCCACTCATCCACCTCACCTTAGCTGAATTGGTTCCCGTAAGGGGCTGCAAAAATAGGTAGCTGCACGCAAATCCCAAAAAATAAAAATTCTAATTGGAAAAATATTTTATACTCTTTTCTGCTGCGTATTGTAATTAAAGTACAAGTGTGCGACGCAACAGGTGTTTAATAGGATTTCATTTGCCTGGTTCACAAAAAAATCCCAAAACAGTTATGTTTTGGGATCGTTGTAATTTCAAAATAAAATTTACATAGCGGCAAGTTGTACTTTCTGTGTTAGTTCCATTACATTTTCGCGAAAAAGACTATCTGTATCCATCAGGTCTTTTACTGTCTGGCAACTGTGGATAACAGTTGTATGATCGCGGCCACCAAAATGTTCGCCGATTGTTTTTAAAGAATTTTTGGTGAAAGCTTTTGCAAGGTACATCGTGATTTGGCGTGCCTGCACAATTTCGCGTTTGCGTGTTTTTTGTAAAAGTTTATCATAAGGCACATCAAAATACTCGCATACCATTTTTTGAATAGCATCAATGGTAATTTCTTTGCTGCTTGTTTTTACAAAATTACGCAACACTTTTTTGGCAAGTTCAAGATCGATCTCTCTTTTGTTAAGTGATGATTGTGCAAGCAATGATATTAAAGCGCCTTCGAGTTCTCTTACATTGGTGCTGATATTATATGCCACATATTTCACTACTTCTTTCGGCATGTCAAGACCATCATTCTTCATTTTTCTTTCGAGGATCTCTATGCGTGTTTCGTAATCCGGTATCTGAAGGTCTGCACTTAGGCCCCAACGGAAACGGCTGAGCAACCTTTCCTGCATACCATCAAGATCTTTTGGTGGTTTATCTGATGTTAGCACCAGTTGCTTTCCGCTTTGATGTAAATGATTGAAAATAGCGAAGAATGCATCCTGGCTTCTTTCTGCACGGGAAAAGAACTGTACATCATCAATGATCAATACATCTATTAGTTGATAGAAATGTATAAAGTCATTGATAGCGTTATTGCGGCTATGATCCTGAAACTGGTTGATAAATTTTTCACTGCTTACGTACAATACCACTTTGTTTGGATGCAGGCGTTTTACATCATTGCCGATGCCTTGTGCAAGATGTGTTTTGCCAAGCCCCACGCCACCATATATAACCAATGGATTAAAAGAATTGGCACCTGGTTTTTCTGCAACAGTCTTACCTGCACGGCGTGCCACACGATTACAATCACCTTCAATAAAAGAATCGAATGTATAAGTTGGATTAAGCTGCGGGTCTATTTGCATTTTTTTTAGCCCTGGTATTACAAAGGGATTCTTAACCGGGCTATTTATTATCAAGGGGAAATCCATTTCATTATTATTATACATTTTCATATTGCCTGCGGGAACATCCATTGTTCCATTGCGGCCATTGGTTCCACCGCTATCAACCATTATGCGGTATTCCAGCCTTGCTTCTTTGCCTAACTCCCGTTTCAATGTTTTGGCAAGCAGGTTTACATAATGTTCTTCCAGATATTCGAAGAAGAATTGGCTGGGCACTTGTATCAACAACACATTTCCTTTTAACTCCACCGCTTTTATTGGTTCGAACCATGTTTTATAAGGTTGCCAGTCTACAATATCTTTAATGATCTTTAAACAATTACTCCATATGGATTCAGCGGTTTTAGTCATGATACTCTTAATAATTTTCTATGGGATTAACGAATGCAAATCTTTTTTTACTTCCCGAAAAATTTAATCAACATAATGTGAAGAAATTTTTTAGGAGGGGGACGAATATCAAATTTTTATGTTGAAAAAAAAATTTTTTCATATCGTGATTTTTGTGGCATCAGATTTTTTTTCATCTTTTAATTTTTATTTTTTTTTGTCCAATTAAAAGACTATTAAAGATTATTGTTTTACTATGATTTACGGATTAATACCCAGTCAAAAAATCACATTTGTTATTGCTGCTCCTCAGTGGTAGTTTGTAAATGATGTAACGACTAATCTAACCATTATTTCGTGGAAAAAAAATTAATTAAAAATATTTTATTCGTTATAATACAAAGCACGCAGATATTGATGCTTTTTTATTTTGCTGACCCGGCAGAAAAACCTTACCGGATCAATTGTTGCGTCGCACTCTTGTACGGTATTAACTTCACGCAGCAAACAAATTCTACTATGCTATTGCAAATGAAAATGTAGGCTAGATTTTATTCCAATAAAGTACCGCTTTATGTTAAAATACTATAACCGAAACTGGTAAAGAATTATTTTATGTCGATCAAAGAATAAAGCGTTGAAGAGTGCGACGCAACCGATGCTTAATAGCAGCAGAAGGCCCGGTACAAAAAAATATTTACACAATTTTAAGTGCCTAATAGCTCCGGCGTTTTTTAAAGTTACATTTGCACAAAAATATCTCAACATGTCATTCGAAATTACCGGCAAACTTGTAGCAAAATATGATACTGTGCAACGTACAGAAACTTTTAAGACAAGAGAATTTGTAATTGAAAAAACAGAAGAGATAAACGGACGCAGCATAAGCAATTATATTAAATTTCAAAGCGTGCAGGACAGAACAGCAATGCCTGACAGGTTTAATATTGGAGATGAGGTAAAAGTATCATTCAATATAAAAGGTACCAGGTGGGTGAAAGACGGCAGAGAAAATTATATTACCAATCTTGATGCATGGCGTATGGAGCATGTAAAACTTGGTCAAAACGCTGATGCGCCTGCAGTACAACCTTCCGTTACCGATATTCCTCCCTCTGATGTAGTGGACGACCTTCCTTTTTAAACAGGCATATAATAATATACCCGTGTTTTCGTTTTTATTGTAATTCACACATCCTGTAAAAAACCGACAATGAGAAAAGTAATTTTACTCACTTCCCTTTTAATGGGTGCAATCCCCGTTTTTTCGCAAATCACTACATTATCTGATGCCGAACTTGGTTTTGGACTTGAAGCAGCAATGCCAATGAAAGGTTTAAAAGAAACAAATAAAACAGGTATAGGCGGCTCTATAAAATTTGCATATACCATTCCCAATACTTTTTATTTATCACCAACATTTCAGGCTGGGTTCTTAACGTTTTCTGGTAAACCAATACCCTCTGATCAAACCCAATTATTAAAAGATACTTACAGGCCTGTAGTAATAATACCGGTGAAAGCAGGTATGCGTTACACTTTTGCAGGTGGTATTTACGGTGAACCACAATTGGGTGGTTCTGTATTTCTTGCAGAGGATAATATGGGCGAACCTGATAACGCAATCGGATTTACTTATGCCATGAATCTTGGCTATCAAACTTTGCCGGGGTTAGATGTTAGCCTCCGTTATGAAGCATCAAAGTTTGTGAATGGTGATGTCGCTATGGCAGGCGTACGAATAGCATATCACTTTACATTCAGAAGACAGGAAATATACTAATATCAACCTTAAGCTGTTTTTTTAAACCGGTCATGCGCCGGTTTTTTTGTTTCTTTGTAAAAATTTCCGGGTCAACTGCCCGGCATTTTATATATGCAACAGAAAATATCCCTCCGGCTTTTGCCAAGTGAAGCAGATGATGCAACTATCATCAATAAATATATCCAGCAAACGATAAGTCCAAAAGATGCATTGGTAACAGGATTTCATGTTTTAAAGAAATCCATTGATGCACGCAGCAAGACTATATGGGTCAATCTTACAATAAATGCTTTTATCAATGAACCTTTTATAGAAAGAGAAAAAGAATTATTGCAGTTGAACGATGTAACAAATGCGCAAAACTCAGTAATTATTATTGGTGCAGGCCCGGCAGGTTTATTTGCAGCATTAGAGCTTATTGAGCAGGGAATAAAGCCTGTGATACTTGAAAGAGGAAAAGATGTGCGTGCCCGCCGTCGAGATCTTGCTGTATTGAATAAAGAAGGTATTGTAAATCCGGAAAGTAATTATTGCTTTGGAGAAGGCGGTGCCGGTACATACAGTGATGGTAAATTATATACACGCAGCAGCAAACGTGGCGATATAAACCGAATACTAAACATCTTTGTGGAATTTGGTGCGGAAGAAAAAATTTTATACGAAGCACATCCGCATATAGGCACCAATAAATTACCGCAGATTATCACTGCTATGCGGGAAAAGATCATTGCCTGTGGCGGGGAAATGTTGTTTGAAAAGAAAGTATCAGATTTTATTATTTCAGATAACGTAATAAAAGGTGTAAGAACTGTAGATGAAAATATTTTTTTTGCTGACGCTATTATACTCGCAACAGGTCACTCTGCAAGAGATATTTTTGAATTACTACATATTAAGAATATATTGATAGAAGCAAAGCCTTTTGCTTTGGGTGTACGTATAGAACATCCACAAACTTTGATAGATTCAGTTCAATACCATTGTTCGCTTCGTGGTGATCATTTGCCACCGGCATCTTATAGTTTGGTGGAACAGGTAGACGGCAGAGGTGTATTTAGTTTTTGTATGTGCCCTGGTGGTATTATTGCGCCTGCTGCTACAAACGCAAATGAATTAGTGGTAAATGGATGGAGCCCAAGCAAACGTAATAATCCTTTTGCAAATAGTGGGATGGTGGTGCAGGTGGGAGTAGGAGATGCGATAAACTATTTTAAAAAATCCAAAATCCAAAACCCAAAATCCAAAATTGATGCTGATGATCCATTATTGCTAATGTATTTTCAACATGATGTGGAAGCAAATGCATACAATGCAGGTGGTGGAAAATTTGTAGCGCCTGCATTGCGTATGGTCGATTTTTGTGAAAATAAAATTTCTACATCATTGCCGGATTGCAGTTACGTGCCTGGCCTGCATATTGCTTCACTAAAAGAAGTGTTACCATCTTTTATTTATACAGCATTGCAAAATGGGTTTAAAGCTTTTGGTAAAAAGATGCGTGGTTATTATACCAACGATGCAGTTGTTGTAGCTACGGAGAGCCGCACTTCTTCACCCGTGCGCATTCCCCGCAATGATGAAAATTTACTACACCCTCAAATAAAAAATTTATATCCCTGTGGTGAAGGTGCCGGTTATGCAGGCGGTATTGTAAGTGCAGCAATGGACGGCGAAAGAGTCGCTGCCATGATTACCTTGCAATTGAAAAAATAATTTCTTATTTATGAGCCCGGCAGTTGGCGGTATAGCATCGCCGGTTGCGTCGCACTCTTGTGCGGTTTGTTTGTACAGGAGCAAACAGAATATAAAGATCCTATTTTTTTCCCTTTGATCTTAAGTACCCATCTTTAATAAGAGTATTGTGTTTAAAAGAACGCAATTCTTTTTTTAACTGCTGTTTTTCTTTATCACTCAATTTTGCTTTTGGCAATTTATCCAGCTCAGGTTTGCCTGCGTCTGTCCATGCCGTGTACCAAAAGTCTGCAACCATATTAGCTGCATTCATTAGTTGTTGGTTGATACTACTACCCAACGCTGCGCCATATGCTTTTGCAAAATCTGTTGTGTAATATTTTACATCTTTGCCATTGCGATGTTCTATACGGTATTTTGTTGCGTCTGTAAATCTTCTACTTACTTCGGTTTCTTTTGCAAACACCGCAGGCAATAATGCATGAGATCTTTGTGCTGCGCTCCATACAGCTCTTTCTTTATTCTTTATGTATTTTGCTTTATGACCAGAAGAAAGATTGTAATTAGTTATTTCGATCTCAGGTACGACTGTCTCCCATAAAGCATGTAAACCTTTTTGATTGGTTAACTGACCGTCATAATTAATGGAAGTATGTAAAGGCACATTTATATCTTCTATATAATGTCCAAGATCTGCTGCATAGAATAATATGCTGTCAGCGTTACCTTGCTTAAAAGCATTGGTTAGTTTTTTTTGCATTTCAATGATCCAGTAAGGAGCATAGCCATATTTCAGCAAAGTATCTTTGGAGAATTTTTTACAGGCATCATTCCATTGCCAGGGCATTGTATAAGCGGCACTATCACCATATGCTTCAAAATCGATATAATGTTTGGGTTCTTCACTTTTGTCATTATTCCTGCGTATATCTGGTCTTACTGAATTGTATTGCAGGTAATCTATGTTATGGTAAAAGAAATTGCAGAGATCTTTTGGTAATTCATAAATAGCCAATTGATGGATCGTTTTGTGTGCCAGGAACCCCCAGCTGCTTATAACCAACGTTATCGAAACCAATAAGACTGAAAATAAAATTTTTTTAAAACGATTCTTCCACATGCTCCCTGATTTTTAAAGCGGCGAAGTTATAATAACTGTTATGAAAGGTTGTAATATTTTGATGTTAAGTGCAACTAATGATAGCGAACAAATAAAGCCACGAATTTTAGGACGAATTACATAAATTATTTGCATAACGATGATTATAGAATAGAACGTATAAGTGTGCGACGCAAGGGACGACGCTTTATACACTGTTGCCGGGCTCATAAAAATTAATTGTATAACCAACTTAACTGTACATTTAAATATTAAACCTATATTTTATGGCATTGCTTGAACTTCAACACCTGAAAAAATATTATGCTACACAGAAGGCTGTTGATGATATCAGTTTCAGTATACAGCAGGGAAGTATTTTTGGCTTACTGGGCCCTAATGGCGCAGGTAAAACCACCTTGCTGCGTATGATAACGGGTATTTTTTATCCCGATGAAGGCTCTATACTTTTTGATGGCGCTCCTTTCAATGCTATAAGTGATGTGCAACGCATTGGCTATATGCCCGAAGAACGCGGCCTTTATAAAAAAATGAAAATAGGAGACCAGGTGCTGTACCTGGCACAGCTAAAGGGTTTGAGCAAAACTGTGGCGCTGGAAAAAATAAAATTCTGGTTCAAGCGACTTGAGATGGAAAGCTGGTGGAATAAAAAAGTGGAAGACCTGAGTAAAGGTATGAGCCAGAAATTACAATTCGTTACAACTGTAATGCATGAACCAAAACTGATCATTCTTGATGAACCTTTCAGCGGTCTTGATCCTTTAAATGCAAATCTTATTAAAGATGAAATTTATGGGCTTGCGCAACGTGGCAGCACCATTATATTCAGTACGCACCGTATGGAACAGGTAGAGGAAATATGCGATCATATTGTGCTGGTAAACCTTGGTAAAAAAATTCTTGATGGTACGGTGCAACAAATAAAACAGGATTTTAAAGAGAATAAATTCAATATACGTTTAGACGGTGTTCCTGCAGGCATTAACAGTAATGCATTTGAAGTGCTTTCATCTGATATGCATGATCATACAGTAAAAATAAAAGACGGTTATAAAAGCAATGATGTGCTGAAATATTTTATTCAGCAGGATATAAACGTGGAGGCATTCAATGAAATACTACCATCACTGAATGATATTTTTATAAGGCTGGTGGAAGATACCAATGCCAAAACAAGATCCTTTCAAAAAGTAAATGTTTAAACCTCACCCTAAAATCCTTCTCCCGGAGGAGAGGGACTTTAAAACTTCACAACTGAAACTGTTCATATGAATAAGATATTATTGATAGCACGCCGCGAATTCTTAACAAGAGTGCAGAAGAAAACATTTTTATTAACGACCATTTTATTGCCGCTGATCATCTTTGGGTTTTATGCCATGATCATTTATTTCTCTGTACATGGGGGTAGTTCGGTAAACATTGCTGTGGCAGACAATGCACATATTTTTGATGACAGCATTAGTAAAACAGATGACGCAAACTTTTCTTTTGTAAAAGCAAATAGTGCTGAAGAACTCAGGCAGCAGGTTACTGCAGGAAAATATGATGGTTATATTTTTGTACCGGCTTCAATAGATATCGCAGGAAAAGATTCAATACAACTTGTGTCTGCAAAATCAATCGGGCTTATTTCACGGGGTAGTATACAGGATGTAATAAATAATAAGCTGGAAGAAAAAAGGATGCTTGCTTTAAATATTTCCAAAGCACAGCTTGATAGCGTTCATCGCAAAAACGAAATAAAATTTTCTACGATCAGCGGCAGCGAAGATTCAGATGCCAAAGCAGGCATCAGTTATGTAGTTGGTATGATATCCGGCTTTCTTATTTATATCATACTCTTTATTTATGGCACCATGGTTATGCGTGGTGTAATGGAAGAAAAAGTAAGCCGTATTGCAGAAGTAATTGTAAGCAGTGTGAAACCATTTCAGTTAATGATGGGTAAGATCATTGGTATTGGTGCAGTAGGTCTTGTACAATTTTTAATATGGATCGTTCTTGTAGTTGGCACAAGGGTTTTACTGTTCAGCATATTCCCCGAACTATCCGGCGCCATGCCCGGTGCATCTGCTGCACAACAAGTGCAGGCAAGTGATGTAGCCAGCGCCATGCATACACTCGGACAAATAAACTGGCCAATGATCATAGGTTGTTTTATCTTTTATTTCCTTGGCGGTTATCTTTTATATTCTTCTTTATTTGCAGCTGTAGGCAGTGCTGTAAACGAAGATCCGCAGGATGCGCAAAGCCTTACACTTCCCATCATTATGCCCATCATCTTTGCTATCGTTATCATGATGAAAGCAGTGAATGATCCATCGAGTGGCCTTGCCATCTTCGGCAGTTTGTTTCCGCTTACGTCTCCAATTGTTATGATGGCACGCATTGCACATGGTGTACCCGATACTGTTCCATACTGGCAGCTTATAACAAGTATGCTCTTGCTCATACTTGGTTTTCTTGGCACTACCTGGGTTGCCGCAAAAATTTACCGCACCGGTATTTTATTGTATGGCAAAAAAGTAACGCCCAAAGAAATGTGGAAATGGGCTTTTAGAAAGAATTGATTTTATGGGCCCAGCTATAGTGCTGTATGATGCATCGTTGCGTCGCACACTTGTGCGATTATAACTTTATGCAGCAAATTTTATTTTACTATTAATAAAAGTCTGAGACTTTTTCGCAAAAAAACAAGGAAGTAAAATATTTTCATCACCAAAATGTATTTCCATCAATAAAAATAATTGTCGTTGATGCTAAAGCAACAATATAATTTGCTTTATAAAAGAGCTATTGCAGGAATAATACTCTTTCTAATTATTTCTTTTTTTGCTTCTGCACAGGATGATACTATTACAAGAATCGAGTTGCCCTTTAAATACAAACCAGATCCTGAGTATATTAAAAAAAGTATTGAATTCATGGAACAGGTCATGGGTAGACAAATAAACGATTCATCCTTTATATTAGATGATCTACCTCTTTCTTTTAACGAGTTTTTCATGGATAGACTTATTGCCGCTGCAGATACAAGTTTTTTATCAAAAGATGAATTAAGATTTATAGAAAAAAAGAGATATCCGTCATTAACTTATTGGTCGAAAGAAATACTCCCAAACGTCAAAATAATAAGCCACGACACAATAGAAAATATTTTCAAGCATAAGCCTGATGGGTGGGGCTATTTTAGAAAAAATATTGGGGAGGCTATTAATGAATTTTCATTTCCTGTTTTTTTGCGAAATTATACTTATTGTATTTTTTGTTTTGATTATAGTTGTGGTTGGGTATGCGGCTCAGGAAAAATGGTACTTTATAAAAAATACAATAATAAATGGGTACAAGTAAAAATTTATTGTGAATGGGTTAGCTAAACAATGATTTTTCTTGCCCTGGTAAATATCACACACAAATATCTACAACTCTCTCAAAGCCCAAATATATTGCCAACAGATGAAAGGATTGCGACGCAAGAGGTGATGCTATGAAAAGCCGTAGCTTGAAATCAAATAAAATTTACGGCTTTCACAAACACCAAAATAAAATGATAGACAATGTTTGTAAAAACGATAGCGGTATCATAATCTTCTTCTTTATGGTTGCATTATAGAATCCGCATCAAAACCTATAAATTGCAGCCATGTTTACAGGTATTATTGAAAATACGGGCAGGGTGGAAAAAGTAGAAGTGCATGGCACCAATAAAACTTTTTACATTAGTTCGCCACTGTCTGCAGAATTTAAAGTTGACCAGAGTGTAAGCCACAATGGTGTTTGCTTAACAGTAGAAGCGGTGGAAAATGATATGCACCGCGTTACTGCAATTGAAGAGACGTTGATGAAATCGAATATTGGTTTATGGCAAACCGGTGATATGGTAAACATTGAACGCTGCATGCAAATGAATGGCAGACTTGATGGACATATTGTGCAAGGGCATGTAGATGCAACTGCTGTTTGCGTGGAACGAAAAGATATGAACGGCAGCTGGGAATTTCGTTTCAGGTTTCCTGAACAGTTTACCACGCTTGTGATTGAGAAGGGTTCTATTGCGGTTAATGGCATTAGTCTTACCCTGTTTAATGTAGGCAGCGATGAATTTTCTGTTGCCATTATTCCTTACACATTTGAACATACCAATATGAGCCAGGTGTATGAAGATGTTGTGGTAAATATTGAGTTTGATATTATTGGGAAATATATTCAGCGTATGCTGACAAGATAGCTTTGCAACACAACAGTTTTATATGCGGGAAATATTCACTGACAAAAATTATATAACAGGTAAGCTGATCTTTTTTGCAAAATTGTTGCTGATAGTTGCACTAATCATTTTTTTTGCGCCATTATTTATACTTCCTTTTTTTAATCATCCTTGTGCAGATGATTATATATGTGGGTATCATTTAAATACAAAAGGGTTCTGGGAATATCAACAGTTTATTTACAATAACTGGGGTGGACGTTTTGCTGCAACTTTTACGGGTTCTTTGTTTGCAAAGAATAATTATTTGTATGATCATTATTATATGCACAGTATATTATTGTTGCTGCTGAATATTTTGTCAGTTTTTTTTATGATTACTGTTGCGAATAAATACGTGTTGAAAGATGAGCACCTTAAAAAAAATATTGTATGGGTTTGTTTGTTATATACTTCATTGCAGGTTTGTTGTTTGGTTGAACCGTCTACTTATATATTCTGGTTCAGCAGCGCAATTACTTACCAGCTACCCGTTATATTATTGCAACTACAGCTTGGTTTATGGATAATGGTAATGCACACTGATAAAGCATTTACAAAATATATTGCTTATATATTATTGCCGTTGATGGTAATTATCGTGAATGGGTTCAATGAGCTTTTTATAATTGCGCAGGCAGTATTGTTGCTGGTTGTTTTTTTATCAGGTGCAGGCAAAAGAATTTCTAAAATTTTTATAGCAATTGTGTTGTTGTGTTTTGTTGCAAGTGCATTGGTAGTTGTACTATCACCAGGTATACAATCAAGAACTGCTATCATTGAACCAAAAGGAATATTGGTGGGTGGGGTTGCAATGGGTTATCATGTAGCAGAAAGTTTATGGAGCATTTGCATGAATCCTTTTGCCTGGTTTGCCATGAGTTGTGTATTCCTCTTTGGTAATTATAGAAGAGAAAAACTGAAAGATCTACATCTTATAAAAGTATTTCTAAAAAGAAGATGGTTGTTGCCTGCTGTCATTGTTCTATTCTTGCTTGTTGCTGTAGGTATTGCGGTCACAGGGTTAAAAGGCGGTGTAATACCAGATCGTTATATTAATGGTATCACAAGTATAAGTGTTACAATGATGTTGTTGATCGCTTTCACAGAAGGTATTGCGCTTAATAACTTTACCATAAAAATATTTTCCCAGCCCGTTCAATTGTTTATGATCATTATTTTTTTTATTTCGTTGCTTGCAAATAATTATTTAAGGGATGCCTATAAAAGCCTTATTGCGGCCCCATTGTACGATGCTGTGATGGATGATCGTGAATCGTCGTTGAAAAAGGCAGCATTAAATAAACAACCGGCTGTTCTAGAAAGTTATAATAATTCCATGCAACAGCACCTGCAAAATGAATATGGTCACAGCACTAAAACGCTCTATGATCTTGTGCAACAAAAGCCTTCTTTTATCTTCTTTGAAGATGATCTTGCTACTGAATACTCCATAGAAACGCTGAAAAACTTCTACGGTGTAGATAGTATTATTGTAAAATAACATTTTTGTTTACAGGCAGCAGATTCTTTAGGCATCAGTTGTTGTGTCACTCACTTGTGCGTTCTGTCCTTATAGCAGCTTTGTTGACCCCCGTTATTTTGAAATAAAGAGTGCAGCATCAGTAAACTTAAGAAGCAATGTATCTTTTCCTGGTTTTATGAATTTGTTATTGTATGCAATACCAAGTGTATCGCTATAAATAATTTTATAGGGATATTGTAAAGGCAGTAATTCATAACGCTGTGAGCAGATTATAACAGTATCAGGCTCTTTTCCTGAGAGCCAATGCATCATTTGCGGCAGACCCTGTCTTAAAATGAAAGCACCATTTTGTGCCTGTGGTACATCAACTGCATATACTATTTTTTGACTGCCTGTTATTTGTAGTGCTTCAGCTATTTGTTTATTGACAGCACCTGCAATGCGGTAATTTTCTTTTACGGTGAAAAGAATAGCAAGATGAATTATAAACAAAAAAGGATAAAGCCAATATACTTTTTTACTTTTTGAATTACCTGCTATTAATGCAATAAGTATAACTACAATGAGTGTGGGGAAATAAAGAAACCTTTCTGATTCTGTACCATTTGTATCAACACCTAAAGATATATATGGCACAAGGCTTATAAGCCAACAAAGAAACAAAATGGCAATAACCTTTTTATTTTTTTGCAGTAAAAAAAATAGCAATACAATGATTAAAGTAAGTGCTACAAATAAACCAATAAGTATTTTATTATTGATAAACGCCGGAACAAAACTTCTTATAAATAATAAAGCATATTGCCTGATAAGCAAAGTATAATCGCCTTTTAAGAGTAAGCCGGATTCATAATTGCCTGTTACCTCATGAATGTAATGATCTCTTATAAAGAGGTAAATAATGAAGATTATAATAGTAACCCCCAAATAGGAAAATTCTCTTTTCAGCACTGTTTTATTTTGCCTTATTGTTGATATACTTATAAGCAAAGTAAATAATGGCAGTAGCCATGTTGACTCGTAAGTAAGCAAGCTTAAGACCCAAAAGAATATAAAACCGACAATAAATAAGAATGCATCATTTCTGCGTATGTAGCAATACAGGAACAGTAAAGAAAATATAGTGGCAAGTATTGCTGATCTGCCGAGTATCCAGAGCACTGGTTCACTGTGCATAGCGTATAAAAAGAATAATACTGTACTTAACCAGCAGATGAAATTACTGTTTACAATTCCTGTATATTTTTTGAATAATAGTTTCAAAAAAATGAACAGAAGTATACATGCAATTATATGCAGTAATAGATTGCTTAAATGATAGCCCCATGCAGTCTTGCCCCAAATATTGTAATCTATCATAATGCTCAGATCACAGATAGGGCGAAAACTGTTTTGCTGTAAGAATTTTCCGGCAGCACTTAAGGGGATATGAATAAAATCATCTGCCTGGAAGAATAATACGAAGGGATTGTAACAATAGAATGCCAGCAGTATAGCAGGAATAGCGCTTATGTAAATAATCTTTTTTTGAGCCGACATGATTGCTCTAAAATAAATAAAAATGACATCTAAATTATTTGCAAACTGTTCTTATGCTGCATAGCGCAAAGAATGTACAAGAGTGCGACGCAACAGAAGTATAATACCTGTACAATTGCCGGGCTCAAAGAAAAAAATATACAGGCATGAAAAAAGCATCAAGTTTTGTTCATTTACCAGCCTCGACCGGTATACTTACTAACCCGATGCTTTCGTTCAAAGACTTGCGATTATCTTTTAACGGATATTCGCTTATCAATTGTAAACTGAAGATACGTTCAGCTAATATCCTTTCCCAAATTTTTGTATTATTTGTTTTTCACCTGTTGTTAACGAGGTTATCCACACCTTTCTTACTAAAGCTTATAACCAATATTCGGCAGCATTACTTTTATACTGGTACCGTCTTCTTTTTTTGAGTTGATGATAACATAGCCGCCTAATTTCTCTACTGTTTCTTTTATAATATACAGGCCAAGCCCCGAGCCTGTGCTACTGTTGGTAACCCTGTAAAACAACGTGAAAATTTTATCGAGGTGTTGTTCTTCAATGCCGATGCCATTATCTGCAACTTCAATAGTAGCCATATTATCTGCTACCAGAATGTTGATATTTATTTCGGGCTTTTCTTTTGTAAAATCAGCATATTTAATGGCATTAGACACAAGATTATTCAGGATTATATTTACTCTTCTTGGGTCTGAAACAAATTTTTCATATTGTTTTATATCAACCTGCTTTGTAACTTTTTGAGCATTGTTCAGAAAAGCATGATCGTCAAGACTATGGCTTACAGCAACCGTAAAATCTATTTCTTTTAATTCAAGGTTAAGTCTTTTATTTTTTGAGAAATCAATTATATCGCTTATAAGACTATCCATTCGAATCAGGGTTTTTTCCTGCATGCCCAGGTATTTATTGACGATGTCTTTATTCGTTTCTTCTTTTGCCAGTGTATTAATGCCTAATATAGATGTTAGAGGAGATCTAAGATCATGAGACGTTCTATTTACAAAAGCATCCATTTCTGTATTGATCTTCTTTAATTCTTTATGTTTATTTTCTATTTCCTTATTCATGATTCCCAGTTCTTCATTGGTGAGTAATAATCTTTTGTTGGCCACCTGCAATTGTGAAAATGTGTCTGAGAATTGTTTAGAAAGCAGGATGGACAACATGATAATGAAAATGGCTAAGCCGGCATAGAAGAGCGGAACAGTATGTATGATAAGATTCACATACAAAAGGTCATTAATGATAGTTACAAGGAAAATACAGAAACCGGTAAGAAATAAAATGCTTCCGGGGCGTTTCCTGATGGCAGCTTTTATATAAACAAACAAACCATAAAAAGCAGTTAAGAGAATGATCAACTGGTAATATCTTACCACATAAGTATAGTAATAGTAAGAGCCAATGAGACTGAGTAAAATAAAAATGCCACAAACAGGTAAAGTTATATACAGTGCTCTTTTACTGAAATCTTCCGGGAAAAGAAAATAAGAAAACAGACACATTACGGGCACTGATAAATACAAAGAAATGAATTCAAGCCTTCTTGCTACATGCCAATCCCAGGAAGTAATATGATACAATGGTATTTCGCCGATAACAAGGCTGCGGATAAATATAATAAAACAAAGCAGGCTGAAATAAAGTAACGTATATCTTTTACGGAAAGAGAAGTAGAGTATTAGATAGTAAATGCCCGCAAGAAAAAAACATCCGGCTATAAAAGATTCCAATAGAATATTACTGGTAAATTTTGCTTCTATCTGTTCCTGTGGACCCAGTCGCACAACGTCCCACAAGCCACCTACACGGTTATTAAAATTAGCCACCTGTACCACAATATCAAGCGTATTGTTTTTGGGCTCAACTTTTACAATCAGTGGTCTCAGGTCTCCAATTGTTTCACGTGCAGTGGTATCTGCATTTCCAACATTCAGTATTTCTTTTCCATTTACGAATAAACGATAGGCTGATTCGACTGTGAAGAATTTTAATGCAAGCTGCTCCTTCGATTCCGGGCATTTTACCACGACTCTGTAAGTGGCAAAACCAAATGCAGGTTTGAATTCTGTATTACCAGGAACCGCGTCATTCCATAAAGAAGGAACGTATTTATAATTTTTGGAATAGTGTGCAGTGGAATCAGAAAAAAAAGATGGCGGATAAAATTTGTTCCAGTAAAATTCCCAATCTCCTGTAAGTTCTGCCAGCCCGTCTTTTTGCCAGTTATAAACGCTAAGATCAAGTACCCCTTTCTGAATATCCGGGCTGTTTCTGGCGTTTGCTGCCAGAGAAATGAACAAAAATATAGCGACACCCGGTCGGAGTTTTTTCATAACAAATTTTTTTTGCTGGTCAGCTGGTTGTTCTGCAAATAAAATTGCATTGGGGTGTTAAACGCTATCAGGTAAAAATAACATCATTTATTTTTATACAAAAAATATAATGATGTATAATACGTTCATTAATCGTTTGTTAAGGTGTTTTTAATAGTAGGGATTTGCGAAAGATAATATTGCAGTGTTATATGTAATTAAATAATAAAATTTGTGCTCTTTAAAATTCTTTTAAATGGCTCCATCGAGAAAAATCACGCCGCCTGTTGCAAAATTTTGCAGGTTCATTTGCAGCATTAGAAGATGAAATTTGAAAAAAGAAAACTGGCTTTAATTATGACTTTTTTGTATGCAGATAAAATTTGTTTGAAAGTATAGAACATTTGTCAGATGGTATAACGGTTGTTGTTTTTGATATAAGCTGTAATATTTCATGGCATCAACTGTTGTGTCACTCACTTGTACGTACGGAAATATATGCAGCTTAATAAAGTAATTCTTTGGTTATTTTGGGTAAACAGAATTTTTTTGTTTTTCTTTCAGTCTCTTTCTCTTTGCGTTTTATTTTGCTTCATAGAATTGTTTGCGTACAAGAGTGCGACGCAACGACGCTTAATAGTAGCAATGTAGCCCGGCTCAAAATATTTCTTCTTCATTTTCAAATCTTCAAATTCTCAAATTTTCAAATTACTTTCGCGGCATTATGACTACAGAACAGATTAAAGTTTTACGGGACCGCGTTAGTGTTCTAAGGAGGTTTCTTTGACGTTGAGAACCGCACACGCAAAGTAGAAGAAGACCGCACACTTTCTCTATCGCCGGGCTTTTGGAACGACAACGACCGCGCCACGGCAATCATGAAAGAAATAAAAGTAAACGAGTATTGGCTTAAAATGTATAAGCAGTTAGATACTGCTGTAGAAGATTTTGTGGTGCTCTTCGATTTCTGGAAAGGGGGCGATGCATCAGAAGAAGAAACAAAAGCTGCATATGAAACAGCAGTGAATGCAATTGAAGATGCAGAGTTCAAGAGCACATTAAATGCGCCGGAAGATGAATTGCCTGCAGTGCTCCAGATTAACCCCGGTGCCGGTGGAACAGAGAGCCAGGATTGGGCGGAAATGTTGCTGCGCATGTACCGCATGTATGGTGAGAAGCAAGGATGGAAAGTTACCGAGCTCGACTACCAGGAAGGTGATGGTGCAGGAATAAAAACAGCAACGCTGCAATTTGATGGCGCATTTGCTTATGGCTTTTTAAAAGCAGAAAGTGGCGTGCATCGTTTGGTGCGCATCTCGCCGTTTGATAGCAATGCGAGACGTCATACAAGTTTTGCAAGCGTGTTTGTTTATCCGTTGATCGATGATAGTATTGAAATAGAAGTGCGCCCCGATGAATTGGAATGGGAGTTTTATCGCAGTGGTGGTAAAGGCGGACAAAACGTCAACAAAGTAGAAACGGCAGTACGCCTGAAACACATACCCAGCGGTATTATTGTGGAGTGCCAGCAATCAAGAACACAGGGAGAGAACCGCGAACTTGCATTGAAAATGCTGAAGAGTCGTCTGTATGAAGAAGAACTCCGCAAACGTGAGGAAGCGAAGAGCGCAAGCAATGCAAGCAAGAAAAAAATTGAGTGGGGCAGCCAGATAAGAAGTTATGTTTTTCATCCGTATAAGATGATCAAAGATCACCGCACAGATTATGAGGTTGGTAATGTGCAACCTGTAATGGATGGTGAGCTGGATGGTTTTATAAAAGCATATTTAATGGCGAGCAAGGAGGAAGTGAGTAATTAATATTTGAAAAATATTTTGCACTAAGCTGATGAGCTTGTAATGAAGCATCGTGCGTCGCACACTTGGGCTAATGATTAATTATTGGGCAAATGAATTCTTGTACCCGTTGGCCTAACAATGTCAAATATAAAAACAACATGCTGGCAGGAATGAGGCGTGGGTTTATGCTTGGTTTTCTGTGCGCGTTAACCAGGCAAGGCTTAACATGCCACGCTTCAAGCAAGTATAGAACAGAACGTACAAGTGAGTGACACAACGAAGATGCCATAGGTGGTACTACAGCAGGTACACCAAAAAAGCAATAACGTTCAAATTTGTTAAGCCATACACAGTGCTCTTACTCTGTGAATTTTAAAACATCGGCGTTTCTCCGGCGAGCTTCAAACTGCAATGTGTGTGCTGGTTTTGTAGCATCCGCCGCCCCGTTAACTATAACAATGCGCCGGCTCCTTTGCATGTAACAAACATACCTTAGACTTGCCATAGAAACTTAAATATGTGTTTTACAGCACAGTTATTTTTTTCCCCCTGCTATTAACCTTATAATTATTACAATCACTATCACAACTCCTAATACACCCACCCAGACACCGGCTTTAAAAATATCTCCAATAGCCTGGCAACCGGTTAACAAAAGGATCATCAATGTTAGTACCGACAATGAAGTGTAAGCGGATAACTTTTTCATAGTAGACTTTATTAATTCCACCTGTATTTCCGTGCCAGATTTTTGAAACTTACATTTGAACTAAAAAAATTGGGTATGTGTATTTACTTCCTCAAATAGTACAAGTTTATAAACGTGTTCAATAGTTGCAAGTAAACAGCAAAGCACACTTGTAGGCAGCACCTGAATATTAAAAACCCAAAACAATAATAAACAGCAGTGCTCCATCCAATCAATCAAGCTATTGCAATTCTTTTCGCAGACCGCTTATGATCCATAAAACAATAATGCTTAACACTGCTGCAAAATAGCACCATACAGAAATAATAAATCCGTTATAAAATATAATGGCAAAGAGAGAGGAAGCTATTAGCATATAGCCAAACCATCTCATTCTTTTTACGCTTGAAATAAAAGGAGCAACAAGTGTGGCGGTGCAATAAAGTAATGCAAATATTAGTTGCATGTAATTTTTATCCAGGTCAATATCAAAACTGTAATGAATATGATCTGCAACCGCTATGGGATGAACAGGGTTACTGTATAATATATAACCCGAGCCTGCACATACTACTATACCTGTGCACAAAAGGTACATCATTGTCTTTCTGCGTTTTATATTCTTTTCCAGCATGCGTATGGTAAGGGGCACCCATACCGGCCATACCATGATTGCAAAAAAAAGAAAAGTGTAGGTGAAAAACGATTGACCCCATTCATAGCCTGTATGCTTTAATGACAGCCAGAGCATTCCTTCTGCAAATTGTTGTATGGCAAACACAAGCGGTATGCATGCAAACAGATGATGTGGAATCGTTTTTGCTTTTATGATCGTTGCTATACCAGTAGCAGCTAGCACTGCACTTGCTCCAAAACTCGCGGATGCTGAAAAACACATAGTATTCCTCTCTTTTTAAAAACTTTGTACTAAAGAAAAATCCGGTAAGAAAAACTGGTGAGAGGAATTGCCGGCATAGCCCCTGTGTAAGGTAGCCTTTGTTTCTAACACGTGCCATTATGTTTTCTTACTCTTTGGGATCTGTCAAAGGCTGAAGCTTAGCAGGAAGCGTATTTTCGTTGTTCCGCCACGAATGATCTTTATCATCTTTTGTGATCATCATCGTATTTATCTTTAGACCAAAAGTAAACATGAACATACTGGTTGTTTATGGCACCACAGAGGGACAGACCCGCAAGATTGCCCGTTTTATGGAAGATGTTTTAACTAATGCAGGAAATAAAGTCACTATCGCTGATGCATCTGATGAACCACCTGCTCCAAAAGATTATAACGCGGTGTTAATTGGCGCTTCTATACACGCACATAATTATCAGACTTCTGTAAAACATTATATCAATCGCCATATTGCTGAGTTGAATAAAATGCCCGGCGCATTTTTTTCTGTATGCCTTGCAGTGGCATCTGACCTGCAGGAAGAACACAGAGAAGCACAGAAGATAACAAATGACTTTCTTGAACACACAGGGTGGAAGCCTTTATTGACCACTCAAATTGCAGGAGCGCTAAAATATACGCAGTACGATTTCTTTAAACGGTTAATTATGAAAATGATTTCGAAAAAAGAAGGCCGCACTACCGATACCTCACAGGATTATGAATATACAGATTGGGATGCCGTAAAAAAATTTGTAAATGAGTTTGCAGATAAAATTGCGGTAACATAACATATTCCATTAAACTTTTAAAGCCTCCTTGCACCGCTTTATCATGCAGCACTTAAGCATAAGGGCTCCAAACACAATGCAGAATAGATAACAGAACGTACAAGTGAGTGACACAACAGAAGACGAGCGATGCTGTTACTGCCTGTTCAATAATAATAAAATTTAACCTGGTACGAATGAGGGTGCCATCTTTTGTATTTCATGGCATCGCCTGTTGTGTCACTCACTTGTACGCTACCACTTTGACCGGCATAAACAAAACTTTGAAAGGCTGAGGAATAAAGCAGAAACTTTTGCCGGCTTATAAATAATAACTTACAATTCTATGTTCACGTTAATCTAATGCTTAGTTTTAATTGCCATATTGAATTGTATATGAAAAAATACCTCACTATTATTTGTTGCTGCCTGTTGCTTGCCTGCCAGAAAGGTATTCATTGGGATATTGCTTCTACAGGTAATTTATTAAAAGACGAAAGTGGCAATTGCCTTCCTGTTTCTGTTAGTGGTGTATATGTTGCAGACAGTGGGATCAATTCAAATAATTTTATTACAGTTGATGTAAATGTTACCGGCATTGGGACTTACAATATATATACTGACAGCATCGATGGTTTTGTATTTAAAGCATCAGGTGAGTTTAAGAATTCCGGAGTTAACCATGTAAAACTTGTATGCAATGGTAAACCGGTTGCTGCAGACACAAATTATTTTACCATACATTATGACACCAGCATTTGCGAAGCGGTCGTTATTGTTAAGACAAATACGGTACCTCCCGCAAAATTTTCTTTGCAGGGTGCCCCGGGAGAATGTTTGAATAACTCTGTTATAGGCACCTACACAAAGGGTGTGACTTTAGATTCAAATAATAAAATAAACATTAGTGTTGATGTTATTACTCAGGGCAGGTACACCGTTACAACGGATACTGTAAATGGTTATTCTTTTACTACTTCGGGAGTTTTTGAATCAAAAGGAATTCAAACTATAGCAATTTATCCAAAAGGCATTCCTCAAAAAGAAGGTATCGATGTTTTTAATGTAACATCAGATTCGGTCTCATGCAGTTTGCAGGTGAAAGTAAATAGTGACGATGCTCAATTTACCTTAGAGGGTTCTCCGGGAGAATGTATGAAAGACAGTTTAACGGGAACTTTTGTAAAAGGAATTGGCCTCGATACATTTAGCAAAGTGGAAATAAGTGTTGACGTAACCTTGCCCGGGAAATATGTTGTGAATACCGATGTCGTGAACGGATATTCATTTAAAGGTGGCGGCGTGTTTGCAACAACAGGTGTACAAACCATTAGCTTATATGCAGACGGAACTCCTGTAAATGCGGGCACAGATGTGTTTTCTGTAACTGCAGGCAATTCACTTTGTAGCTTTAGTGTAATAGTATTGCCCGGCGTTACATCTGTAACAGGTGATGATCTTTTTCCATTAACAGATAGCAGTTATTGGGTCTATGACGATCTTTTTAATAAGGGCAACTTGTTCAAAAGGTCTATCACCGGCGATTCTTCAACGAATGGAAAAGTGTATAAGATAATGCAGCAAACAGACAGCTACAATATCAGTGATCAATCTTTATTCAGAAGAGATGGAAATAATTATTTTGAATACGCAAAAGAAGATAAATACACTGGTTCTTTTCAATATGCCAAAAGCCTTTATACAGAACTGTTCTTTTTAAAACAAAATGTTGCGCAAAATGAATATTGGGAATCTCCCGAGTTTAAGGATGAAGCCACTTTTAACCAGGTAATCATTCTTAAATATGATTATAAATGCCTGAAGTCGAATGGTGTGGTAACTGTTAATGGCAAAGCATTTGCAAATGTATGGATCATTGAAATGCGTCCACAGATACGGACCTTAACCGATCCGTGGGGTGACACAAATGAGATATATACGTATTACTATGCAAAAGGCGTTGGATTAATTTATTATAAAGCCATAAGTAATTTTGGTTATAGAAAAGCCGAAATGCAAATAAGCAGTTGGCTGGTAAAATAAAAAACTGTTTTTTAAACCTTCGGACGCATCATCTAATAAAGGCACGTATGCTGCCTTATAAAATCATAGCCGCATATAGGACAGAACGTACAAGTGAGTGACACAACAACCGTTGCTATTTTTACTACAGCCGGTAACATAAAGCTTTACAGGTAGCTTAGTTGGTTTGTTTGATCATATCCGCACCTTTTTCTGCGATCATAATCGTTGGGGCATTTGTATTTCCTGAAATAATCGTTGGCATTACAGATGCATCGATTACTCTTAAATTTTTGATGCCATGCAACTGAAGCTTATTGTTTACAACGGCCATATCATCATTACCCATTTTACAGGTGCCTACAGGATGGTATAATGTTTCGAGGCTTTTATAAATATGGTTCATCAGCAGATCGTCAGAAGCATTTCGGTTGGGATGATGAAGGCCATCAGGAGCATAGGGTTTAAAAGCCGGAGCGTCTGCTACCTCCATAGCTTTCTTTAATCCTTTCAGCAAGTTATTTCTGTCATTTTCGCTTTGCAAAAAGTATGGTTGTATAAGTGGTGCATCAAAAGCATTTTTGCTTCTTATAGTTACATAACCCCTGCTTTCCGGATGCAGTAATATTGCCAATATGCCGAAGCCATTTATGTGAGGATAAGTTTTTAAATTATAGATATCGGTTTTGTAATCATTACCAATGTTAACAGGAGCAAAATGAAATTGGATATCGGGTTTGCGGGTGTTTATGCCTGTATTTATAAAAGCATTTGCTTCAATGGGAGAGTTGGTAAATGCACCTTTTTTAAACAGCAAATAACTGATCATTTCTTTCAACATATTTGCAGGCTTGATTACATTATTGGCTGTTGGAATATTGCATAAGTTAGTGGTGCCTGTCCAAACATGATCCTGCAGATTTTTTCCTACACCGGGCAAATACAACTTATGATCAATACCGGCATTTTTTAAAGTATCAGTATCGCCAATTCCTGAAAGCAGTAACAATTGAGGAGACTGTACAGCACCGGCAGAAAGGATCACTTCTTTCTTGCAATAAATTTTTTCAGTTGACGTGTCGCTTTTAAAAAATTCAACTCCTTTGGCGCTGTCATTTTCAATAATAATTTGTTTTACCACCGCATTTGTACGCACGGTTAAATTATTGCGTTTCATAGCAGGTTGCAGAAACGCAGTTGCAGTGCTGTGACGTTGATTATGCTTAATAGTAAATTGAAGCATGCCTGCACCTTGTTGTTGTGCACCGTTATAATCTTCATTATATGCAATGCCTGTTTGCCCGCAAGCTTCTAAAAAGATATTACTTAACAAGGAGGGATATTTTGCAAAGCTTACATACAGCGGTCCGTTTTTGGCATGATAAGGTTCACCAAACTTTTCATGACTTTCCGATCTTTTAAAATAAGGCAACACCTCATCGTAGCTCCATCCTTTATTTCCCCGCAATGCCCATTCATTATAGTCTGCAGCATTACCTCTTACGTAAGCCATTGCATTGGTGCTGCTGCATCCCCCTAACACTTTGCCCCGTGGGATGAACAAACGACGGTTCTGCACGAAGGATTGAGGCTCAGTCCAAAAAGCCCAATCCACAGAAGACCTGTGAAGAATGCCGTATGTTCCGGGAATTTTCAAATGCATTTTATTTTTGCCACCTGCTTCAAGCAATAATACTTTGCAGGAAGCATCTTCTGTTAAACGACTGGCAAGCACACAGCCTGCAGAGCCTGCGCCAATAATGATATAATCAAATAGCATATGAAGGTTTATATATGCTGAAGATAATGAAGTGTTTTGATGAAAGCAATTGTACTGAATATGATACAGGCTAAGCATGCATGCTGCAAAGCACAATACACAGCAGCATAATAGCTAAATCAAAGCATACGAATGAACGGGTCGTACATCCTTTCATTAGTGACTTTATGGTTGCGTAAAGAGCAGAATGTACAAGTGAGTGACACAACAGAAGGTGAACATTGTTATTGCTGCTGATTTAATAAAAGTATTTGCCGGCTATTCCGTCTTTAATGCTTTTACAGGATTGGCAAGCGCTGCACGCATAGTATGAAATGTTACAGTAAGCATTGTGATGAGCAATACCGTAGCTGCTGACAGCAGGAACGGCATTATACTTAAGCCTGTATTGTAAGGAAATATTTTGAGCCAGTTGTTCATAAAATACCATGCAACAGGAAATGCAATAAGGCACGACAAACCTACCAATGCAACAAAGTTTCTAGTAATGAGTGGGATGATCTGCGATATGTTTGCACCCATTACTTTTCTTATACTTATCTCTTTTTGTCTCTGCTGCGTTGTGAATGCGATAAGACCTAATAAGCCGAGACACGTAATAAGAATAGTGAGTATGGAGAATGCGGTAAATATCTTTCCACGTTTTTGATCTGCTGCATATTGAGAATTAAAATCCTGGTCTAAGAAGGTATATTCAAATGCGAGGTCGGGAAAATATTTGTTCCATGATTTTTCGATTGAGGCAATACCTGCATCAATATTCTTTGCATCAAGTTTTATTTGAATAACGTTATTGGTGGGTCTGTATAAAAACATCAATGGAGTAATAGGATTATATAAAGATTTTTGATTAAAGTCCTTTACTACGCCAATCACTTCAAGATAAAAGCCAGATGTATCGCCTGCAAATTTTATTTTTTTGCCGATAGCATTGTCGCCCCATCCATATTCCTTTGCCATGTTTTCATTTACAATAACACTGCGCAGTGTATCGGACAGTCCTGAGAAATTTCTTCCCTTTACTATTTTTATTCCAAGGGTTTTAAAGAAATCTTCATCTGCGCCAAAGTAAACATCAACACCCTTATCTACATAACCATTCTTTGTTTCAACAGAAAACAGGTTGAAAGGAATACCACTGCCTGGTACACCCTGTGCTGTGCTTACAGCAACTACATGCGGATTATTGCGTACTTCATCTTTGAAGGAACGGATATTACTGCTGAGGTCTTTATTGGAATTAGCTGCTACCGTAAGCACCTGGTCTTTGTTGAATCCAAGATCTTTATTGCGCAGGTAACTCATTTGCCCATACACTACCCATGTACAGATCAGCATGATCATGGAAATAGAGAATTGTACTACAACCAATGCACGTCTTAGCGCAACATTACTCGATCCTTTGGAAAGGCTACCCTTTAATACGTATACGGGATTGAACTTCGATAAATAAAATGCAGGGTAGCTTCCACCTGCAATGCCTACAAAAACAATTACGCCAAGTAAAATAAATTGCATATCAGGCTGAAACAACGTGGTAAATGAAATGAACTTACCAGCGATGGTATTGAACGTTGGCAAGAACAATGCAATGAATCCAATGCTCAGCAACAAAGCAAACAATGCAGTTAATATAGATTCAACAAGAAACTGCATAACCAGTTGTCGTTTGCTTGAACCTGTTACTTTTCTTATACCAATTTCTTTTGCTCTTCTTGCAGAACGAGCTGTAGTAAGGTTCATATAATTGATGCATGCTATCAGCAGCATAAAAAAGGCAACTGCAGAAAATATGTAGATGTAAGACATACTGCCAAGGTCTTCCGGCTCATTCACCATATCAGAATGCAGGTGAATAGATGTAATTGGCTGCGCACCAAAACGCATCTTTATATTGAATTGCGAAAAAATTGATGCAAGATATTTATCATACACAGGTGCCAGTTTCTTTTCAAATGCAGCAACATTTACATTTGGCTTCAGCAACACATATGTATAGAAACCAAAGCCACCCCAGTTGTTAGCAAAATTTGCAGGCAAAGAACTTCTTGAAATAAGTGCGTTAAAAATCAAATGCGAATTCTTTGGAACATCTTTTATAACAGCAGTTACTTTATATATGTCACCACTTGCGTTCTCTAATGTTTTACCAACATAACTTCCGCTGTTGCCGAAATATTTTATAGCTAATGATTGTGTAAGTACCAGCGAGTTTGGTGAAACCAATGCAGTTTGCGCATTACCTTCAATGAACTTGTGTGTAAATACCCTGAATATATTGCTGTCTGCATAATAAATTTTCTCATCATAAAAACGCTGGCTGCCATTCTTCAACATTGTTTTACCATTATTCCATAACCGCACAGCTTCTTCCACTTCAGGATAATCTTTGCTTAATGCCTGCGCCATAGGAAACGGCGTAATAGCCCATTTCATCGTATCTTTTTCCGGCTCCTTAACATAGGCATTGATGCGACAAATCCTGTCAGCCTTTTCATTGTATTTGTCATAGCTCAATTCATCTTTTATATAAAAGATCAGGAACAGGCTAAAGGTAATACCAATCGTTAATCCAAGAATATTCAACAGGCTATACCATTTGTCTTTCACAAAGTTGCGCAATGCAACACGAAGCAGGTTTTTAAACATATACTTGATTTCAGTACGTTCAAATTAACGAAATGCTTCGTATATAAAACATGTTTACAAATTTTTATGCCACATTTTTGTTAAGCGGTCTATCACCATGTTGAGAGGTTGTAGAAAATTTTTGAGCCAGACTGGAGTGCTACTATTAAGCTGCGCTTGCGTCGCACTCTTGTGCGTTCTGAATTTTATCAACAATGGAAGTTGACATAGAGTTTGTGAAAACGGAAAAATACTTTTAAGACCAGACTACAGCAACGTTATTCAGTCGTTGCGAACTTTGATGCTTCTGTTATAATGAAGTGGGATTTAAAGGAGAAAAATTAATCTTTTTTATAAGTAGCTGTATAAGTTCCATTTGGTTGATAAGAAGTAAATCCTTTTGGTTTATCGCCATCCATTTCAAAAATTACCTTATAACCTTCGAGACTCTTTAGCTTAAATGTATTAGGTGATGTGGGTACTAATTCAAAATCCCCTTCGCCTGGAACGGAAGCCCACAGCGCATTATTTTTTACAGAAAAAGTAGCCGTTGCGGTAATGCCCTCAAATGTATATACACCAACATATTTTTGTAATTCCTGTTCAGACAATTTAAAAACTTCCTTGCCCTGCATCTGGTTTAACTTTTGTCTGGTGTCATCCACTTCTTTTATTGCAAGTGCTTTCTGGTAATAAGAGATTGCGGTTGCTGTATCTTTCTTTGAAGCAAAAAAATCTCCGTAAGAATCATATACATTCGTGCTGTTTGGATAATTGGCAATATTCATTTCAAAAAAACCTGCGGCCTTTGAAAATTGTTTGCTGCCTAAAGCCTGGTAACCAAGACTGTTTATAGATAACTCAGGAGGCGAAACCTTGAAACCAAATTCTCTGGAAACAGTTTCATAATGTTTTTTATATTTTGCCACGATTGCAGCGGATGAATCTGTAAAATCCTTAATGGTCAGTTTCATGCGATAGTAGCTAAAAATAAATCTTAGCCCATCATATTCACTTATTAGTGGAACGGAGCCGTGATCATCGTCAGCATAATATTTACTGGAGAATTTTAAACCATTTTGCGCATTGGCTTTTATGAATCTGTCCAATGCAAAAATGGAACGGATATGTCTTGTATTTGAAGTTGTATCCTTAAGCATTTTTTCAACCGTCATGCCTTCAGGCATTGTATTGGCAATACCTAAATACAATTTTACACCATCATATTTTTTAGCAGTAAGTTTCTTTTCTGTTGCGGCAAGGAAACGTTCTTTATCATACCACATGCTTGGATCGATAGCAATGTAAGCATTGAACAATTTTGTATGGTTGGTTAAAATATTCATTGCTGTTAAGCCGCCAAACGAATGGCCAATAAGTGTTCGGTAAGGTTGCGTTGGATAAACAGAATCTATATGGGGCATCAATTCCTTTTCTATAAATGAAACAAAATTTTCTCCACCGCCTGTGCTTTTGGAGAAATTACTATCCATCATTGGTTGATCACTGCTTATATGCGTTGGCGTCAGATCTCTTGTTCTGTCTGTATTTGGAATGCCTACAACGATCATCTCAGGGCAAATAGTGTTTCCATTTATTTCGCTCAATTGTTGAATCATTCCTGCCACTGATTCAAAATGCCCATCGCCATCTAATAAATAAACAACAGGATAACGCTGCGTGGTATCACGATTGCCGCTAAGCATATCTGGGGTATAAATCCATACCTTTCTTTGCTCGCCCAAAATATTGGAATACACACTGTCAACTTTACCAATTATGATCTTATTGTCGGATTGCGCATTTGCACTAAAAAAAATAATAATAAGAAGAAGACAGAGTGTAATAAAGTGTTTCATGTATGCATTGATTTTAAACAGACTAAACAAATATAATTTTATTTGTTTTTACCACGATATTGTTTGCAGCTTATTCAATCAAAGGTGATATGAACTGATGGCAGGAAATTTTTGCTTCCACAAAGCACAGAACGTTCAAGTGAGTGACACAACAAAAGCCGCATAGCATTACAAAAGACCACTTAAAAAATAATTATTACTGTCAATTGCTATTCCTTTTTATTTGCTGTAGCTTAATGCCTTGAAATTAAAACAACCAATATGAGAAAATATGCTATCCTCTGCTGCATCTTCTTTTCTTTACATGCTATTAGCCAGGATACTGCTTCATGGCTACGTTATCCTGCAATTTCACCAGACGGGCAAACCATCTTATTTTGTTATAAAGGTGATATCTATAAAGTAAGTGCAGGTGGCGGGCAGGCAACACCCATGACCATTAGTGAAGCCTATGATTTTTCACCTGTATGGAGTCATGATGGTAAGTCGATCGCTTTTGCATCTGACCGTTATGGAAATTTTGATGTATTCATTATGCCTGCAAGTGGTGGGGAAGCAAAACGATTAACATACTATTCAATCAATGATATACCCAGCAGTTTTTCTGCAGATGATAAACAGGTTATCTTTTCTTCATTAAGACAAAAGATGGTAACTGATGTGCAGTTTCCTGACGCTGGTTTTGGTGAATTGTATAGTGTCTCAGTAAATGGAGGCAATGCATCTCAATTGTTGCCCATACCGGCAATTGATGCTACGGTAAATGCCAAAGGTGATAAAATTATTTATCATGATCTTAAAGGTTATGAAAGCGACTGGCGCAAACATCATACTTCTGCAGTGACAAGGGATATATGGTTATATGATGTTGCAGCAAAAAAATATACGATGCTTACCACCAATCCGGGTGAAGACAGAAATCCTGTGTTTGACAGTGATAATACTGATTATTATTACTTGAGTGAGCAAAATGGTGGTTCATTCAACGTGTACAAAAGTTCGATAAATAATCCTTCACAATCCGTTGCCGTAACAAATTTTACAAAGAACCCTGTTCGCTTTCTTACTGCATCAAAAGACAATACACTTTGTTTTGGTTATAACGGCGACATATTTACAAAAACACAAAATGGCGAACCTCAGAAACTAAGCATTACTGTTGCACAGGATGGAAGGAGTACACTGGAAAAGGTTGTTCCTGTAATGGGTAATGTTACGGAAATGAAAGTTTCACCAAACAACAAAGAGATCGCATTTGTATTTCGCGGGGAAATATTTGTAACAAGTGTTGAAGGTGGTGTTACAAAACGTATTACCAATACACCGTGGCAGGAAAGAAGTATCAACTTTAGTTCTGATGGAAAGTCGATCGTATATGCGGGAGAGAAAGATAATAACTGGAACATATACAAGATAAGTATTGTGAGAAAAGAGGAGCCTTATTTTTATGCATCCACACTATTGAAACAGGATACTGTAGTAGCGACTGCGGCCGAAGAATTTCAGCCCGCATTTTCTCCCGATGGAAAAGAAGTTGCTTACCTGGAAAATCGTGTTACACTAAAAGTGGTAAACCTTGCAAGCAAACAATCAAGAACAATTTTAACTGCTGATAAAAATTATTCTTATGCAGATGGTGATCAGTATTATCAATGGAGCCCCGATGGTAAATGGTTTATTGTACAGTTTGGCGTGGTTAGATTGTTTACACCACAGCTTGGTCTTGTATCAAGCGACGGAAAAGGGCAGGTAAATAATATCAGTAAAAGTGGTTATGATTGTTTTAATCCAAAATGGGTGATGGATGGTAAGATGCTCATTTACGGATATGATCGGGATGGAACAAGAGCGCAGGCAGGTTTCCCCGCTACTTATGACGTGTACGCATTGTTCCTTACCAAAGATGCATTTGACCGTTATAATTTGTCAAAAGAAGATTATGCATTGTTGAAGGATATGGAAGACAAGCAAAAAGATTCTACGGAAGAAACGGCTGCGGATGCAAAAAAAGGGAAAGCAACTACAGAGAAAAAAGATACCACTAAAAATAAGAATATAAAGATAGACTGGGATAATATAAGCGACCGTAAGGCAAGGCTTACTATCAGTTCCGCAGACATTGCAGATATGGTCTTATCAAAAAATGGAGAAAAATTATTTTACCTCGCAAAATTTGAAAAGGGTTATGACTTGTGGGTTACTGAACTGCGCACCAAAGACACAAAACTTTTTGTAAAGCTTGGTGCAAGAAATGCAAGTATGGAATTATCTGCTGACGGTAAATCACTTTTTGTGCTGAACAATGGCAACATTGTAAAGATCGATCCAGAGAGCGGCAAGATGGATGGCGTTAGTATGAACGGAGAAATGAACCTGAACCAGTATGATGAAAAAGCATACATGTTTGATCACATGTGGAGACAGATGAAAGAGAAATTTTTGTTTGAAGATCTTAACCATGTTGACTGGGATTATTACTACAACAATTACAAAAAGTTCTTACCATACATCAACAACAATTATGATTTTGCAGAAATGGTAAGTGAAATGCTTGGCGAGATGAATGCATCTCATACCGGTTGTTACTATCGTGGAAACAGGGGGCCTGGATTAGACCAAACAGCGGCGCTTGGAATATTTTACGATTATACTTACAAGGGCAACGGATTAAAGATCCAGGAAATAATTGAAGATGGTCCGCTTGACAAAGCAACATCTAAAATAAAGGCGGGAGATATTATAGAAAAGATAGATGGCGATGCAATAACAGATACAGTTGATCATTACAAATATTTAAATAGGAAAGCAAACAAGTTCACATTGCTTTCTGTTTACGATCCTGTAGCAAACAAGCGCTGGGATGAAACAGTGAAACCAATTTCACTTGGTGAAGAATTTGAATTGCTTTACAAACGTTGGGTAAACAAGAGGAGAAAACAAGTTGATTCATTAAGTGGTGGTAAAGTTGGTTACGTTCATGTAAGAGCGATGGATGATGATAGCTACCGCACAGTTATAGAAGATGTGCTTGGAAAGAATATCGAAAAACAATCCATCATTGTTGACACACGTTTTAATGGTGGTGGTAATATTCATGAGCAACTCTCAGATTTTCTTGATGGTAAAAAATATTTCGATGTAATTCCGCATGGGCAAACAGTTGGCTACGAGCCTTATGATAAATGGATCAAACCATCTATCGTTCTAATGGGCGAATGCAATTATTCTGATGCGCATTTATTTCCTGTTGCATATAAACTTAAAAATGTTGGAAAGACAGTGGGCATGCCCGTTCCCGGTACCGGTACTTTTGTGTGGTGGGAAGGACAAATAGATAACTCATTGGTGTTTGGCATTCCGCAAGGCGGCTGGAGAATGCCCGACGGAAAATTCTGCGAGAACACACAGTTGGAACCAGATATCAAAGTGCGTAACACTCCTGCATTATCAACTACAGGTCGTGATGAACAAATTGAAGCAGCAGTAAAAGAATTGCTGAAATAATTAAGAAAGAAAATAATTATGCCACCAGCTATAGTGCTGGTGGCATCTTCGTTGCGTCGCACTCTTATGCGGTTTAATATTCTGTGGAACTTTATCAACCTCTTCCGATATATCGGGAGTTAAAAGAGCATAAAACAAAAGTTGCCTAAAGAACAGAAAGTACAAGTGTGCGACGCAAGGAACGATAATAGTAATTATACAGCCAGGTATAAAAACTAAAAATGATTTATGAACAACGTGATGAATAAAATGAAGCCCATCAAATAAAGAGTGTACCTTACTCAATAAAGAAAAGCTATGTTTCGCCGGTTTTTTTTGTTTTTACTTTTTTTAAGTGGTTTGCTGGCACCTGTTCTGTCTCAAACAACAAGGCCCAATATTATTTACATAATGGCAGATGACCTGGGTTATGCCGATCTAAGTTGCTATGGCCGTAAAGATTATAAAACGCCGAACCTTGATAAACTTGCAGGACAGGGCGTAAAATTTATGAATGCTTATGCAGCTTCCTCGCTTTGTACGCCAACCCGTACTGCGTTTATGACCGGTCGCTATCCGGCACGTACACCGGTGGGTTTGATGGAGCCGCTCCGTGGAAGACATAAAGATAGTATTGTTGGCCTTACACCTGATTATACTTCTGTTGCCACACTGCTGAAAAAAAGTGGTTATGAAACTTATCTTATTGGTAAATGGCATTTGGGTTTTGGCCCTCAGTATAGTCCCAATAAAAACGGCTATGATTATTTTTTTGGGTTTCATTCAGGTGGCAATGATTATATCTCACATAGCAATCGAAAAGGCCAGGGTGATTTGTATGAAAATGAAACACCCGTAAAAAAAGAAGGTTATCTCACAGATATATGGCGGGAAAAGGCGGTGGAAATAATTAAGGAAAAACATGGGAAGCCTTTTTTCCTGAGTATCATGTTTAATGCGCCACACTGGCCATGGCAGGCGCCGGGCGATAATCGGTATCCCGATAGTTGGGATTGGGATAGCGGTGGAACAAAAGAAAAATTCGCTGCGATGATGAAAAGCATGGATGATGCGGTTGGAAAAATTATGCAGGCGATAGATGATGAAAACATTGCCGGCAATACATTGGTTATTTTTACCAGTGATAATGGCGGAGAAGAATTTTCTGATATGGGAGTCTATTCCGGTGGGAAAGATCAATTATGGGAAGGAGGAATAAGAGAACCTGCATTTGCGAGATGGCCGGGTGTCATCCCTGCCAACAGTATAACACAACAGGAAACCATTACCATGGATTGGACAGCTACCATTCTTGCTGTTGCCGGTGCAAAACCTGATCCTTCTTTTCCACCGGATGGCATTAACCTTTTGCCAATTTGTACAGGAAAGGAAAAAGCGATAGAAAGAACATTTTACTGGAGGCTTTTTCAATCAACAAAGCAAAAAGCCATCCGACAAGGCAATTGGAAATATCTTCAAACAGAGGATGGAGAATTTCTTTTTAACCTTGTTGATGATCCGGGAGAGAAGAAGGATATGAAAGAAAAATTTCCGGATCTTTTTGAGCAATTAAAAAAGAAGTACGGTGAGTGGGAGATGGGTGTGTTGAAGCCGGTGGAATTGTGAGAGTGGAATTGATGTAAAACTTCAGCCTGCCTATTATGGCTTAACTATTCTATCAGGATTTGTAAGGAATACAAGTGTATCACTAAACGGTTGTTTAGATGAATCTACGATACCTTTTACATAAACATACACGCCTTTGGTTGTATCTCTTTCTTTCCTTTTGTATCCACTAAAGTCCATAGCAGTTATTTTCCTGCCTTTACTTTCTTCATATCTTGTAACCTGCCCGGTTACTTCGGGCTTATAATGCTCTTTTTTATTATGGCAGGAAAAAAGAATGGCCAGGAAAATGATAAGTACAATCTTTTTCATTGCTCTAATGTAGATTTTTTCAGTATAAGACAGTTGTAATACGCCCCGGTCTTTACTCCGATATATAAGCCCATACATTCCTCTGTCAACAAAGAAAATCACCCTGGCTAAGTATACCTGAACGAGCAGTTTATTCCCTTCAAATTACTGAAACTGTAAACAACCGAAAAATAAAATGCACCAAATGGTTACAATGTAATTATTGCCCGCTACTAATAGTTTACCGGTGGTTATAGTACGAAAGTTTAATGCAATAAACCCGTATGAAAATTTTAATCTTAAAAATCACAAACATGAAAAAAATTATTCTGGCAGCAGTAGTACTCGTTTCGATCAGTAGTGTACAGGCAAGTGCTTCGAACCATTTGTCCACAATTTCTTATAGCCATGCTTTAAGAAATAATTCTCCGATTCCCCCGGCTTGTGTTGATGCATACAATGCGATGTATCCCGGCGCAACTACATTAAAATGGGCAAGAAAAGGAGAAGGTGTTTACCAGGTTACTTTTATTTTTAATGGTCAGAAACTGACAGCACGTTATAGTTATACTGGTGTTTATCTTGGTAAATAAAAGCTCTATAAGCAGTTTAAACTGCAGCTATAAGTTTTATCCCGGCATATATTTCGTGGTGCTTCCACCAAGAAAATTGCGCGGGGATATTTGCTTTATAAGGAGGATGTTCAAGTTATTTAAATAAGTAATGCCGCTTTCATGATATAAACTCAACAAGACTGCCTCCCGCTGCGTGAAGACCAAAACGCAAGAATATCCTTTCATTCTATGTAACTAATTACTTAGAAAGAGACGTGCATTTTTTATAGCATGCTTATTCCATAACTGGCAAAAAGATATATAAGCATTTTTATTTAACCGGTTTGAGTGCAGTAATGTTTCCCTGGTACGAAATGGTTTGCCTGCTATTTGAAGTGATGCGCAGATCTGCAGTGCCACCGGGATATACAATAAGATAAATTTCCTGTATATCACTTACGTCTTTTGGTTTTATGATGATCTGCTCACGGGATTTGGTAAGTGTTTGGGAATTGTAAGCAAAATCTTTGGAGGTGAATTTCATGCCAACATCTGTTGTTCCAATAGGGGCGCTTGTTGACTTGCCAAAATAGGGCAGGTCTGCTTCCACTAAATCTTTATCTACTTTGAATGTATAGTTATCGCCAGTTACATTTTTCTGCCGTCCACTCATAGGTTGTACATACGTTGCAGTAAACTGGTAAGTATGATTCAACAGCATTTTTGCCAACGGCGTAAGGTTGGTTGTGTCAACAGCATTGTCTTGCGCATAATTGCTGAATGGCAAGCACACTAATAAAATTATTGCGAAAGATAAATTCGTTTTCATAATTCACTTTTTATCTGTGGCTGTCGGGTCTAAAAAATGCATTTTATAAAGAAAAAATACAAAGTGAAGCATATCTTTTGAATAAACTGTAACATCAACAGATAAAAAAAATATAAACCTTTATAACTGTAGTTTTATGCAACAGGCGTATAAACGGGGCAAGCATTTTTAACCGTGAAACTATGATAGCTTTTGTTGCATAACTCTTCTAAAATTTGATTTACAGCCACTATGTTTAACCAAAGTGAGACAGATAACTATGAATGTAATAAAAAGGAATATTACTTTGAATAACTTTTGGTTTATTTGCATCCTTTTTGGATGTATCGGAGAGTCAAAGGGTAATAAAGAAAGCCGCACATAGTGAGCATGTACAAGTGTGCGACGCAACGAAGATGATAGCAGCAGTGCAGATGACTAACAAAAGAAATACTTGCCATATTTAAAGTTCAGTTTACATTAAGTGTTTTATTTTATACAATAGACCTATTATAAATATCCTGGAGAATTAAAGAAATGCAACAACTTGTAAAATTGAAAAACAGGTTTATTAAAGACCGGCACATGAATGAACTAGCCACACACTCTGCATTTTCTTTTATTATGCGTGTGGTTGGGCTAATGGTAAATTACCTGTTCCTTTTTTTTGTAACACGCTTTTACGGTGCAGATGGCTGGGGAATATTTGCCTTATGTTTTTCCATTATACAGATCACTTCAATGCTGGGCATACTGGGTATAAATGTTGCCCTCGTTAAGATCGTATCAATGGGTTATGGCAATGTAAAAGAGTTGTACTATCAAACGCTGAAATTTGCTATACCTGTAAATCTCCTGCTTACTGCTCTGGTGTTTATTTTTTCTGAGCAGTTAAGTAAATATTTCGGGGTTGCTGATGGTATATCTATCACCACACATATACGTATAGCATCATTGGGTATTTTACCATTTTCTATTTCTATGATCAACAGCGGTATATTCCGTGGTAATAAAGAAATTATTCTTTTTAGTTTTTTTGACAGCCTTGGAAGATTTTTGTTTGGATTCGCTATGGTATTTATACTGCATTTTTTTTCTTCAGATACGCTTACAACTATCACAGGTTTTGTTGCAGGACTTTATATACTGGGTATTTTTTCTTTTCGTGGAGTAAACAGGATATTGAATAAGAAATATGAGCATACGCATGGAGATAAACGAGATCATTTTCCGTTTAAAGAATTGCTTAAATTAAGTGTTCCTTTGTTTTGGGGTGCATTGATGCTTCAGGGAACGCTGTGGGCACCTACCATTATACTTGGTTTGTACGTTTCAAAAGAAGAAGTGGGCATCTTTGATTCTACCAACAGGCTTGCCGGTTTGCTGACCATTATTCTTTTTGCTATTAATAGTATATCAGGACCTAAGTTTGCTGAATCACTTGCTGATAAAAACCTGCTCAGAAAAAATATCAATGCAAGTTCGAAACTTATTTTCTGGGCATCTGTTCCCCTGTTCCTTTTCTTACTGGCAGGCGGACCTTTTATAATTAAATTGCTCGAGCACAGACCGGGGTTTAATGAGTATTTCATCTTTGTAATTATTCTCATTGGTCAGCTTATAAATTCATTAACAGGTTTAACCGGTACCATTATGCAAATGACGGGGCATCATGTTATGAACCAGAATATTTCAATGGGGTCTTTTATATTAACGACTATCCTTCTTTTTATAATAACACCAGTGTATGGATTGGTAGGTGCAGCAATCATTACCGGACTAAACATAGCCCTGAAAAATATTGTAAGCGTTATATTTATTTATCTTAAGCTTGATGTGTTAACAATATACCTGCCTTTCAAAAGAAAAGCCGCAGCATAGTATATAAGAGTATATATTGTGTACCCGGCAGCAGAATATTTATTTAGCTTTTCGTGCGTCGCACCCCTGAACGTTTATTTTTTTATTCATCATGTAATCACAAAGATTTCTTTTTTCTGTCTTTTTAAATTGGGCTCAATACTTGGATTGCCGCATAAATTTAGGCGTCATTAAATCGTGACTTCTAAAATAGATAATGCAAAAAGTATTACTGTTTACCGAAGTCTATAAATGCAATTATAAGGGTATAAAAATTATTTGATCGCTAATAACTCCACCTGCTCAATCACCGGATCTTTTGCCAGCAGTGCAGATGCATTTGCCATAAGGGCTTTTGCAATTTCTCCCGAAAGATGTGCCTGGCGACCAGCTTCTGTTTCGAATGTATCAAATATGCCAAATGTTGATGGCCCGATTTGTAACGCGTACCATTTTACAGTACCAGACTCAGCCTGCGCAAGGGGCAGTGCAGATTTTAGAAATTCAAGAACTTCGTTTTCTTTTCCCGGCCTGGCTTCTACTCTTGCCAATAATGCAAATTTTTCCATAGTTAAAGTTTTATGAAATGAAAATTATAAAGCAAATGTTATGGATAAATAAAACATTCAAAATGGAAATAAATTCAGGAATGACAAATAGTTTACATTTTAACAGATTTAGTTGTAAATAGTACAGGTAGTTGCTGAAGTTTTAGAAACAACTAAAATCACTTTATAGTGGCAACTGGTTTAATCAAAATAGCTTTAGCGGTGTATTAATATTTTTCAATGCCTGTGCATTACAAAGTTTTTTTTATTTTATTAGATAAGCAAATATCTCTGAGGCATCTTCGTTGTGTCACTCACTTGTACTGTAGTTTTTTATGTCAGCAGGTAACACTTATATTAAAAGTGTGGTGCAACAGCAATATCATTTTGTAGCTTTTGAATCGCTCATGGTTACCAGATATTTTAGAATTGCCTGCTCACCATTTGTATCTAAGACATTGCCTTCTTTCTTGTTTACATTCCTGACCATTTTAGGCACAACTGTTTCCCATTGTTCTTCTGATCTTTTCGTTGGATCTTTAAGGCGATGGCAGTCTGCGCAATGTTGCTCGAACAGCATTTTTCCGTGGTTCAGGTCTGTTAATGAATAGCCGGGATATTTTGATGAAACCCTGTCAACATCTGTTTGTGATGGCGTGGCTAATTTAACAGTGGCACAGCCCGTGAATAGTGCTATAATTGTTATAAGTATTATCTTTTTCATTTGATTTGTTTTATAGTTATTTTATTTCTAGTTGTGCGTAGTGTGAAGTGTTGAAGTTGCATAAATAGAAGCTATCATCAATAAAGATTAGTACTAATTAAACCGAACCGGCAGATAAACTTTTTGCCTCAATAAATTTTTTTTAAAAATGCTTTAATTGCAGCGGGTTGTCAGAGTCTGTAAGGCATGCAGCACATCTAATTTACTGTAAAAAATGACACTAACAATAATTTTTGCAAAAAGATTAGTATGGTTTAGTCAATGAAATTTTGTAAGTATAAAATAGTTCGGTGGCAAATGTGACATGATTAATTAATTTTGGTAACCTGCTTTTTACATATGCAAATAGAAATGTATGTTCTCAAAAAAATCAAAGCCGGCAACTATAGAAGCATATATTGATGGAACTCCGGAAGATGTACAGGATAAGTTACATGAATTACATAAATGTATCCGCAAAGCTGCGCCTGGCGCTAGTGAAGGTTTAAAATGGGGCATGCCTGCTTATTCTTACAAAAGAATATTGGTAACGTTCGCTGTTTTCAAAAAGCATATTGGATTTTATCCTACGCCTTCAGCAGTAAAAGCATTTGCTAAAGAACTTGAGCATTATAAGACTGCAGAAGGGTCTGTTCAGTTTCCTTTAGATAAAAAATTGCCGCTTTCATTAATAACAAAAATGGTGAAGTTTCGTGTGCAGGAAAGTTTGACTGGTGATGCTAAATGGAAAGTATAATTAAAGCAGCATACAGAGCAGAACGTACAAGAGTGCGACGCAACAATGCTAAATAGTAATTGTGAAAATGGGCAAATAAAAATCTTTCAGCTCTGTCGTAAATAACCCGTTAATTGTCGTTTTTGCACAGTAATTATTTTAAATAATTGACGGATGTTTGTAGGGTAAACAAAAGTCACCACAATAAAAAGTATCTGTAAAATGGAAACAAAGGAAAAAATTGTAATTACAGTAGAAAGCACTGTTAATGCGCCGGTAGAAAAAGTTTGGAAATATTGGACAAAGCCTGAGCACATTACACAATGGAACAATGCATCAGACGACTGGCACACGCCAAGAGCAGAAAATGATCTTCGTGCAGGTGGCAGCTTTTCCGCCAGGATGGAAGCAAAGGATGGCAGCTTCGGTTTTGATTTTGGCGGTGTGTATGATACAGTAACAATAAACAAGTACATAGCTTATACACTTGGTGATGGCAGAAAAGTAAACATAACTTTTACTACAAATGGCAACACAACTAAAGTGAGCGAAAGTTTTGAAGCAGAAGACATGAATTCGGTAGAATTACAAAAAGGAGGATGGCAGGCAATACTTGATAACTTTAAAAAATACACAGAAGCTCATTAATACTTTTGAGTAAACAATTACTTGTATACAAGCTACGCGGCAAGCGCTTTATCTTTCCTGCAAATAGCATCTCTTTAAAAGCAATTCAATTCAAATTATACACTCTTTAATAGAAATTAGCTGCTATCGGGATAATAACAACCCGGTACATTAAACCGCAATTTTACTTGGGCAATCGTTGCAGGATTTCTGTTGGTAGTTGTTTTATCTGTTACAACAGATACGCGGCTTGAAAAAAAGGTATAATGAAAACACCTTTTGACGACAATGCATCATGGTTTATTGTATTAGTGATTGTTTACCGCAATGTTTATGGAACAGCGGGCCCATATATATCACAGCTGTTTTAGCACCAGCCAAACCTATGCGTCATGCAATGATTGGTGGGTTTATAGGATTTGTTTTAAGTATTGTTGGTGCAATTGTAATTTTGGACAAAGCTCCTCACTGGTATGCCATTTCACTGATTATACTTGCGTTGCCTTCTGCATGGTTAGGGGGGTAAGCTGAGAACTAAATGATCCGCTTTATGTAGCTATTATATGCTCTTGATTTAATTAAACTTTGTCGTAAAGGGTACCTTCTATTGTCGCATTCGCACCTTATAACAATAAATTTAAAAAGGTAGGTTTGTTCATTAAATTTTAACGCTGTTTGAATTGAGTGATGTTGGTTGAAAATGAAACTGCAGATGACATGTGATATAAAGATAAAGTTATTGCGACGCAAGGGACGATGCTATAAAATACTACAGTTGGCATAAAAAATTAAATTGAATTTTTATGATGGGCGTAAAGAATAAAAATCATTATAGAAAATAAAACAAAACGATATGCAAAAGATAACACCATTCTTATGGTTTGATGGAAGAGCAGAAGAAGCTGTAAATTTCTATGCTTCTGTGTTTAAGAACTCCAAGGTTACCAGCATTAAACATTGGGGCGAAGGCAGCCCGTTTCCAAAAGACCAGGTAATGTCTGCCACTGTTGAACTGGAAGGTTTAAAATTCCATGCATTTGATGCGGGGCCTCAATTTAAATTTACGGAGGCAATTTCTTTTTTCGTTGATTGCGAGAACCAGGCAGAAGTAGATTATTTCTGGGGCAAACTTTCTGAAGGCGGAGAAAAAAGCAGGTGCGGATGGCTTAAAGATAAGTTTGGTGTATCGTGGCAGATCGTTCCAAAAACATTAGGCGAACTGCTGGGTAATAGGGACACTGCAAAAGCAAAAAGAGCAATGGCTGCTCTTATGCAAATGGATAAAATAATTATTGCAGATCTTGAGAATGCTTAAGTCGAAAAGGAATTTGTTATAAAGAGTACCTGTAAAATTAAAGGTCTCGTTATTAAGGCCTTTAATCTTCTGTAATTACATAGAGTTATAAATTTGATTATTGTTTTTCCAGTGTGGTAGTAGCTGTTGCTCCTGTCTCTCCATCAGCCACACCTGTGAGAATTAGTGTTTTGCCGTTAAAACTTTGTATTTTGGCATTTGAATAATTACTGCTAAATATTAAGCTGTCTCCCTGTAAATCCCAAGTGCCGTTATCATCCTCAGGCGGGGTACACACAGCACCCGCATCAATATAATCTACAGTTTTGTCTGTATTGAACTTTATAAGATTGTCTTTCTCACAGGCATCAAGCGAATCGTATACATTGAAATTAAAACCGCCAAAGGTCCAGGTCAATCCTTTTAATGCATAAGTGCCTGAAATATTCTCTATGGTTATTGCAGAACTGTCTGTGCTTACACTTTTCTTACAGGCAAGGAAGCCAATGCAAAATATCCATGCAACAACGGTATACAAAAGGGCTCTTTTCATAAAAACGATTTAAGTAAAAATAATGTTATTCGATCTTGTTAACATAAATGATTTCTTTCCATTTGTTGCACTTATGAGCCAACTATCGGAATCGAACCGACGACCCTTTCATTACGAATGAAATGCTCTGCCAGCTGAGCTAAGTTGGCTTAAGGTACTAAAGATATTATTTAACGAATAAATTGCCATGCTTTGCATTCATTTGCCACGTCAATTCATACAGCTTTGTAAACATCTCATACAACAGTTGCTGCTTTTCTTTAGCATTCCTTTGTTGATTTGTGTTATTAAAACAACCAAAAAAGAAAAATATTACTTTATGAAAAAGATCACCATTTTAGTTGCAGCACTTGTTGTAATAGCAGGAGCAGCGATTTTTGTTTCCTGCAGCAGCAATGCAGAGACAAAAACAGCTGTGGAGTTCAACACAAGCAATTTTACAGCAGAGCAAATTAATCATGGGAAATATCTTGTTACCATGATGGGCTGCGATGATTGTCATTCACCAAAAGTATTTGGCCCAAATGGTCCTGAAGTAGATCTTTCACGCCGTTTTTCAGGCCATCCGTCTGATGCAGTTTTGCCTGCAGCTGATACCAGTCAATTAAAATCATGGATGTTATTTGCACCGGACCTTACTGCATATGTAGGTCCATGGGGCACTTCTTTTTCAGCAAATCTTACCAGCGATTCAACAGGAATTGGCAACTGGAAATTTGATCAGTTTAAAAAGGCACTAAGAGAAGGAAAATACAAAGGTTTGGATGGTACCCGTCCACTGATGCCACCAATGCCCTGGCAGCAGTACAAAAATCTTTCCGACGAAGACCTTAGAGATATATTCGCTTTTCTTAAATCAACAACACCAGTTAAAAATTTAGTGCCTGCTTATATTCCTCCTGTTACCGCGATGAAGTAGGAATAAGATTTGAACAATAAAACTATCAGCGAAATTATTAAGAATTGATTTTTTGTGCAGGCTTTAATGTTATTATGGCATCGGCGGTTGTGTCACTCACTTCATCCTTCGAAACATTGAGCGGCATGCAGGAATAGCAGGTTTGGCAACAGAGTACAATATGCTGAAGGGGCATCTATATAAAAACAGTAAAGCTCCCCGTAAGGAGCTTTGCTGTTATATGTACATTTAGTCTATAAAACTATCAGTAATCTCTGGTATATAACTGCTGCCATTTTAACCAGCTGTACAAGAGTGCGACGCAAGTGCAGATGCTATGATATACTACTGCAGGGTATCAAAATAATTTTGCAAACTTTCAACCGTACATTATTTCATCTTTACCACGCTCGTTTTAGCAAAGTCTGTACTTTCTTTAGGCATAACTGTTTTCCTGGGAGTGAAGGTTCTTACTTCTTCCATTTTGAAAGTGTAGTTATTACCTTTTTTACTTACATAGATGACCCTGGTGAAATATTGTTTGTAAAATCCTTTAGTAAAGATATCTGCATAATATTTTCCTTCAGGAAGGTCAGTTATGATGATCTTGTTATCGTTTACCAGGAATTTCTGGCTTACATAGCCTGCGCCTGTGCGGTTGTATTTATCTAAGATAACATAAGCGGTTTCAATTGGTTTATTACCATTTATTGAATTATCCAGCGTAAAGATCACATAACCTTTATTCTTAACCGGCTGAACGCCTTTATTGAAGCGGCCCGGTGTGGCGAAGGTAATTGCTGGAATGAGAAATAAGAAAGTAATAATGCCGGTGTAAAGTTTCACCATAGAATAAGGGTTTATGTTGCAAAATGGTTTTTATTGATATTTCGATTTTATAGCTTCTGTATTGTTATTAAAAATGATACAAAAACTTATTGCCCATCATTTAACCAAACCCGGTGCCATTGTTATTATATATTGGTAATCAATTAAATAGTTTTCCAATTTTGTACTCACTTCCAAAATCGGGAAAACAACTTCTCTTCATGGGATATTTTACAGCTCTTAACTTTATTTCATGACAGACACATTTATCTTAATGAAGAGCGGTAAATGTTGAGTCACACTATTACTTTTCTTTGCAGTTTAACCAATAGCAGTAATATGAAAAAGCATATGCAATATAAGCCTTTTTTGTTGAGTTTAATCCTTGTGGGTCTCGTGTTTATTGTCGATGCACAAAACACCTACAAATACAGTGTGGACCTGACCAAAGTTGATAGTGACCAATTACATATAGAATTGATTTGCCCCACGGTATCACAAAAAGAAATTATTTTTTACTTACCTAAGATTGTTCCGGGTACTTATATGAACAGCAACTATGGTAAATATGTACATAACCTTAAGGCTTTTGATAAAAAGGGAAAGGAACTACCTGTTTCCGCAGCAGGTGACAACGGATGGGCCATAAAAAAAGCTAATAAGGTCTCCAGAATAACCTACAACGTTGAAGATACCTGGGATGCCAGTATTAATAATATGGTTTATCCCATGTGCGGCACCAGCTTTGAAGCAGGAAAGAATTTTGTCATAAACACACCGGGGCTTTTTGGTTATTTCGATGGTATGAAAAAGATGCCTTTCCAGCTTTCTTTTACCAAGCCTGCCGGCTTTTATGCAGCCACAGGTTTAAGACCTGTTTCTTCTACCCCGGTACTCGATCTCTTTCAGTGCGACAATGCTGACAATCTCTATGATTCCCCTATCATGTTTTGTTTACCAGATACCACTACTGTAAAAGTTGGTAATGCTGATGTTTTAGTGGCTGTTTACTCTCCACACAAACTCGCTACATCCCGATACCTGGCAGAACATCTTGAAAAATTACTTATGGCAGCCAGAGATTACCTTGGTGGTAAACTGCCGGTGGATAAATACGCCTTTATCTACTATTTCAATGGCGAACAAAAAAAGAACCCTATCGGAGGAGCCTGGGAGCATTCCTATTCTTCCTTTTATGCTTTAGACGAAGCCCCTGAAAAGGAAGCTATTGAGCATTGGGTAGACATTTCATCCCACGAATTTTTTCATATTGTAACACCACTTACCATAAGTTCCCGGGAAGTAAAGGAATTCAATTTTAATGAAACCATTTTAAGCAAACATCTGTGGCTTTACGAGGGTAGTACAGAATATTACGCTCATCATGTGCAGGAATATGAAGGGTTAAAAACTCCGGAACAATTTCTTAATACCTTATCTCAGAAAATTACTATTTCACGATCTTATTACAATGACTCACTTTCTTTTACCGAACTCAGTAAAGAAAGCGCAGGTAAATGGGCGCCTCAATATGGAAACGTTTACCAGAAAGGCGCACTTATTTCTGCCTGCCTCGATCTCTGCTTATTAAAACTTTCAAATGCTCAATATGGACTTAAAGACCTGAAGCACGATCTTGGTATCAATTACGGTAAGGATAAATTCTTTGAAGACGATACTTTGTTCAGTGTCATCGCTCAACTTACCTATCCGGAGCTTAAAGATTTCTTTACCACTTATGTTCAGGGTACAACGCCCATTCCTTATGAGCAATTCTTTGGTCTTGCAGGCGTAGATTTTATTCCTAAAGAGACTTATAAAGAATTTACTCTCGGAGGGTTTGCCGTTAAAGTAACAGAAAACGGCAATATTGCTATAGGTACAAAAAACCTGAACGACTTTGGGAAAAAGATGGGCTATAAAGATGGAGATGAAATTATAAGTATCAACGATTCACCTATAACTGCCGGCAATTTTGAGGAAAAGCTCGATCAGTTATATGCAAACTTGAAAGAAGGTGATGCAATACACATAAAAATAAAACGCAGGAATGCTACAGGCCAGATAGAGATGGTTGATCTCTCCGCCCCCGCCACTAAAATTGACAAACAGCGACTAAATATATTAAGGTTAAACAACAATCCTACCGCAGAGCAGTTAAAGATCCGCAATGCATGGTTAAATATTTGCGACGGCCGCAGGTAAATTTCCTGCTGCCATCATAAAAAAGTTGAATAAGCGCAGCAAAAGTTTATTCAACTTTTTTGTTTTATGCTATGGTTGTTTTTTTATGTACCCAACTTAGTTTTTCATGGCATCACCTGTTGCGTCGCACACTTGTACTATTGAACATATTTCAACATATACAAAATAATCTTCTAATCCTTCAGCAACCATATCCAAACCTTGCTATGCATAGGCATTATGCTTGCCATATGGTTTTGCATTCCCATATTTTGTTGCGTAGTATTTGGCACCTGTATACCAGAAATAAATATCCTGCACTGTTTTGAAAATGCATTCATGTTTTGAAAGCGACAGATAACAGACGAGTCTGCATGCATCGCAGTAAGATCATTTCTTATTTGCCGTTGTGTGTTGTAAGCATCATCATCATGAAGAAATGAGTAAAAGCTGCTGTATGGTGTTTTTGAATCTGCAGATAACCAGGGTGCAGGCATATCATAGTTTGATAAAAAATCCTGTGGACCAGAAAGCATAATAACTTTATGAACTTTGAATGCATGCCCAATATAACTTACATGCCCCGCACCTTGTGAATGCCCGGCAAGTGTAACACGCTCCCATATTATTTTATCATGATCCAGGAAATTATTCCAGCCTTCTGCAGGTCTTGTTTTAGCAAGATATATTACCAGTTTAGTGATGCGGTTAACAATACTGTTCAAAGAATCTACATTCACAGAATCAGAAACAGGTGTGCCGAAATCCAGCTCCTGCCTGAATTTATTAAACGCCTCTTTATCTATGCTGTTTATAAAAGTTGCAGTATTGCGGTTATTAGGATAGTCAATACTGATAGTATGATAACCTTCAAGCGCTGCAACACTATCGAATGATCTCATTACATCGGCGGGCCCTGTAGTACCGGGAATACTTACCAGTAATTTTTTTCCGGACCTGTTGCTCATATTAACGGTAATAAAATGGCCACTGTGTATCTTCTCCATTCCCGGGAAAGTACTGTCCGCGTTGATGTAATAACTTTTTACCTGCGCAATACTTATACCACGCGATATAATAATTGCGATCAAAAAACTAATAATGATTTTCATTGTAAGATTGGTTATAAGCTTTGGCTAAAGTAGTACGAAAGTTAGTATACAAAATCGGCGTTGAAAGAAAACATTGTTTGTCAGCTACGGTATTTACTTCATGAATATTGCTTTTTTATTTTTAGTAAGCAGCAATATTTCATGGCATCCCTGTCGTGTCAATCATTTCACCTTCAAAAGCTAAATTGAGCAACTAAATATAACAAAAGGGAATAAATGACTAACAAAGGCACAATGATCTTAATCATCTCTCAGGCAAATGTGTATCAAGTAATAGTTGTAAAAGTCTAAATAGTTTTGAACATCCGCTTTCCCTGCAAATCTTCGTCAATAGAAACTTAGTTAAACATCTTTTTATGAAACAAAGTTTTTTATGCATCATTATACTCACATGTATCATATCCGTTAAGAGTTTTGCGCAACCTGAAATCAAAGCGCAAAAAGAAATCGGTGGCAATTATAGTGACTGGTTTAGCAATATGTATTTAACAAAAGACAAAGGCATAATTGTCGGGGGGTATTCTACTTCATGTATATCCGGCGATAAAACTGAAAATATAAGAGGGGGTTATGATTATTGGATCATAAAAATGGACAGCACATATAAAATCCAATGGGATAAAACCATTGGTGGAAGTGACCAGGATTATTTATCTGATCTTCTGCAAACCAGCGATTACGGGTATCTGGTAGGCGGTTTCTCACAGTCAAACATATCGTCTGAAAAAACTGAAAATAGTAGAGGTGGTGATGATTACTGGGTAATAAGGCTGGATAGCTCAGGAACTATACAATGGGACAAAACCATTGGAGGAAATGGTACTAATGATAGGTTGACTTCTCTTCAGCAAACTACTGGCAACGGATATATATTAGGTGGCCAGTCTGATTCAAATATTTCTGGTGAAAAAACACAAGATAGCAGAGGCGGATTTGACTATTGGTTAGTAAAACTTGATAGCACAGGAAAAATTATATGGGATAAAACAATCGGCGGAAACAATACGGATGGATTAACCTCGGTTCAGCAAACCAGTGATGAAGGATATATTTTGGGTGGTTATTCCTGGTCAGATATATCAGGTGAAAAAACTGAAAATAGCAGGGGACAGGATGATTATTGGGTTGTAAAACTTGATAGCCTGGGAAACATTCAATGGGACAAAACGATTGGAGGTAGCCTTGCTGATAAGTTAAACGCTCTCCGGCAAACCAGTGATGGAGGATATATTTTGGGCGGTTATTCCACATCAGGTATATCAGGAGAAAAAACAGAAAACAGTAGGGGTAAGGAAGATTATTGGGTTGTAAAACTTGATAGCATGGGAAAGATACAATGGAACAAAACGATTGGAGGTAGCGACTATGATGAGTTAACTTCTCTTCAGGAGACCTATGATGGGGGGTATATTCTGGCAGGATATTCCTTCTCAAACATATCAGGCGAAAAAACAGAAAACAGCAGGGGAGACGAAGATTATTGGGTTGTAAAACTTGATAGCCAGGGGAATATTCAGTGGGATAAAACAATAGGAGGGAACGATCCTGATGAAGCTTATAGCGTCATAGAAATTTCAGGAAATAATTATATAGTAGGCGGCTACTCCCAATCTCGCATATCAGGAGATAAAAAAACGCATTCAAGAGGCGGTCGCGATTACTGGGGTATGAAATTAGTCTACAACAAAACAGGCAGGTTTGAAACAACGGAATTACCAAAAGAAAACAAAGCAAAAGCATCAAAACTCAACAATGGCGGCTTCACTGTTTATCCCAACCCCGCAAGAGATCAGATATACATCCAGGCTAATACTAAAGCAATTGTTTCACTTATTGACCAGTCGGGTAAAACGCTGCTTAGAAAATCAATCAATGGTAGTACGATTATCAATATTGCCGGTGTAAGTCCGGGTTTATATTATCTAAAGAATAATACTACCGGCGTAGTGCAGAAGATAATAATAAACAGGTAAAAAATATTAGGAAGAAATCTTCATTGTGCAGCATAAAACTATTATAAAGGCAAACAAGCGGAGAATTGCTTTAGTTGCGCACCTGCACTTTAAAAAAGGAATGATTATTTGACTGAAATGTAATGCTGTCAATTGTTACTGCAGTTGTTCAGTTTATTTTTTATCGTTCGTGTTCATACCCGTCCTTGCTTAAGGCATCTCAGCCGGTTCGGTTCCGGCTAAGCCGAAATTGCAGCGATGGCGCAGCCATATCGCGGCAAAGAAGCGGGTGCAGCGCCGTTGAAAGGACAAGGCCCTGCGGGCATGACCAATATACAATGTCTTTTTGCGAAGATCTGTTTGCCAAACGTTGCAGCTAGTATCCTAAAAATTACAGCAACTAAATTTGCGATTTGTTGCCTTCTTCTACATACTCAAGTATATCACCCGGCTGACAATTAAGCACTTTACAAATTGCTTCTAACGTGCTGAAACGAACAGCTTTTGCTTTGCCCGTTTTTAAGATAGAGAGATTAGCCAATGTAAGATCAACTTTTTCTGAAAGCTCATTCAGCGACATCTTTCGTTTAGCCATCATTACATCAAGATTTACAATAATCGGCATAGGTTATACGGTTAATTGGTTTTCTTCCTGCATTTCGATACCACGTTTAAATATCTGCGAGATGATATAAACAATACCTGCCATAAAAAAGTATTCATCACTGCTGTTGTTAGCCGGTAATTGTATGCCTGTATCCTGCGTGAGGTAGTAAGCATAAATCTTCCAGAAAATGGCGCTCACGATCCAAACAGCAAGCAACAGGAAGGCGATGCTTTCAAATTTTTTTTCTACTTCCATAGAAAAAGGTGTTTTAAGTTTAAGCTTCATAAGCAAGGCATAAACTACGTACCAGATAGTTGCTTTTAATGCCGAAACCGCAATGGTTAAACACATGGCGTAAGAATAATACGCAATACTTTTCTCACGAATGTTGAATATATCCAGGTTAACCTCGTACGTACGTTTCGCCCATTCAGTGTTTATAAAGCTTGCTACAAAATTGGTTAACTGGGCTCCGCAGTCAATTGAATATTTAATGGCACCCAGGAGGGCAAGAATTTTAAGGACTACTAAAATTTTTTCTGTTCTTGTTTTCATGTTAGTTTTTTTTAAATAATGATGCAATTATAGATAAATATTTATTGAAAAACAATAAATATTTATTAAATAAATTGTTATCTAATGTAGATATGAGAATACCTGGCTGTATATCAACACGCTGTAAAACTGAAATAGCAGCAGGTATTGTTGCTGCAGATGTTTATTGTTTGTGCCGGAGAAATAATAACTCCCCGGGGATGACTTATGGAGCAAGCTTTAGTATTTCATGGCATCGCCTGTTGTGTCACTCACTTGTACGTCAGGTTTTAATGGCAACTATAGGATAAACGGAATATTATGGAACTCCTCATCCTCCTAATGTTACGCAATCTTTAACTTCACACAATGCAGGCACTAACATTCGGCGGAAAAGAAATCATTGAATATAGCAACGTTCAGGATCCTCAATTGCTTCATTCAACAGATGCAATTGTAAAAATAACCATGTCCGGTATTTGTGGTTCTGATCTGCATGTATATCATGGAAGAGAAACAGGACTGGATCATGGAACAGTGATGGGGCACGAGTTTACCGGCATTGTAGAAGAAGCAGGTAGTGATGTAAAGAGATTCAAAAAAGGTACAAAAGTATTAGCCCTTTTACTACCTCATGTGGTGAATGTTTTTATTGTCGTATTGGTCTTACATGCCGCTGCGAAAAAGGAAATCTATTTGGTTGGGTAGAGAAAGGTTATGGTCTTCATGGTGCACAGGCAGGTTATCTACGCGTGCCAATGGCAGATAGTACTTTACTTCCATTAAGCAATGATCTTAATGAAAAGAAAGGGTTGTTATTGGGAGACGTTTTTTCTACAGGTTATTTCTGTGCAGACAATGCAGGCATAAAACCAAAAAATGTTTATGCAGTTGTCGGGTGCGGACCTGTAGGTCTTATGACCATCATTGCTGCAAAGCATCTTGGTGCTGAAACCGTATTTGCGATTGATGTTGTACCCGAACGATTAGCCATTGCAAAACAATTTGGTGCAGTTCCGCTTAATCCATCGCTTATTGATATTAAAGAAGAAATTCTCAACAACACACATGGTCGCGGTGCTGATGCAGTAATGGAGGTTGTTGGTAGTTCTGCTACATTGAAGATGGCTATTGATCTTCTTCGCCCCGGTGGAACCATATCATCTGTTGGTGTGCATACAGCAAACCATTTTTCTTTTTCTCCAGGCGAAGCGTATGATAAAAATCTTATTTACAAAAGCGGTCGTTGCCCTGCACACTATTACGCTGAAAAATTAATAAGAGAAGAAGTGCTGCAGCGTTATGCAATAGAAGATATTATAACACATCAATTTTTATTACAGGACGGAGCAAAGGCATACGAAGTATTCGATAAAAAACTGGACAACTGCGTAAAAGCAATTTTACAAATTTCCTGAACGAATGATTCTACATACTTAGAACAACTGTGTCACTTGTACATTCCAAACATGTATCATCATAGCGAAAACAACAGCAGAGGTTTTGTGTAGTGTTGTCTGTGGCTATCTGTTTGAATATATTACTCAGTAGTAAGAAACAATTAGTCTTTTATACAACGAACAGAGAAACCATTTGTTTTGTAATCTGTAAATCTTGAAATAGCGCCATAGAAATAAGTAAGCAATCTGTGATAAGCTGACTGCGAATCTGATTCTGTTGAACTCCACCAGTAACCATAGCCACCAACATCAAAGAAGTCGCCAAGATAATATCGTGTGCCTCCGGGAAGTGCAGTAAACCCGCTACTATTGGTAGCATCTGCATTAGGCGTAAGCCAGTGTGTAGTTCCGGTTTCTTTCATCTTTCCACCAGCCACAGTATAACCACCTAAAAATGTAGTTAATGCAGTCCACTCTGCATCACTGGGTATATGCCAACCTGCGGCGGGTGCAAGCCCCCTGGGATCATTTACAGCATACCAGTTATACAGCTTACCATAGCGTGGATCATTATTATACCAGCACCACGCTCCTGTTGTTAACTTAGCCCATTTAGCTGGATCTTTTACCTGTGGTATCTTATCTCCGTTCCTGTAATAGCTGGTCGTAAGGTCTTTTTTCATCCATACCTGTGTACCTATTATTACTGCATCAGCAGCAGTAAGATCTGAGACCGATAATTGCATTGCACTGTCATCAGTTTTTGCAAAAGCACGCATGTTTGTATTTTCCTTTTTGCAGGAAATTGCTATTAGCATAATCAATGCCGCAAGCCCTGTCTTGATTGTTGTTTTCATACCTGTATTTAATTTTTTGTTACCATAAAATTTGATTTTGAACCTGCAGTAATTACTACCACCAGCACCTATATAAAGCAGTCAAAATCCTAATTATCAAAACCATGATTATTTTATCACTGCGATTTTTTGTCTTGTAATTATTCTATTGTCTATTTCAACAATATAAATTCCTGCACTAATATTTTCTGGCAGTTGAATAATGCCTGTAGTACAGCTGCCTTTTGCAACCTGCCTGCCTGCGACAGTATATAAAGTAAAGGATGCATTGCCTTGTATGTTCTTTATGAAAATTGTTCCTCCTGCTTTTACCGGATTTGGATAAACAAT